>JBOHSB010000146.1:0-6877 GCA_050733015.1 Gemmatimonadales bacterium
CCGTGCTCGAGATCCGCTTGCCCGAATCCCCGCGCGAGAACCACCCGCCCGCCGGCCCCGATCGCGAGCGAGAGGCCGGGGATCCCGCGGTCGCGCATGTACCGGCCGACCGCCTCCTCGAGTCGGGCCCGCACGTCGGCCGGTGGCACCGGCGCCTGCTGGGCCGCCGTCGAGGCGACGGCAGCGAGTTGCAGCATGCAACTGAGGAATCCCAACCGCACCACGTTGCCCCGGGTCCAGGTGGAGTGGAGGTGAGGCTCGATTGGACGGGAGGATCGTGTGATCGGTTGCAGCCGGAGCGGAACGGACGAGACGCCTACGGGACGGGGGCGGTGTCGGTGAGGGCCCCGAGGAATGCCACCAGCGCACGCTTCTCCTCGCGCGACAGGTGCAGAGAGTCGGCCGGCAAGGCTTGCTCTGGCAGGTCGAGACCGCTGCCGACGGCGCCGCCCCGGTGCACCGGCTGGAGATCCACGCCGGAGGGTGCGAGCAGGTCAAAACGAAGCAACAGCGAACGTCAGATCGTGCCGTGCTTGATGAAGCTTCCATTCTGCAGCTCGGCCACCGCCTGCCGCAGCTCGTCCGCCGTGTTCATGACGATGGGACCGTACCAGGCCACCGGCTCCTCGATCGGCTTGCCCGATACCAGCAGGAAGCGGATGCCCTCGTCCCCGGCCTGCACCACGATCTCGTCGCCCCGGTCGAACAGCACCAGGGAGTGATTGCCCGCATCGTAGCGCGCCGGCGCGTTCGGGTCCGCCCCGGACTCGGTGAGCACGGCCTGCGGGTCCGACGCGTCGCGAAACATGCCCGACCCGGCGAACACATAGGCGAAGGCGTTGCGCGTGGTCTCGATCGCCAACCGCTTCCGTTTGCCCGGCGGCACGCTGACGTCCACATAGCTGGGCTCCGCCGCCACGCCATCCACCGGACCGCGCCGGCCCCAGAACTCGCCGCAGATGACGCGCGCGCTGGTGCCGTCGTCGTCGGTGACCTCGGGGATGGCGGCCGACGGGATGTCCTGATACCTAGGTGAAGTCATCTTGAGCGACGCGGGCAGGTTGGCCCACAGCTGGAAGCCGTGCATCCGCCCCTGCGCGTCGCCCTTGGGCATTTCCTGGTGGAGGATGCCGCTGCCAGCGGTCATCCACTGCACGTCGCCAGCCGCCATCCGGCCCTGGTTCCCCAGGCTGTCGCCGTGCTCCACCGACCCGGCGAGCACGTAGGTGATGGTCTCGATGCCACGATGGGGATGCCAGGGAAACCCGGCGAGGTAGTCGCTGGGGTGCTCGTTGCGGAAATCGTCCAGCAACAGGAACGGGTCGAAGTCCTTGGTCTTGCCGAACCCGAAGGCGCGCTGAAGCTTCACGCCGGCGCCTTCGAGGGTCGGCTGGGTCTTGAGGATCTGCTTGACGGGGCGGAGCGACATCGGCGTCCCTCGGATTGAGCGTCCAGCTACCACAACAGCCGAGGCCGGGGTTTGTTCCCGCACAACAGCCGAGGCCGGGGTTTGTTCCCGCCGATTGGGGCGGCCGAAATTACCGCCCCGGCCGCGCGCCGGCCGACGCGGTGAACGCTCCGCGCACCACCAGCTCCCTGCTCTCGTCGCCCGGCTCGGCGGCCTCGAAGCCGACGGCGTCGATGTCGAACCGTCCCTCGATCAAGTCGGCCCGCGAGCCGGTGATCGTCAAGGCGCCCGAGCGCGCGTGAAACGCGCCGGTCGGGCGAGTCGGCGAGCCGGTCACCACCAGGGCCTGGACGCTGCCCACCGTGCCGGCGTCGAGCGGGTAGACGCCCGGCTTGGGCCGGCCGCCGTCCTGGCGGGTGAAGATGACCGCACCGTTGGGCGAGTCCGCGCCCAGTGCGAGGACGAACGGGGTGTGCGCGGTATCGGGGGCACCGGCTCCGAATTCCGCGGCCCCGCGCAGCGTGAGGGTCTTCGCCCCAGTGGTTCGAGCCTCGAACCAGGACGCTCTCGAGGCGGACGCCGCCAGGGTCAGGGCCAGCAGGTAGAGCCCGAGGGTCAGCGCCATCGGCTTCGCGTTCATCTCGCCGTCTCCGTTCGTGGGGCCGGTGTCGTCGCCGACGGCGGTGGCCGCCGACGTCGGATGTGGGTTCGAGAGGGTATACGCAGGGGACTGGAGGGGCGTCTCACGACGGGCGCCGATAGGGCGATAGGGCGATAGGGCGATAGGGCGAACCGAAGGTACGAGTTTCTCGCGTGGACTCCTTCCACCTCCGATTCGTTGAAGCCTGCCGTGCCTTGTCCGACACCTGCGAGAAACCACCCAGATGCCCGTCAGAAACGTGACGGCCCACGGCCTCGGATCACTTCCCTTTCGACCTCCTACCGCCTGACCGTCCGACCGTCGGACCGTCCGCTATATTGACAAATCCCAAAACAGTCATGACCTTAGGCTATGCTCCGCGAAGTCCATCCTTTGCATTCCTGAGCTATCGCCGGCCGGCCGGACCTCTGGTCCGGGCGGCTTTTGTTTTAGGGGCATTTTCACCCGGCCACGAAGGCCGGGGGTCTCCCCGGAGCCTGCGGGCTCCCTTTTCAAGAGGTTGCAACAATGGCGAAGGGCACGGTCAAGTGGTTCAATGATGCGAAGGGATTCGGCTTCATAGCGCAGGACGGTGGCAAAGACGTGTTCGTGCACCACACCGCCATCATCGCCGAGGGATTCCGCTCGCTCTCAGAGGGCGACAACGTGGAGTTCGAGGTCGTGGAGGGCCCGAAGGGACTTCAGGCCTCCAACGTCCGCAAGGTCTGACACCCCGGCGCCCCGCGCCCTTCCCGCTCCGACGCAACGCAGTCTCGCCCGAGCCCCCGCCGAACTGGTGGGGGCGTTCGGTTCCCCGTCCCCAACCCCCGCGCGGCCTATGACCCGAGCCATCCGCTCCGTCCTGCTCCTCGCGCTGCTCGGCTGGTTCCGCTCCGCCTCCGCCTCCACCCTGCCCGCCGATACCGCGGCGCTCGAGTTCCAGGGATTCCGCGCGGGCGCCCGGCTCCATGAGATCGACAGCATGGTGCGGAGCCTCGGGGGGAGCCGGTTTCGCTGCGATCACGCCAAGGCCGACCGGCACGTGATGGAGTGTCGCGCGGTCTTCACCGACCCGGAGCTCGGCGGCGCGGTGAACCTGTGGGTGTCGGCCATGGATAGCGTGGCCGGCGTCATCACCTTGTCTAGCAGCGTCACCGCGGACCAGCTCGACTCCTGGCGCGAGTCCATTGAGCGGCGCTACGGCCGGGTCGACGCGCAGGTGCAGGGAACCCAGTGGATGATGCAGTGGGTTCGCCACGGCCGGATGCTGCGGCTCACCTGGCGCATCGAAAAGGGTGAGAAAACCGCGTCGGTCAGTCTGGTCGATGGGCCGGTGCTCGACGCGTGGGGCCGTGGTCGCGGCAAGCCGCAGCGACGCTAGCGCCGCCGCGGGTCGGTCGTCAGCGCAGCCGGACCAGAAAGCTCCCTTCGGAATCCTCCAGGACATAGTCCCGCACCGCCGATCCCCCTTCGCGCATGGCTTTGAGCAGCGTGCGCACCCGAGCCCGGACGGGTGCTCCCCCACCCAGGCGCCCACGCCCCGTGATCAGCCGCACCACACCACCCGGCCGCACCCGTGCCTGGGTCCGCAGAAAGCGCTCGACGTTTACGGCGGCCTCGCTCACCGCTTGGCCGTGCAGGTCGAACATGGCGTCGGGCTCCCGCTCGGTCCAGTCGCTCATCCCAAGGCGTCCAGAGGTGAGTACGTAATTTGCACTTCCGCTCGGCTCACCTGGCCTGGCGGGTGCTGGAACTGCCTATGTGCAGGGCCCTTTCCCCGCCGGCTTGGCCGCCGCAAACACGTTACCTGACGATACTTACGGCTCCACCACTGATCCCAGGAGCGGGTCTTGGCATTGTCCGACCGTTTCAGGCTATTTGCGCCCCACGCCGGCGGGCTTTTCCTGGTCGCGCTTGCCCTTGCCGGCTGCCCCAGGACGCGCGACGACGTCGTGCGGATCGGGGTCGCCGGGTCGTTCAGCGATCCGATCGGCGTGCCCATGCAGCAAGCCGCGGAGCTGGCCGCCGAGGAGATCAACGCGGACGGCGGCATCGGCGGCAAGCGGGTAGAGCTGGTAATTCGCGACGACTACAGCGACCCCGACTCCGCCGTATTCGTCGCCGGCGACCTCTATAGCTCGAAGGTGTCGGCCGTGATCGGTCACCTCTTCTCGGGGATGACACTCGCCGCCTCGCCGGTCTACAACGGCGGCGACGATCCGGTCGTCGCCCTGAGCCCGTCGTCGTCGTCTCCCGAGATCACCGGCGCGGGCGACTGGACCTTCCGCCTCTGTCCCAGCGACCTGGCGCATGGGACCGAGCTGGCCCACTGGGTGCGCGACCGGCTTCACCTCACCCGCGGCGCGGTGCTCTACCTGAATGACGAGTACGGCCGCGGTATCCGCCAGACCTTCGTCGCCGAGTTCACCCGGCTTGGCGGCGAGCTCGAGGCGGTCGACCCCTATCTCGGCGAGCGGCCGGAGGTCGGACCGTATCTCGACCGGCTGGCACACGGGCGCGCCCCCGAGTTCCTGGTCGTCGCCGGCAATCGCAGCGAAGCCGAGGAAATACTTCGCCAGGCACGGAAGCGGAACCTTACCATGCCGGTGCTCGGCGGCGACGGACTCGAGGGCATCCAGGACGCGGGCGCGCTAGCCGAAGGCGTTTACCTCTCCTCGCCTTATTTCCCGTCGATTCCCAGCGCGTCCAACCGCCGCTTCGTCGAGGCGTTCCGGCGCAAGTACAACGCGCTGCCCAACCAGCCGGCGGCCGGGACCTACGACGCGATGTTCCTGCTCCGGGACGTGATCGCGCGCGCGGGGACCTCGCGCGCCGACATCCGCCGGGCGCTGGCCGGCGTCGGCTCGGTCACTCCGCCGTTCGAGGGCGTCACGGGCACGGTCGCATTCGACGCCAACGGCGACGTCCCCAATCAGAACGTGTACATCGGCCTGGTCCAGCACGGGGCGGTCACGGTGGTCAATGGGGTCGAGGAAAGCGTGATGGGCGCCCGATGAGGCCCCTGCGGAGCCTGCAGCACCGGGTCTGGGCCGGCATGCTGTTGCTGATCGTGCTGGTCTTCGGCATTGCGCTGCTCGGCGTGACCTCGATCCAGGCGCTCGACCGCTCCGTTAACCAGGAGTTGTCGCTGCTGCTCGGGAGCACCGACCTCGGCAACGGGCTGGTGGCGTCGGTGGCCTCCGAGATCCGGTCGGCCGAGCAATACCTGGTCCGACCCAACGACCGGCTGCGGGCCTCGACCATCGAAGACGGCGACTCGGCCTACGCCTTTCAGCTCCGCTATCGCGGCCTGGGTTCGCTCACGACCGCCGACCGGTACATCGTCAACAAGATCGCGGCCAACCAGGCGCAGATCGAGGTGGCGTACGGCATGGCCCACGCCCTCACCGACCTGGGCCGGACGGACGAGGCTCGTCGGATGGCGGATCGCGCGCGGGCGCCGGCCGACACCCTGCTCGGCGACGTGCGCGCCCTCGGACTCGCGCAAACCACCCGGTCCATGGCTCGGGCCGGCGACCTGCGCCGCCAATCGGACAACCGTCGCAACGCTCTCTGGAGCCTGTTCGGCGTCTCGTTCATGCTGGGCATGGTCACCGCGTGGTGGACGGTTCGCTCGGTCGATCGGCCCATGAACCAGCTGATCGGCGCGGCCGAGCGGTTCGGCGGCGGCGATCTCCGACCGATCCAATTGGGCGGCGGGATGCCCACCGAGATCGAGCGGCTCGCGAGGGCCATGGACGACATGGGGGGGCGCCTGCGCGGCGTCGTCGTTTCGGTGGTCAGCGAGGCCAGCCAGATCGGCAACAGCGCCAGCGACTTCAGCGCCATGAGCGAAGAGCTCGCGGCCAGCAGCGGCGAAATCTCCACCGCCATGGTCAAGATCGCGGCGAGCGCGGAGCAGCAGGTGAGCGGCATGGAGAAGGCCGACTCCCTGCTGGGGAGCCTGCGCGAGATCGCGGAGGCCAACGCCCTGGCCTCCGCCCGCGTGGCCGAACTGGGCGATCGGATCCAGGAGCTCGCGGCGCGCCATCGGTCCGACGTGGCGGCGGCCGGGCAATCGCTGCTCGACGTCCGCGAAGTGGTTCGGACGTCGGCCGAGCAGGTCCAGGAGCTGGCCCGTCTGTCGGAGCCGATCACCGCGTTCATCGACCTCATCAAGCAGATTTCCTCCCAGACCAACCTGCTGGCCCTCAACGCGGCGATCGAAGCCGCGCGCGCGGGCGAGCACGGCCGCGGCTTCGCGGTCGTGGCGGAGGAGGTGCGGCGGCTGGCGGACTCGAGCGCCACCGCGGCGGAGGATGTCGCCAAGACGGTCAAGCACATCCGCAACCAGGTGCAGCAGGTCGCGGGGACGATGCAGGTGGGATCCTCCAAGGTGCACGGCATCGAGGGAGTCGCGGTGGCCGCCGCCCGCGCGCTGGAGGAGATCTCTCGCGCGGTGGGCGAGGTCCACGACGCGGCAGAGGCGGTGGCCCGGGAGGTGGCGGCGAACCAGGCCATCGTCGAGCAGCTGGGGCACCGGACCCGCGAGGTATCGCAGAGTGCCGGGGAACATGCCTCGGCCAGCGAGGAAGTCACGGCCGCCGCCGAGGAGCAGACCGCCAGCACCGAGGAGATGGCGGCGGCCGCCGGCGATCTGCTGCAAGGGGCGACGCGGTTGACTTCCTTGATGCAGGAGTTCAAGACCTGACACCGGGAAATGCCAAGCGCCCACCCGAACCTCGGGTGGGCGCTTTTTTTGTTGGCCGATCGCTGGTCTACCGCCGCTTCACCTTGGCCGCCTTCTTGACCTTCTTGACCGCCTTCAC
>JBOHSB010000147.1:0-1719 GCA_050733015.1 Gemmatimonadales bacterium
CGGCACGGCCGCGCCGTAGGCCGCGAGCTGGCGGCGGCAGAAGGCGGGCTGCAGCGCACGGCGCTGGGCATGATGCCGCTCGCCCTCGCTGGTGAGGAGCCCGTCGCCGAGCAGCCGGCGGGCGCGCCGCATCAGGCCGCCCTTCCGGAAGGCGTCGGCGTCGTCCACCAGGACCTGGCGCACGTGATCGGGATGCGAGAGCAGAAAGGCGTCCCGGCGGCCGAGGCGGAAGGTGGCAACGTCGCCCTGCTCGCGGGCCAGCCGCAGCAGGAAGCCGTTGGTGTCGCGCCAGAACCAGGGCGCGTGGCCGAGCAGCGGCAGCGCCGACGGGATGTGATCCGCAGCCATCAAGCGCGCGCCCCTCGGCGGCGGCGCGCGGTCCACAGCAGGGCGCCGCGATGGCGCTCGAAGCCCGGGGCGGATCGCCACGGCATCCGCCGGCCGAACGAGCGCAGCGGGTGGGCGAGGAGCTGGCTCAGCGGCGTCTCGTGCACGAACAGCCCGCCGGGCGCCAGCACCCGCGCGATATCGGCCAGCGCCTTCGCCGCGCGCGCGATGTGGTAGCAGGTGCCGAAGTCCACCACCAGGTCGAACGAGCCGTCGGGAAACGGCATGCGGCGGACGTCGCCGGGCACCAGCTCGACGGCGATGCCCGCGGCCTCGGCGCCCACGCGCGCTTCGTGGAGCAGAGCCGGATCGAGGTCGAGGCCCGCGAGCCGGCAGGGACGGAGCAGCCGCACGAGCGCCGGCATCGCCACCCCCCGGCCGCAGCCCACCTCGAGCACGCGGCCGCCGGCCGGCAGGCCCAGGGCGCGGACCATCAGCGGGACCTCGATCGCCGCCTGGCGGGTGTTGCGGCCGGATTCGTTGGGAAAGGGGCGGTATTCGCGCTCGGCGCGCAGGGTCTGTGTCGGGCGGGCACCGGCGAGCGTCGCCGTCGGGGCATCGGGGAACAGCATTGATCCGCTCCGCGGGTTGAGGGGGCGATTAGCCTCCCTCAGCATCGCGTCGCGGCGTGACCCTCACGTGACCCCGGGGACAGCCTGTGCTTATCAAACTGGTTGGCGTGCGCGGCGGGCGCGCCGGGCCCCGTCCACTCTGCGTCAGGAAGGGCAGCTCGTCCGGGCTGGACCAGCGACGCCTCCGGCTCCGGCCAACCGGCCACCCATGACGAACGGCCCCCAACCGCGATACAGTTCGTTACCCTGGTGGCGTAGCTTCCACCAGGCCGGGATCGCGTACCGGAAGCGTCCGAGCCGTTTGTATGAAGGGATACTGCCCCATGCCCCCCACGCCCCAAGACCCCGACCTGCTGGTCATCAACACCATCCGCACCCTCGCCATGGACGCCGTGCAGGCGGCCAACTCGGGCCATCCCGGCACCCCCATGGCGCTGGCCCCGGTGGTCTACTGCCTGTGGCAGGACTTCCTCCGCTTCGACCCCGACGACCCGATCTGGCCCGACCGCGACCGGTTCGTGCTCTCCAACGGCCACGCCTCGATGCTGCTCTACTCGATGCTCCACCTCACCGGGGTCAAGGCGGTCAACTCCCAGTACGAGCGGCAGGGCGAGCTGTCGGTCAAGCTCGACGACATCAAGCGGTTCCGGCAGCTCGACAGCAAGTGTCCAGGTCACCCCGAGTTCCACCTGACCTCAGGCATCGAGACGACGACCGGGCCGTTGGGTCAAGGTTGTGCCACGAGTGTTGGCATGGCGAT
>JBOHSB010000148.1:0-17671 GCA_050733015.1 Gemmatimonadales bacterium
GCGCGTTCCCGGTTCCGGCTGCCGAGGCCCGGCGCGCCGCGGCGCCGCTGGCGCCGGCCGGCCCGGGGCCGGAGCACGCTCCTCGCACGATCGAGGTCAGCATCGGGCGGATCGAGGTGCGGGCCACGCCGGCCGCGGAGGACGCGGGCAAGCCCCGCGCGGCTCCCCCGACGATGACGCTCGACGAGTACCTGCGCCGGCGCGCCGGCGGAGCCGCCCGGTGAGCAACGCCCTCGCCATCGCCGCGGCGACCTCCACGCTGCAGCAGCTCCTGCTGACCGGGATTCCCGGCCGTGATCCCGACCTGCCCGGTCTCACAGTGACCACGCTCCCGCTCGACACCGCGCGCCCGCCCAATGGCGACGGCGGGCTCCAGCTCAACCTGTTCCTGTATCAGACCGTGCTGAACGCGGCCTGGCGCAATCAGGACCTGCCGCGACAGGTGCGGCCGGGAGAAACGGCGCCGCCCCCGCTGGCGCTCGACCTGTTCTATCTCGTCACCCCCTTCGGCAACACCGACGACGGCCGGGGCGACCTCAGCCAGCGGATCCTGGGCGCGGCAATGAGCGTGCTGCACGATCACGCCGTGCTGAGCTCGGCGGAAATCCTGAGCAGCCGCATCCGGGACACCTCGGGCGACAGCGACCTCGACCGGCAGATCGAGCGCATCCGCATCACCTCGCAGCCGCTCTCGATCGACGAGATCTCGAAGCTCTGGACCGCGTTCCAGGCGAACTACCGGCTGTCGGCCGCGTACGAGGTGTCGGTGGTGCTGATCGAGAGCCTCCGCTCGGCCCGTACGCCGCTGCCCGTCCTGACCCGGGGCCAGGACGATACCGGGGTCGATGCGCGGGCGAGCCTGCTCACGCCGTATCCCCACCTCGACGCGCTGGAGCTCCCGGGTCGGGAGACCGCGGCGAGTCCGGGGGACACCATCGCGCTGTCGGGGTCGAACCTGAGCGGCACCAGTCCGAAGGTCCGGCTCACGACCCCGCGCCTGCCGCAGCCGATCGTAGTGGACCCCCTCGCCGGCGCGACCGACAGCCGGGTGGCCGTCGCCGTGCCCAACGCCCCCGCGGCCTGGCCGGCGGGGTTCTACACGGTGGCCGTCGTGGTGCAGCGAGCGGGCGAACCCTACCGCCGTGAAACCAACGAGGCGCCGCTCGCGCTCGCGCCTGCCATCGGCACCATCGCGCCCAGCCCGGCGGCCCGAGACGCGAACGGGACGGTGACGCTGACCGTCAGCGTGAGCCCGCCGGTGCTCCCGGAGCAGCGCGCCACGCTGCTGGTGGGCGATCGCGAGATCAGGGCCGCCCCGTTCGCCGCGGCGGCCGGGCAGCTGACGTTCGTCGTTCTCGAGGCACGGCCCGGCGAGTTCTACTTGCGGCTCCGGGTGGACGGCGTGGACAGCCCGGTCGTGCTCGCCGGCAGCACGCCGCCCACCTTCGATCCCGCGGTGAAGGTGGCCATCACATGACCGACTTCGCCGCGTGGGAGGCCGCCAACGAGGAGTACCTGCGGACCGCGCTGAGCTGGCTTCGGCTGCGGCTCGAGCGCCAGACGACACCCGCCGCGCCCGCGGAGCCCACGGTCGTGCCGGTTCCGCGCGCGCCGAGGACGAAGGCCCGGCGGCCGTCCATGCTCGACCGCCTGCTCGGCCGCAGCCCCGCGCGGCCGCCGGTGGCCAAGCCGTCCCCCACTCCGGGCGACCGGCCCGAGCCGCGGACCCTGATTCCCGCGGTTGCCAGGGCGGCCCGGGAGGGCGCGGTGGCCGAGGTCGCGGCCGGGCTCGAGCGGCTGGCCGCGGCGGACCCGCCGCCCGCGCTCGTCATTCTGGCGCGGCGGCTGGGGCTGTCGGCGTTCGAACAGCAGGTGCTCCTGCTCGCCGTGGCGATGGAGCTGGATCCGGCGGTGGCGGGCCTGTGCGCCGCGGCTCAGGGCAACGCGTCACGCCCGTATCCGACGTTCGCGCTGGCGATGACGGCGTTCGACGATCCCTCGTGGGACGTGCTCTCGCCCGAGCGGCCGCTCCGGTTCTGGCGGCTGCTCGAGGTCACCGCGTCGCCCAGCCAGCCGCTCACGGCCGGCGTCCTTCGGGCCGACGAGCGAATCGTCAACTTCGCCAAGGGGCTCAACCACCTCGACGAGCGCCTGGCGCTGCTGCTGGCGCCGGTATCGCCCCCGATCCCGCTCGACTCGCTCCCCCCCTCGGAGGAAGCGGTGGCGGAGCAGCTCGCGAGCATGCTCGGCCGCCAGGACCGCCCGGGGCCGCCGCCGGCGGTCCAGCTGCTCGGGACCGACAGCTCGAGTAAGCAGGTGGTCGCGGCGCGGGTCGCGACGAGACTCGGCGTCCAGCTCTACCGATTGGGCGCGGACCTGTTGCCGACCCTGCCGGCGGAGATCGAGACGCTCGCCATCCTGTGCCAGCGGGAGGCGCTCCTGATCCGGCTGGGGCTGTACGTCGAGCCGCGCGAGGCCGATGTGACACCCGAGCACGGCCACTCGAACCCGCTGAGCCGGTTTCTCGCCCGGGTCGGCGGAGTGCGGTTCATCGACACGCGGGACCTTCGCCCCGAGTTCGGCCCCGCGGCGTTCGCGGTGGAGGTGGCGAAGCCGACGCCGGCGGAGCAGCTCGCCGCGTGGCGCGCGTTGTTGGGTGCGCACGCGGGCGATCACCCCAGGAGGCTGTCCAGCCAGTTCGACCTGGCGCTCCCGCGGATCCACGACGTCGCGGAGCAGGCGCTGGCGGAGGGGGCCGACGATCCCGAGCGGCTCAAGCAGCGCCTGTGGGCCGCGTGCCTGGCGAGCGCACGGCCCCGGCTGGATCAGCTGGCGCAGCGCATCGACGCGCGGGCCAGATGGCCGGACCTCATTCTGCCGGAGGCGGAGCTGGGGCTGCTCCGGCAGCTGATGGGGCAGGTGCTCAACCGGAGCGTGGTCTACGACGAGTGGAAGTTCGCCGAGAAGATGAATCGGGGGCTGGGCATCAGCGCGCTGTTCGCCGGCGAGAGCGGCACCGGGAAGACCATGGCGGCGGAGGTCATCGCCAACGAGCTCGGCCTCGGCCTCTACCGGATCGACCTGTCGGCCGTGGTCAGCAAGTACATCGGCGAGACGGAGAAGAACCTGCGGCGCCTGTTCGACGCCGCGGAGGACGGGGGCGCGATCCTCTTCTTCGACGAGTGCGACGCCATCTTCGGCAAGCGGAGCGAGGTGAAGGACAGCCACGACCGCTATGCGAACATCGAGATCAACTACCTGCTCCAGCGCATGGAGACCTACCGCGGGCTAGCGATCCTGGCCACCAACATGAAGAGCGGATTGGATCGCGCCTTCCTGCGGCGGCTCCGGTTCACGATCGAGTTCCCGTTCCCGGGCACGGCCGAACGGAAGCGGATCTGGCGGCAGGTGTTCCCGGCCGGCATGAACACCAGCGCGCTGGACTTCGACCGCCTCGCCCGGCTCAGCCTCACGGGCGGGAGCATCCACAACATCGCGCTCAACTCGGCGTTCCTGGCGGCCGGCGCCGACGGGGCGGTGACGATGCCGAGGGTGCTCGAGGCCGCGCGCGGCGAGCTCAGGAAGATGGAGCGGCCGGTAAGTGAGGCCGAGCTTCGCTGGATCCCGCCCGCGCCGGCGCCGGCCGCCGGGGTGGGGGCCGCATGAACCTCCGGGTGCGTATCGACCGCCTGATCCTGGAGGGGTTCGCGCTCGAGGGGAGCGAGCGCCGGGCGGTGGGGGCCGCGCTCGAGGCCGAGCTCGCGCTGGCGCTGTCCGAGGCCGCGCTCTCGGCGGGGCTGCAGGCGGCGACCGCGCTCGATCGGATACGGGCACCCGACATCCCGGCGGTGGGCCGCCAGGCTCGAGCGCTCGGGGTGCAGATCGGGAGGGCCGTGGGGGTGAGCCTGACTGAACCATCAGCCAACGAACAGCGAGGTGGAACATGAAAGAGCGAGCACGGAACAACGGTCAACCGGCACGTCTAGGCCATCTGGGCTGGACTCGGGACCTACCGGACTTTCGCGACTATACCCCGGACACGCCTAAAGTCCGCGCGATAACCCGGGAGTCAAAGCTGCTGGCCCGAAGCAAGAAAGCGAGTCCTACATCGGTCGATCTCAGGGAATGGTGCTCCCCGATCGAAGATCAGGGCGCCTTGGGTTCCTGCACGGCCAACGCCGGCGCGGGGCTGATCGAGTACTTCCAGCGGCGGGCGTTCAACCAGTATCTCGACGCTTCCCGATTGTTCCTCTACAAGGTCACCCGCGACCTGATGGGATGGACCGGGGATACCGGCGCCTATCTGCGGGACACGATGAAGGCCATGGTGCTCGCGGGCGTGCCGCCCGAGAGGTACTGGCCGTACAACATCGCGAGCTTCGATGACGAGCCGTCCTCGTTCTGCTATTCCTTCGCCTCGAATTACAAGGCGATCATCTATTACCGCCTCGACCCCGCCGGCACGGCGACGTCCGACGTCCTGAGCAACGTGCGGCAGAACCTGGCCGCCGGGCTGCCGAGCATGTTCGGATTCACGGTCTACAGCACCTTCCCACCGATCGGCGAGGGCACCGGCGAGATCCCGTTCCCGCAGCAGGGCGACACCGTCCTGGGCGGACATGCGGTGGATGCGGTGGGCTTCGACGATGGGAAGCGCATCGGCGGTTATCAGGGCGCGCTGCTTATCCGGAACTCATGGGGTACGGATTGGGGGGAGGCCGGCTACGGCTGGCTGCCCTACGCGTACGTCGAGGCGGGGATTGCCGTCGACTTCTGGTCGCTGGTCCAGGCGACCTTCGTCGATACCAACTTCTTCTCCGAAGCGGGAGATGCTGCGGGACACGTGACGCACGCGCGCCGGCGGAACACCCCGATTCACGCCTAGCGACCGGACCGGAACTCCCGAGGAGGGACTATGCGCGCGATTCGAATCGGCCTGTTGCTGGGGGTTCTGGCGACGGCGGCCGCGGCCGAGCGGCCCGCCGTCGACGCGACGGTGAGCGATTGGATCGGCCGCTACACGATGAACCACGATGGCTGGGCCGGCACCCTGTCGGTGCTCGACTCCAAACAGGACTGCGCCAGCACGCCATGGTGCCACCTCGTGCTGCGGTATCAGGACAGCAAGAGCCAGAACTTCGCGGCGAGCATCGGGACCATCGACCAGAAGTTCCAGCACATGGTCTTTTACATCCAGTTTCCCAACAACCGCCAGAAGTTCGACGGGTATCTGTTCAGCTGGGACAAGAAGAAGATGGCGGGCACCACGTACTGGGGTGGCCGCACCTTCGGCTTCTACGCGACGAAGCAATGACCGGAGCCGAGGCATGTCGCTTCCGCTGACGAAGGGGGACTTCGGCCCCGAGGTTGCCGAGCTCCAGCGATTGCTGGTGGGGCGAGGTTTTCCCGTCGCGGAGGACAGGGACTTCGGAAACACCACCTATCGGGCGGTGCGCGCGTTCCAGGCCCAGAACCTCGACCAGCACGGCCAGCCACTGGTGGTGGACGGCAGAGTGGGGCCGCTCAGCTGGTGGAGTCTGACGCATCCGAAGCCGGACATCGAGACGCCGGCGGCCGTGGACTTCATGCGGATGCCACCCGGTACGGCGGGGGGGAGCGCGATCGGCCGGGCGGCGCTGGCGGCGGCCATCGGCGAGCTCGAGGCCGGCGCCGGCGAGATCGGCGGCAACAACGCCGGGCCGTTCGTCCGGAAGTATCTGCAGGTGGTGGATGTGGCCGAGGGGAACTCGTGGTGCGCCGCATTCGTGAGCTGGTGCTACCTGCAGGGCTGCGGGGGCCAGGTGGGCAGGATGCCGTTCCCCTGCTGCCCGGGCGCGCGGGGTCTCCTGAGCGAGTTCCGGGAGAAAGGCTGGGCCCATGCGCCGACCGATCGGTACGAGCCGGCGCCGGGCGACCCGGTGTTCTGGTGGCGGGTGAACCTGAACGGCTGGCAGGGGCACGTCGGGCTTGTGCACCAGGTGAGGGATGGGATGCTGTACACGATCGAGGGCAATCGGAGTCCGCGGGTGCAGGGGTTCTCGTACGTGTTCAGCCGGATGGAGAAGCTGCTGGGGTATGGGCATGCGGAGGATGGGTGATCGATTCTGGGTGGGTTCGTTTCGAGGTCGGGAGGGCCTGTCGGTGACGGGCGGCGCGCTTCAAGCCCGCGCGCCCGGGCAGGCGCCTTCGGCGGCGGCTGGCGTGGTCCAGACACGCAGCACCCTCGTCCGCCGCAAGTGCGCCTGCTCCGGTCACCCTGAGTCCGAATGTGAGGACTGCCGGACGGAGCGGGACGCGCAGCTTCACCGTCGGAGCGACGGCCGGCCTGCGCCCGCCGCAGCTCCGCCGATTGTCCACGACGTGATTCGAGGGCCGGGCGAGCCGCTCGAACCGGGGACTCGCCGGTTCATGGAATCGAGACTGGGGCACGACTTCAGCCGGGTCCGGATTCACACCGGCCTGACAGCGACGCAGTCGGCGCGTTCAGTAGGGGCCCTGGCGTATGCCGTGGGCCCACACATCGTCCTGGGCGGCGAGTCGCACGCCCGCTCGAGCCCGGCCGGGCTCGGACTGCTCGCTCACGAGCTGGCCCACACCGTCCAGCACGACGGTGGGGTGGTCGGCCCGAGGCTCGAAATCGGTGGGCGCGAGGATCGCGCGGAAAGGGAAGCGGACCGGATAGCGGCGCGCGTCACCGGTGGCGGAACGGCGGGAGCGTTGTGGCGGTCCCAAGGGCCGGCCATCCTGCGTCGCGCTCCGGAAGAGCCGAAACCGCTCCGGACCGATACCGCGAGGCTCGATGCCCCGGAGAAGGGCGCCGGGGCCAAGATCAGGGTCTGGCGGGACCTAATCTCGTGCGAGTGCCGGAAGGTCCCACTGACCCAATCCGGAGCCTTCTGGAATCCCAACCTGAATGCCTTCGCGATCGTGTATCGGCACTGCCGCGGCGGAACCACGACGGATGTGTACGGTGAGGTGCAGTCGAACTTGACCTCATTCCTGGCGGGTGGACCGCCACCGGTGGGCACGGCCAAGGTCGGCATCGAGGTCAACGTCGTCGGCCGCTCGGCCGGCGGACGGGTGCTCTTGGAGGTGCTCGGCAGCAACACGCCGGGCAGTACCGGTGTGGGCGGTCGGGCCCAGATCGTGGCTGAAGGCGGCCGCTGGCGGGCCTATGTCACCGCCGATTTCCTCCATGGCCTCGGAGCCACGGCCGGCGACAGGCTGGATATCGATCTCGGCGCCAAGGTCGGGAGGGTGAGTGTAGAGGCTCAGATCTCAAACGTTTTGTCCGGCTCACCGACCGGCACTGGCGCCGGGTGCATCGATATCGGCACCGGCTCCACGAGGCCGTGTCTAATCGTGTCTGGTGGTCCCGGCGGCACCAGTGTCGGGGTCGGCGTCAGGGGACGCTTCGGTGGGCCACCGGTCCGTCCCGACGACTGTCATGACTGTCTCTGCCCGCCACCGACCCCGCGCTTCAGGTGCATTCTGGACATCCCGCCGAGCGAGAAGCCGGTGACCCGCGAGGAAGATGTCGAGGTTGCCGGGGAGCACCGCTACTACTTCCGTCTCGACCAGACTGCCATCTCGCGGGATCCGGTGCTGCAGGCGCGCTCCCGGGCGGAGCTCGCGGGCGTCGCGAGGGACGTCGCGGCGGGTTCGCAGGTGGTGTCCATCTCCGCCTACGCGTCGCCCGAAGCCCCCGAGGCCCACAATCAGACGCTGAGCGTCAAACGGTCGAAGGTCCTCTCCGATCTGGTGCGCTCCTCACTACCGTCCGGGACGAAGCTTCCGGAGCCGCTTGCCGGAGGCGAGCTGCTCGGGCGGCGCCCGGCGCCCAGCGCCGGCAGCAGGCTTGGGGAGATCGTCGCCCGGAGCGGCATTCGTTCGGCGGAAGACCTCAGTGTCCTGCTGTGGGGGGACGAGATTCCGAGGCGGGAGCTGTCGGATCAGTTCGTGTCCCTGTTCCGGGCGCTGCCGGAGCCGGCCGATCGCCTCGCCGTGTTCGGCGTTGTGGCTGACGACCCGCTGGCCAAGCCGCTGCTCGGCGCGATCGACGAATTCTTGCGCCGTCCTGGCGCGGGCGCCCGCCCGTGGGAGCGAGTGTTCGGTCACCTCCGTGTGGGCGTCGTGCGCACGTCGCGTCAGGAAAAGCGAACGGTGCCTGGCACGGAGGAGGTCCCCGGCAAGCTGCTCGAGCTCGAGGAGAGCGACTGTAAGACACGAGGAGCGCTGGCGGAAGAACGGGGCCTCCTGCCGCGAATTCCGGACGAGCTGCGGAAGCCGGAGCGGGCCCGGGACGACCGTGAGACAGACTGCCTGCTGCCGGTCAGCGACGCCGACAAACGGGGCGGCTGCTCGTACGACATTCCGGCCGACTGGAAGAAGCCGGCATTGACAGCCCCGGCACGGGCGCCGAGGCCGTTGCCGTGATCGAGCGTCAGGCGGGCCGGCTGGCGTCCGTCGAGGGCCGTGCGACTAGAGTCGTTCGGCGGTGCACCTGCAAGAGCGGCCAGGGCGGCTGCGACGCCTGTCGTGAAAAGGAAGGCGTGCTACGTCGCGTGTCTTCCGGACGTGCCGCCCCAACGCACGTGCCCGCGATCGTTCACGAGGTGGTGGGCAGTGCGGGCAGTTCCATGGCTCCGACGATCCGCGCGGCCATGGAGCTCGGCCTCGGCGCCGACTTCAGCGCCGTGCGGATCCACACGGACGCCCGTGCCGCCGAATCCGCTCGGGCAGTCGACAGCCTCGCCTACACGGTCGGCAAGGACATCGCGTTCGCGGCGGGCAGATACGAGCCGGGCTCACGCGACGGCAGGCGACTTCTGGCGCACGAGCTCGCACATGTCCGGCAGCAACGCTCAGGCAGCGCAGATGCCGGCGAGCTGAGGCTCGGGGACACGAGCGCGCCCGAAGAGACCGAGGCCGAGTCGGCGGCTGCCGCCGTGGTCGGCGGCCGGCGCGTGACGCCAACGACCCGCACCGGCGCGCCCGTGCTCGCCCGCTTCAGCGACACCGGGCACCACGTGGTGGAAGAGGCCGGCCTCGCCGGCGCCGGCTTCACCGAGGCTCAGATCAAGGCGGTCGAGCGCGGCAACATCCAGCGCGACTACAGCCAGGTCGGCGTGGTGGGCAACGCACTCCTCCTCTGCGACCCGAAGGCCTACGGCGGCTATCGGCCGGAGGAGCATTTCGACAACTACCTGTGGGACGCGGTCACGCAAGGCTGGCGGACGCGGGGCGGGAGCGCGCTGCGGGAGGAGGGCGTGGACATCGGCCGGACCCCGATTGACTACATCACGGCCGAACTCGACTCGCTCGCGGGGCTGGGGCTCACGGAGTCCGGCCTGCTTCACCTCGGCAATGCGTTCCACACGGTCGAGGACTTCTTCGCCCACTCGAATTTCGTCGAGCTGATGCAGGGCGACACCAGCCACGGCGCCACGCTCATGACCGGCAACCCCACGGGACCCACCCAGTCGGTGCCGCGCATCCTCGAGGCCATCACGCCGCCGGGGATCCAGGAGCACTACCGCGCACAGTCCGAGGAGGCGATCCGATCGGCGGCTCCCGGCACCCACACCGTCATGGCGCACGACGAGCCCACCACATCGAACTACGTGGCGGCCCGGCGACTCGCCGCGCTGGTGATCCAGAACCTAGGCGCGGGCGTGCTCGCCGTCATGAAGGCGCCTCAGCCCGAGCGGGCTCGGCGGATGCGGGAACTGGTCGTCGCGAAGGTGATCCACTACCTGCGGCCGCCCAATCCGAAAGACAAGTGGTGGGACTCGCTCACCGCCGCCGATGCCGGTGCCATCGACCGGCGCCTGGACCAGGCCGCGCGGCGAACGCCGGTCACGGTGAACCAGTGCGCGTTGAGCCCGCTCAAGAACATCGAGGCGTCGCGCAACTCGCCGATGGCGCTGCCGTTTGGGGTCGCGATCCCGACGACGCTCGGCGACAACCAGGTCTGGTTCCAGCTCGGTGCAGGGGTCACCCGACCATTCCCGCTCGAGCCGGTCCCTGGCGAGCCGTCGCGGGGGCAGGGTGGGGCCGGGCCCGTGGTGGGCGCTCAGATCACCGGAACGTTCTGACCATGGCGAGCCCATGACCACCCCCATCTCTCCCCGTCTCCTCAAAGGCGCGCTCGTCGGCCTCGACCCGATGAACCCGCTCGCGAGCGTCGTCGTGTTCCAGTACAACCCGGACACGATGACCCGGAAGCTCGACGCGCGGGCCATGGGGGCCGAGGGCGGCGATCGCTCCGAGGCGTTCCGGCTGACCGGACCGCCCAAGGAGACGATCACCCTCGCCATCGAGGTGGACGCCGCCGACGAGCTGGAGCAGGGCAACCCGGTCACTGCCCTTGCCGGCATTTCGCCCACTCTCGCCGCGCTGGAGATGCTGCTCTACCCCAAGAGCGCCAAGGTGCTCGCCGACATCATCCTGGCGCAACTCGGCAACATCGAGATCGTGCCGCCCGAGGCGCCGCTCACGCTCTTCGTGTGGGGCCCGCAGCGCGTGCTGCCGGTTCGTCTCACGAGCTTCAGCATCACCGAAGAGGCGTTCGACGTCCGCCTGAGCCCGATCCGGGCCAAGATCGACTTGAGCCTGTACGTGCTGAGCTACGCCGACCTCAAGGTAGCGACCCCGGGCCACGGCCTGTTCCTGGCCTACCAGGTCATCCGGGAGACGATGGCGACCACCAACCTGTTCAACAGCGCCCGCAACACGGGCGCCGCCCTCAAGGTGTTCTGAGCCATGTTCGCATCGAGCAGCCGCTACGCCGGCATCGAGACGGTCCGTTACACCGCGCCCGATGGAACCGAGTTCCTCTACGTGCGCCGCCGGTTCCTGCCCGATCCGGCCGCGATGACGGTCCTCGCGACCCACATGGTGGTCCAGGGCGATCGGCTGGACAACGTGACCGCGCGCTACCTGGGCGACCCCGAGCTGTTCTGGCGGGTGGCCGACGCCAACCTCGCGATGCGCCCGGAGGAGTTGACCGCCGAGCCCGGGCGGCGGCTCCGCATCGCCATGCCGGCGGCGGGCTGAGCCGTGCCCGATCTCGGCATCCGCCTGCAGCTGCTGGCCGGCCCCACCGTCCCGGTGCCGGCGCCGTTCGCCGTGATGGACGCGCTGATCGAGCTCACGGTCACGAACCGCGACAAGGAGATCGATGGCTTCCAGCTCAAGCTCACCCTGGGGCGCACGAGCGGGAGCAACTATCCGATCCTGGCCGACGGCACGCTGGACCCTCCCAACCGGGTCATCGTCGCCGTGCTGATCGGCTTCAGTCTCCAGGTTCTGATCGACGGGATCGTGACTCAGCATCAGGTCACGCCCGGGAACCGGCCGGGCCAGACCGTGTTGGTGGTGACCGGCGAGGACATCACCCGGCGGTTGGACCTCGAGGAGAAGAAGCGAACCTTCGAGAACCAGAGCGACTCGGCGATCGTCGAGACCATCCTGCGGGAGTACCTGACCTATGGGCTGGTCCCCGAGGTGACCTCCACCGACGACTCGCCCTCGGTGTCGGATCGGGTGCCGTCCCAGCGCGGTACCGACCTGAGCTACATCCGCGAGTTGGCCGAGCGGAACCAGTTCGTGTTCTACATCGAGCCCACCGGCATGCCCGGCATCAACACGGCTCACTGGGGCAAGAACAATCGGCAAGGCACCGCGCAGCCGTTTCTCACCCTCAACATGGGTCCGCTCACCAACGTGGACGAGCCGATCGCGGTGACGTTCAATGCCATGGGGCCCGAGGAGCCGCAGATCTCGATCCTGGATCCGTTCACCAAGCTCGCCATTCCGGTGCCGATCCCCACCGGCTTCACGCCCAGTCTGAGCGGACGGCCCGCGGCCGCACTCCGGAAGACCCAACCCACCGACACCGCGAACCTGAGCGCGGTGCAGGCGGCCCTCCGGGCGTTGACCGCGTCGGCCGAAGCCTCGGACGCGGTGACCGTGACCGGAGAGGTGGACGCGGTCCGCTACGGCCGCGTGCTCCAGTCGCGCCGCCTCGTCGAGCTCCGGGGCGCGGGCGAGATCTATGACGGGAAGTACTACGTGCGCGAGGTGACCCACCAGATCCGGCGCGGCTTCTACCGCCAGACCTTCACGCTCACGCGCGAAGGGCTCGGCGCATCCTAGCCGATGGTGACCGTATGAGCGGCGGGCGGAAGTTCTACGGCAAGTATCGCGGCGTGGTGTCGGAGAACGACGATGGGGACGCCAGCCAGGGGCAGAAGCTGGGTCGGATCCGGGCGAAGGTGCCCGATGTATTCGGCGACAAGGTGAGCGGCTGGGCCCTGCCGTGCGTGCCCTACGCGGGGAAGAACGTGGGGCTGTTCCTGATTCCGCCGGAGGGCGCGTCGGTGTGGATCGAGTTCGAGCACGGCGATCCGGAGTACCCGATCTGGAGCGGCTGCTTCTGGGGGTCGGGTGAGGTGCCGCTCGGATCCTACACGCCGGACACCAAGGTGCTCCGCACCGGCTTCGCGACCGTCACGGTAAGCGATGCGTCGGGCAGCGGATCGGTCACAGTGGAGTCGAATGACGACCCGAAGCTCAAGATCGTGCTCGACGGCAACGGGATCGAGATCAGCAACGGGAAGGACGCGTCGGTCAAGCTCAGCGGCAAGAAGGTGTCCATCAACGGCAGTGCGCTCGAGGTGGAGTGATGGGTGACGCGTTGGTGCACGATCAGGCCGTAGTCCAGTGCGACCATCTCGGCCCCGCCCGGCCGATGACCACCAACCTGCGCGTCAAGGTGAGCGGGCAGAAGGTCGTCACCCGCGACGCGACCTATACCATCACCGGCTGCGGCCTCTCGGCCTCGGGCAGCACCCCGTGCGCCACCGCGCAGTGGACCAGCGCCGCGAGCCGGGTCAAGGCCGGCGGCGTCGCCGTCGTGCTCACGTCGAGCAAGGCGACCTGCACGCCGACCGGCGCCTCCCTGCAGATCGTAACCACCCAGACTCGGGTAACGGGCACGTGACGAACATCGACTTTCCGCTCCACTTCGATCGCTCCGGCCGCACCGCCGTCACCGGCCTCGAGGATCACGTGCGCGACATGATCGAGCAGTTCCTGCTCACCGCGCCCGGGGAGCGGGTCAACCGGCCGGACTTTGGCGGCGGGCTGCTGCAGATGGTGTTCGCGCCCAACAGCCCCGAGCTGGCGGCCGCGCTCCAGTTCACCATCCAGGCCGGCCTGCAGCGCTGGCTCGGCGATCTGGTCGAGGTCCGCCGCCTCGAGGTCTCGTCGGACGACGCACGACTGCAGGTGGTCGTGCAGTACGCGCTCCGCGCGACCGGCCAGGAGCAGACCGCCGTGATTCCGGTCGCCGTGCCATGAGGGCCGAGGTTCGGTTGAGCTGCACCGACGAGCGGCGCCGCCAGCGGGTGCGCGACCGCGGACTCAACGGAATCGACTACGTCGAGATCGTGGACGAAGAGGAGCGTGTGCTCTGTGTCCACCTTTTCGGCGACGTGCCGGCTGATCTCGACCCGACCGGCGTCCGGGTCGAAGGCGGCCGCCGAATCCGCGACCTCCGGGTCCTCCGCGTGGAGCGCCACGTGTCGTCCGAGCCCGAGCGGGAGAGCTGCCTCCAGGTGGCGCTGGACCAGACGGGGGACTACTCACCCTACACCCTCCGGCTGGCCGCTCCGGACGGCGCCACGTTGCCCGGTTTCGATCCCCGATACTCCTCGGCGGTGTTCCGGTTCAAGGCCGACTGCGCGGGTGAGGTGGATTGCCTGGAGCCGGACCGCTGCCCGCCACGAACGCTCGTCGAGCCCGAGCCGGACTATCTGTCCAAGGACTATGCCAGCTTCCGGCAGCTGCTGCTCGATCGCCTCTCGCTCGTCATGCCCGACTGGCGGGAGCGGCACGTGCCCGACATGGGGATCGCGCTGGTGGAGCTCCTGGCCTACGTCGGCGACTACTTGAGCTACTACCAGGACGCCGTGGCCACGGAGGCCTATCTCGGCACCGCGCGCCGGCGGGTCTCGGTCCGCCGGCATGCCAGGCTGGTGGACTACCGGATGCACGAGGGGTGCAACGCCCGGGCCTGGATCTGCGTGTGCACCGACGACGAGTTCGAGCTCGATCCCGCGGCGGACTGGTTCGCCACCCGCTGCGAGGCGCTCGACCGCGTGGGACGCTGGGTGCTCACGCCCGAGGATGTGCGGCCGGTCCCCGAGGACGCGTTCGCCGTGTTCCTGCCGATGGCGGATGCGGGCGGCTCCTCGCTGCGGTTCCGTCCGGCGCACAGCCGGATGCGGTTCTACACCTGGGGCGACGCGGAGTGCTGTCTTCCCCGGGGCGCCACTCGCGCCACCCTGGTCGACGGGTGGATGCCCGTGGCCGAGCCGGACGACGAGGGCAAGCAGGTGCGACAGGCCGCGCCCAAAGCCGCGCACGTCGTGCCTCGGGAGCGCGCGCTCCAGCTCGAGGCGGGGCAGGTGCTGATCCTCGAGGAGGTGCTCGGCCCGAGGACCGGCAGTCCGGCCGATGCCGATCCGTCCCATCGCCATCCCGTGCGGCTCACCAGGGTCGAGCCCCGCGAGGACCCGCTGACCGATCCCCCGACACCCGTCCTGGAGATCGGGTGGCACCGCGACGACGCGCTGCCGTTCCCGCTGTGCCTCTCCGCCCGTCGCCCGGCGCCCGACTGCGACCTCATCGAGGAGGTGAGCCTTGCCTGCGGCAACGTGGTGCTGGTGGACCACGGCCGTCCGGTCGAGCAGCCGATCCCTCCGGTGCCCCCCACGGCCACTCCCGGCGTGTGCCTGTGCGACGGGAGCGTGTCGGATGTGGTGTACCGTCCGGGCGTTAGCCGTCCCGTGCTCGATCGTGGGCCCGTCACTTTCGCTCAACCGCTGCCCGCCCCCGAGCGGCGGACCGGACGGACGGCGGCGGCCGCGGGCCTCACGACGCAGGCCCCGCGCGAGGCACTTCCGCAGGTGGTCCTGCGGGACGGGACCATCGCGTGGGAGCCACGCTACGACCTGCTGGACAGCGGGAGCACCGACCGGCATTTCGTGGTCGAGACGGACGACGAGGGGCGCGCGCAGGTCCGGTTCGGCGACGGTGACACCGGCCGGGCCCCCGAGGGCGACGCCGCGTTCGTCGCGGCCTATCGCATCGGCAACGGTCCCGCCGGCAACGTCGGGGCCGGAACGATCCGCTATCTGGTGCGGCCCCGCGGGCTGGTCAGCGCGCGAGTGAGGAACCCGCTGCCCGCGCGGGGCGGGCTCACGCCCGAGCCAGTGCCGGAGGTGAAGCTGTACGCACCCGGCACCTTCCGGCGGACCCTGGAGCGCGCGGTTACCGCGGACGACTACGGCCGCCTGGCCGAGCGGAACGCCGAGGTGCAGCGCGCCGCGGCCACGCTGCGGTGGACCGGGAGCTGGTACGAGGTGCAGGTGGCGGTGGACCCGGTCGGAACGGAGGAGCCAGAGGCGAGCCTGCTGCGGGAGGTGCGGCACCGCCTGCATCGCTACCGCCGCATCGGGCACGACCTGACGGTCACGCGGGCCAGCTACGTCCCGATCGATCTCGCGCTCACGGTGTGCGTCGAGCCCCACGCGCTTCGCGGGCATGTCCTCGCCGCGGTGCGGGAGGCGCTCGGCGCGGCCCGCCGCCCCGACGGCCGGACCGGGTGGTTCCATCCGGACAATCTCACGTTCGGTCTGGGCGTCAACCTGAGCGCGGTCGTCGCGGTGGTGCAGTCCGTCGAAGGAGTCGCCGGTGTCAGGGTGGACCGGCTGCAACGTTGGGCCGGTCCGGATGAGGGCGCGGTGGACCGGGGCTTCCTGCCGCTCGGGCCGGACGAGATCGCCCAGCTCGACGACGACCCGAACTTTCGCGACCACGGCACGCTGACGCTGGTGGCTGGAGGTGGCCGGTGAGCTGCACCTGCGGATGTTGCGCGGGCACGGAGGCCCTGACCCCGCAGCCGGTCGAGAACCGGCCAGGGCTGAGCGCGCTGAGATACCGTGTCGGGACCCACGCCTCATTCCTGACCACGATGCTGGCGCGGCTCAGCACGGCCGACTCGGCCCCGCTGGCCGAGCTCGGCACGCGCGACCCGGCCGATCCGGCGATCGCCCTGCTGGATGCCTGGGCCACCATCGGCGGCGTGCTGACGTTCTACCAGGAGCGGATCGCGCAGGAGGGCTACCTCCGGACCGCCGTCGAGCGCCGCTCGCTGATCGAGCTGGCCCGGCTGGTCGGGTACGCGCCCCGCCCGGGAGTGTCGGCCAGCGCGTACCTGGCGTTCACGCTCGAGAGCGGGCAGGCCGCCACCGTTCCCGCCGGCACGCGGGCGCAGAGCCTGCCTGGACCGACGCCGGGAGAGCTGCCCCAGCCGTTCGAGACCTCCGAAGCACTCGAGGCGCTGGCCGAGTGGAATGTGCTCTCGCCCCGGCAGACATGGCCGCAGTGGATCACGATGAACCCGGACAAGAGGACAAGTGCCACGGACGTCGCCCTCATCACGACGGTCCATTTCCAGGGCACGAGCACCAATCTGCGGCCGGGAGATCCACTGCTGTTCGTGTTCGGCGACGGAGAGGGGCAGCAGGAGCTCCGGTTCGTGGAAATGGTGACGCCCGACCAGGCGGCTGCGCGAACGAAGGTGGCACTGCTGCCGGATGCCACGGCGAAGTTTCCGGACGAGGTGCGGGGGCTCCTGCGGCGCGCCGCGAGGGCTTCGCTCACACCGTTGGGCGAGCGCCTCGTCACCGGCCTGCAGGAGGCGGTCAAGTCCGAAGGAAGTCTCGCCGGCGTCCGCCGTCAGGCGATCGCGCTTAGGGACGAACTGGGTCGCATGGAGAGCCCGAGCAAGGGCGTAAAGGCGCTCGCCGAGGATCTGGACGCGCTGCTTGGGGCGCCCGCGCGCGACGCGGCTGTCGCTCGCGTGTCGGGAGGCGGGTTCGACGAACTGCTCGACAGCCTCTCGACCGCACCCTCGCTGCCCCCAGCCAGCCGGTTTCGGCTGGCGCGCGATCCGAAAGCCGTCCTTGGGGCGACTTCGGATGCGGTGCCCCGCATGCTCTCGGCCCTCCAGCCTGAGTTGCGGGACCGGCTGTACGCCGCCCTCAGGCGGACGCGCGTCGAGACCGTCGGCCCGAGGGTTTACGCCCTGCGTCTCAGAGGCTCGCTGTTTGGACACAACGCTCCCAAGAGTCCGGTCATCCGCGACGGGGCCATCAGGGATCTACTGGAGTGGAGCGTGGTCTTCAATGGCAAGCCTCTCGAGCAGCCCGACGTCATCGACGTGGCAGGGTCCCACCCCGAGGTTCTGCCTGACTCATGGGTCATTGTGGAGACCCACGCCGGCGTGTTCACGAAGCAGAAGCTGTACTTCGCCAGAGCGGACACCGTCGACGCCACGCTCTCACGAGCCGACTACGGGATCAGCGGCGACATCACCCGCATCCGGCTCCGCACCGGCGACCGCAAAGGCAGCGTCGAGTGGATCCAGCTCACGCCGAGTGCCGCTCCCCCGGGCGCCAGAAGCATCATCCGGGAGCCGCGTTTCGATGAGATCCGCCGGACCGCCGTCTTCGCCCAGGCAGAGGAGCTCAAGCTCTCCGAGGAGCCGATTCCCGACCACGTCTGCGAGAACAAGATCGAGCTCGACGCCGTGTACCCC
>JBOHSB010000149.1:0-4348 GCA_050733015.1 Gemmatimonadales bacterium
CGCCGACCCAGGCGCGGCGCCAAGTCCCGGGGCCGACCCCGCGGCCCTCGTCGCACACCGCTTTGGCCGCGCGCGACGCGATGTCGCGCGGCGCGAGGTTGCCAAAGCTGGGATAACGGCGCTCGAGGAAGTAGTCGCGCTCGGCCTCGGGGATCTGATGCGGCGGCCGGGTGTCGCCCACGCGCTTGGGCACCCACACCCGGCCGTCGTTCCGGAGCGACTCACTCATCAGCGTGAGCTTCGACTGGTACTCGCCGCTGACCGGGATGCAGGTCGGATGGATCTGGGTGTAGCACGGGTTGGCGAACGCGGCCCCCTGCTTGTGCGCACGCCAGATGGCGGTGCAGTTCGAGCCCTTGGCGTTGGTGGACAGGTAGAAGACGTTGCCGTACCCGCCGGTCCCCAGCACCACCGCATCGGCGGCGTGACTCTCGATCCGGCCAGTCACCATGTCCCGCACGACGATGCCCCGCGCCCGGCCGTCGATGACCACCAGGTCGAGCATCTCGGTCCGGGGGTACATGGTGACCCCGCCCCGGGCCACCTCCTTCTCCAACGCCTGGTAGCACCCGAGCAGGAGCTGCTGGCCGGTCTGGCCCCGCGCGTAGAACGTCCGGGAGACCTGGGCCCCGCCGAACGAGCGGTTGGCCAGCAGCCCGCCGTACTCGCGGGCGAACGGCACGCCCTGCGCTACGCACTGGTCGATGATCTCGACGCTGACCTGCGCCAGGCGGTACACGTTCGCCTCGCGGGCGCGGAAGTCACCGCCCTTCACCGTGTCGTAGAACAGCCGATAGATGCTGTCGCCGTCGTTGCGGTAGTTCTTGGCCGCGTTGATCCCGCCCTGCGCCGCGATCGAGTGCGCCCGCCGGGGCGAGTCCTGGAAGCAGAAGCACTTGACGTTGTAGCCCAGCTCGCTGAGCGTCGCCGCCGCAGCGCCGCCCGCGAGGCCGCTGCCGACCATGATGACCGTGAACTTCCGCTTGTTGGCAGGGTTCACGAGCTTCATC
This sequence comes from Gemmatimonadales bacterium, assembly GCA_050733015.1. Classification (GTDB taxonomy): domain Bacteria; phylum Gemmatimonadota; class Gemmatimonadetes; order Gemmatimonadales; family GWC2-71-9; genus CAVVWJ01. The sequence goes on from JBOHSB010000149.1 coordinate 1,011, forward strand.
TCGAAGCGGTGCTTGTCCCACTTCTGCTCGATGGGCCCGTCCGGAACTCTCGACCTCAGCTCCATGTCGCTCTCCGCCCGCCGCTCACGGCTGGATCACGCCGGTGTAGACCGCGATCGGAATCACGGTGAAGCCCGCCCAGACGATCAGCGACAGCGCCAGCGCCAGCTGCCGCCGGAGGGGGCGCGGCGACGGCGCGCTCATCCCCAGGCTCCGGCCACTGCTCCAGATGCCGTGATACAAGTGCAGGCCGACCGCGGCCATCGCGAGCTCGTAGAACACCACCACCAGCGGATTGCTGAAGCCGGTGGCGACGTTGTGGTAGGGATCGCCCTCGACGAACGCGGTGTGGACGGTGCCGAGCGTGAAGTGCAGGATGTGGTAGACCAGGAAGATCAGGATCAGCACCCCGCCCCACCGGATCGTTCGGGAGGCGATGGTCGAGACCTGAGGCTCGCGCCCCGCGGCGTAGGCCACCGGGCGCGCCGCCCGGCGCCGCGCGGTGAGCTGCACCGCGGCGACGATGTGCAGCACCAGGGCCACGAACAGCACCAGCCGAGCCGCCCAGAGCGCCCCGCCGGTCTCGTGCAGGAACTTGCTGTAGGCGTTGATCTCTTCCGGGCCCTGAAACACCAGCAGGTTGGCGAGGACGTGGGTGACGAGATAGGCCACCATGATGATCCCGGTGACCGCCATGACCGCCTTCTTGCCCACCGAGGTGTTCCACAGCGCCTGCACGCGGTTCATGGTGTTGCTCGATCAGGCCGCATCGACCACGGCCTGCGTGGCCCGCACCGCCTCCGCGGACTTCACCAGGTCCGCCCGTTCGGCGTCGGTCAACTTGATGTCGATGATGCCCTCGAGTCCCTTGCGTCCCAGCCTGCACGGCACGCCGCAGAACACGTCCTCGAGCCCGAACTCGCCCTGCAGCCACGCCGAGCACGGCAGGATCCGCCGCTTGTCGAGGGCGATCGCCTCCACCATCTGGACGGCCGCCGCGCTGGGGGCGTAGTAGGCCGATCCGGTCTTGAGGAAGGCGACGATCTCCGCGCCCCCGTTCCGGGTCCGGTCCACGATGGCCGCGAGCTTGTCGGGGGCGAGCAGCTGGCTCACGGGAATTCCGGACACGGTGGTATAGGAGACCAGCGGCACCATCGTGTCGCCGTGGCCGCCCAGCACCATGGCCTGGATATCTTCCACCGAGACGTCCATCGCCTCGGCGAGGAAGGTACGGTAGCGCGCCGTGTCCAGCACGCCCGCCATGCCGAGCACCCGCTCGCGGGGAAAGCCGCTGGCCCTCATGGCCACGTAGCACATCACGTCCAGCGGATTGGACACGACTACGATGATGGACTTGGGCGCGACCCGCGCGATCTCCTTGGCGACCGAGCGGACGATCCCCGCGTTGGTCTTGACCAGGTCGTCCCGGCTCATGCCCGGCTTTCGCGCGATGCCCGCGGTGACCACGAACAGGTCCGCGCCGGAGGCCTCGTCATACCCGTTGGTGCCGATGACCCGGGTGTCGAACCCCTCGATCGGGCCGGACTGCCACTGGTCGAGCGCTTTGCCCTGGGGAACGCCCTCGACGACATCGATCATGACGACGGTGCGGGCGAGATTCTTTTCGGCGAGGCGTTGCGCTGCAGTGGCGCCGACGTTGCCTGCGCCCACGACGGCCACGGTTCCGAGCATGCCAGGTCGCTTTCGTGTGTGCGTGGTGAGTCAGCCTGAGCCCTGGCTTCGCCCAGGGCAGGCTCCGCGAAGGGGGCATGCGTTCCGGGCATGTCCCCTTCACGAAGTCCTGGGCGAAGCCAGGGTTCAGGGTGACTCGATGCGGACCCTAAGTGTGCCCAATTTAGCGGCTTAGAAATCCGAGGCCAACCCCGCCGGCAGGTCCACGCCGAGCTGCCGTAGCGCCTCGTAGAGCACGATGCTCACGGCGTTGGCGAGGTTGAGGCTGCGCACGTCACCGGGCATGGGAATGCGGAAACAGCGGCGGGGATGCTTCTCGAGGATCCTCGTCGGCATCCCCTCGGTCTCGTTGCCGAAGACCAGCACGCCGCGATCCCGGAACGGGGCTCGGCGGTAGTCGTTCTCGGCGTTGGCCGAGAAGTAGAGGCAGCGATCCCGGCTGATGGCGTCACGGAACGCGAACCAGTCGGGGTGCTCCCACAGGTCCACCTTGTCCCAGTAGTCCAGCCCGGCGCGCTTCACCTCGCGGGCGTCGATCGAGAACCCGAGCGGCCCGATCAGGTGAAGCGGCGTGTCGGCGGCCGCGCACAGGCGGGCGATGTTGCCCGTGTTCGGGGGGATCTTCGGCTGGATGAGCGCGACGTGCAGCGCCATCAGCCGCCGCGCGTATGCATCTCGCGCCTGGGGTCGGCGCGGAGGCTGTCGATCTGATGGAGGACGCCGCGATCGGCGACCGCCGCCCGCTCCTCGGCCCCGCGGTCGTCGCGCATGGCCCAGGTCTCCTCGATCCGTGAGACGATCTCGAAATCGCTCGCGCCCCCGCGGAGGAGCTCGCGAAGGTCCAGCCCACGTTCCCCATACAGGCAGAGAAGGAAGGTGCCGTCGGCGGTAAGTCGGGCGCGGTCGCAGGTGCGGCAGAAGGGTGCAGTGGTCGAGGCGATGACGCCGAACGTCGTGCCGTCCGTCAGGCGAAAGCGCTCGGCGGGAGCCCACCCGTCCTTGCGGATCGGGGTGACGGCGCCGTACCGGCTCTCGACGGCCTGGAGGATCTCGCCCTGGGAGACGACTTGCCCCATGCTCCACCGCGTGGCACCGCCGACGTCCATATACTCGATGAAGCGGATCTCGAGGCCACGTTCGCGGGCGAATTCCAGCAGGTCGGTGACCTCGTCGTCGTTGTGCCCGCGAATGATGACGGCGTTGAGCTTGATCGAGTCGAAACCAGCCTCCGCGGCCCCGGCGATCCCCTCCAGCACTTCGGCATGCCGCGCGCTGCGCGCGAACGCCACCATGCGCTCGGGCCGGAGGGTGTCCAGGCTGATGGTCACCCGACGCAGTCCCGCCGAACGCAGGGCCTCGGCGCGGCGCGCGAGCAGGATGCCGTTGGTGGTGAGCGCGATGTCCTCGATCGGCTCGTGGCGGGCCAGCAGCCCGACCAGCGTGGCCAGGTCGTGCCGCAGGAGCGGCTCGCCGCCCGTCAGTCGGATCTTCCCCACGCCGAGCTCGCCGAAGATCCCGGCGAGCCGGTCCACTTCCTCGAACGAAAGGATGGATTCGCGCGGCAGCCAGACGTAGTCCGCCTCGGGCATGCAGTACCGGCAGCGCATGTTGCAGCGGTCGGTGACCGAGATGCGGAGGTTCCGGAG
>JBOHSB010000150.1:0-2795 GCA_050733015.1 Gemmatimonadales bacterium
CCCACACGCGGGTCATGGCGGCCGGCGCGCTGGGCAAGTTCCGGAGCCGCGTCAGGGTCCCAGCGCTCGAGGACGCCCTGGGCGATCCCGCGCCCGAGGTCCGGGCCAATGCCGCGTCCGCGCTCGAGCGCCTCGGAGGCGGCGCCTCGGTGCCCGCGCTGCTTGCGGCCCTGGACCGGGAGACGGACGCCGAGGTCTGCGACGCGCTGATTCACGCGCTCGGCGCGACCGGGGATCTTCGGGCCACGGACGGCCTCATCGCAGCCCTGGCCGACACGGTGCCGCAGCTGCGGGAGAGCGCGGCCCAGATGCTGGGCGAGCTGGGCGACGAGCGCGCGGTGGACCCGCTCATTGCCGCCACCAGGGATCCGGATCATGAGGTGCGGCTGACCGCCGTGTGGGCGCTCGACGCGCTCAAGCAGGCCCGCTAGCAGAGCGGCCTCGGCGGCGGCTGGCGCGTGAGGCTGGCGTGGGTTGAACAGCGGGGCCGCTGTCGCGCGGCCGCGTCAGGCGTCAGCTCAAGTGCAAAAAACTTTTCACAAGCGACGCCGGCCGCACCCGCCCGGCAGTCGTCGTGGCCACGGGTGCAAAAAATTCTGCATGTGGAGGAACCATGACCGGTCTCAAGCTGGCATCCCTCATCGCCGGCGCGGGCCTCGCGGCCGCGTTCGCGATCGTCGTGCCGCGCCGGGGCGCCGCGCCCGCCGCAGGGACCACCGGCGACACCGTCCCCCGGTATGCGGGCGACTCCCTCATCCGGCCGAACGGCGTCGAGCGCTGGGTGCTGGCCGGCGCCTCCATGGGGCTCGGCTATTCGCAGCCGAGCGGCGCGGACGCCGCAGCCGGCGCCGCCGCGACGGGCGGGATGTTCCACAACGTGTACATCGAGCCGACCGCGTACGAGCACTACGTTCGCACCGGCAAGTTCCGCGACAAGACCATGATGGCCATGACCCTGTACGAGCCCGGCCAGAAGGTGCACCCGAGCAAGCAGGGCTTCTTCGAGGGCGACTTCATCGCCCTCGAGGTGTCGGTGAAGGACACCAAGCGCTTCCCGGGAAGCTGGGCCTACTTCAACCTCGGCAAGGGTGCGCCGGGCTCGAAGGCGGTCGCGAACCCGCGGCAGGGGTGCCAGGCGTGCCATGCCCAGAACGCGGCGGACGACAACGTCTTCGTGCAGTTCTATCCCACGCTCCGCGCCGTAAGCTACAAGTTCGACCGGAGGCGGCCATGAGCGCGCTGACCCGGCGGGCCTTTCTCGGTACCGCCGCGGGGTGCGGCGGCTACGTCCTCGCCGCCCTCGCGGGCGCCACGGCGCAGACGCGACGCCTGTTCGCCGCGGAGCCTCGCGGCGCCCTGGTGCGCGCGGAGCCGTGGGGCCGCCTGGAGCGGGTGGCCGACGGGGTGTGGATGCTGATCTCGACGCCGCTCGCGGGCAGCGAGGCCAGCGGCGCGATGCGGACCTTCTCGAACGGTGGCATCGTCGCCGGCCGGGGAGGCGTCCTCGCCATCGAAGGCTTCGCCAGCGTGGAGGGCGCGCGCTGGCTGGCCGGCGAGGCCCAGCGCCTGACCGGCCGCTGGCCTACCCACGCCGTCCTTACCCACTACCACGGAGATCACGCGGCCGGACTCGGCGGCTACGAGGGGAGAGACGGCTACGCCGCACCGGTCGCCCTGTTGGGCACCGCCGCGACGCGGGACCTGCTCGCGCGCCGGCATCCGGGCGCCGTCGTCCCCCAGACGCTGCTTCCGCCGGACCGCGAGACCGAGCTCGACCTCGGCGGCCGGCGGGTGCGCATCAGCCCGCGCGAGGGCCACACCGCCAGCGACCTCACCATCGAGGTCGTGGATCCGCGCGTCGTCTTCTGTGGTGACCTCGTGTGGATCGGCCTGTTCCCCAACTTCGTGGACGCCACGCCAAGCAGGCAGACGGCCCACGTGCGTGCGCTGGTGGCGCAGCCGGCTACGCTGTGGGTTCCGGGCCATGGATCGGCGGCGAGGGCGCCGGAGCTGCGCGGCTTCCTCGCGCTGCTGGAGTCGGTGGAGGACGGCGCGCGCCGGGCGGTGGCGCGAGGGGTTCCCGCCGCGGAGGCGGCGCGCGGCTGGCGGCCCCCACCCTCCCTGGGCGAATGGGTGCGGTTCTCGGACGACTACTACGAGGTAGCCTTCCGTGCCTGGGAGCGGGAGCTCCGCTCATGAGCGCCCCATACACGTGCTTGGTCGCGCTGGCGATCGCGCTGCCCGCGTCGGTGGCCGCGCAAGGCGCCGGCTCGCCGGCGCGGGCCATCGCCGGCATCACGCCCGCCTCGGTCCGCCAGCACATCGGCGTCCTGGCGGACGATTCGTTGCGCGGACGGGCGACGCCTTCGCCCGGGCTCGACGCGGCGGCGCGCTATGTCGCGAACCAGCTGCGCGGCGCGGGGCTCCGGCCGCTCGGCGGCGCCGACCTGCTGGTCCGCTGGCCGTTGGTGAGCCGCCATCTCGTCCCCAGCGGCGTCCGACTGGAGGCGCACGACGCCGGAGCGACCGTGGCGCTCCGGTACGGCACCGACTTCGCCGTGCTGCCGGCCGGTGACACGCGGCTCAGCACCGGCGTGGTACGGATGGACAGCCTCACCGACAGTGCCGCGGTTCGCGGCCGGATCCCGCTCGTGCGGCTCCCGGCCGGGCGCTGGGCGGCCCCGGCGCACGCGGCCATGGAGGCGGCGCGCCGCATCGGAGCGCCGGCTCTGGCGGCGGTCGTGGACTCGACCCAGGACATCGCGGCCATCGCGCCCTCGGGCGCGAGCATGGAC
>JBOHSB010000151.1:0-8166 GCA_050733015.1 Gemmatimonadales bacterium
TCGCTCGACTCGACGTTCCTGTTCGACCGCGGCGGGCCCGCCGCGGCGGCCGCCTCGCCCGCGGGCGACACGCCGCTCGAGCCGTACGACAACGTGCTGGTGCTCCGCCAGGGCGAGTTCTCGCTCCAGCGGTCCGTCGTGCTCACCGGGCAGGTCAAGTCGCCCGGACGGTACTCGCTCCGCTCCAAGACCGAGCGCCTGGCCGATCTCGTCGAGCGGGCCGGCGGCCTCACGCCCGAGGCCTACGCCGGCGGCATCCAGTTCTACCGGGTCTACGATGGCAACCGGCCGACCGGCCAGGACCGCCTTCAGGTCATCGCCGGCGCTCCGCCGCGCGACTCTCTGCCTCGTGGGGCGCCGGAGCGCGTGGGCATCGACCTACCCCGCGTCCTCCGGGATCCCAAGTTCCGCGACAATATCATCCTGACCGGCGGCGACTCGATCCACATCCCGGAGTTCAACCCGATCGTGATCGTTCAGGGAGCGGTGAACGCGCCCGGGCCGGTGGCGTACTCGCCGGGCAAGAGCCTCGACTGGTATGTGAATGCCGCTGGTGGATACACGCAAGTCGGCGATCGGCGCCGACCCTACGTCGTCCAGCCGAATGGCGAGCGGGAAGGCGTCCAGCGGAAGGTAGTGCTGGCGGACAAGGTGCCGAGGCCGGCCCCCGGCGCCGTGGTTTTCGTGCCGACCCGAACCACCCAGGAGCCCGGGAGCAATGTCCTCGCCGCCATCGGCACCGCGGCCCAGCTCCTCGGCACGCTGGTGACCCTCATCGTGGTGGCGCGGCGGTAGCCGCGGTCCGGCTCTAGTCCGGCACCACGTCCAGGGCCGCTCCGGGGCCGACCCGGGCCTTGAAGTCGGGCACTAGGCGCACCAGTAGCTCCCGGATGTCGTCGTCCGGCCGCCCCGAGCGGGCTCCCTCGACCAGGGTCTCGACCACCGTGCTCAGCCCGATCGGCAGCGTGCCGTTCTTGGCGCGGAGCACCTTGGGGTGGTCGGTCGGGATGGCGCTCTCGGAATCGAAGAACAGCTCCTCGTACAGTTTCTCTCCAGGCCGCGTGCCGGTGAACCGGATCTCGATGTCGGTGCCGACCTCGAGCCCCGACAGACGGATGAGATCGGTGGCCAGGTCGAGCACCTTCACCGGCTCGCCCATGTCCAGCACGAACACCTCCCCACCCCGTCCGATCGCGCCGGCCTGCAGCACCAGCTGGACCGCCTCCGGGATGGTCATGAAGTAGCGCCGCATCTCGGGATGGGTCACCGTCACGGGCCCGCCGGCCCGGATCTGACGCAGAAACGTGGGTACGACGCTGCCACGGCTGCCCAGGACGTTGCCGAACCGCACCGCCACGAACTTCCGCTCCTGCGTCTCCGCGACCTCCTGCACGATCTGCTCGGCCACCCGTTTGGTGGCGCCCATGATGTTCGTGGGCCGCACCGCCTTGTCGGTCGAGATGAGCACCAGGTGCTCCACCCCGAACTCCGCCGACAGCTCGGCGATGTTCTTGGTGCCAAGCACGTTGTTGGTCACGGCCTCGGCGATGTTGCCTTCCATCAGCGGCACGTGCTTGTGGGCCGCGGCGTGGAACACCGAGTACGGCCGGTACTGCTCGAAGATCTGGCGCAGTCGCTCCCGGTCGCGGACGTCCGCGATGACGGGCACCGTGGTCACGTGGGGGATGCGCTCGTTGAGCTCCGCCATGATATCGAAGATCGAATTCTCGCCGTGCCCCAGCACCAGGATCTGGGCCGGCTCGAGCCGGGCCACCTGCCGGCAGAGCTCGCTGCCGATGGAGCCGCCGGCCCCGGTGACCAGCACGGTCTCGCCAGTCGCGAGGACCCGCACCTGGTCGAGGTCGGTCTGGATCGGGTCGCGGCGCAGCAGGTCCTGAATCTCCACTTGCCGCAGGGACGCGACGCTGACGCGCCCGGAAATAATGTCGGACATCGCCGGAACGGTGCGGGTCTTGACCCCAGCGACCAGCGCGGCGCGGACCACCTGGCGCACCACCGCGCCCGGCGCCCTGGGCATGGCGATCACGATCTCGTCGATGTCGTGAGCCAGCACCAGATCCGGGATGGCCGCCAGGTTGCCGACCACCGGCAGATCACACATGCGATGGCCGTGCTTCGACCGGTCATCGTCCACAAAGCCGATCGGGTTGAGGCCAAGCATCGGATGGCTGAGCAACTCGCGCACGATCATCTCGCCCGCCGCCCCGGCGCCTACGATGAGCGCCCGTCGTCCTTCCTCCAGTCGGCTCCGGTGGCGACCGCGCCCTATGGCGCGGACCACGAACCGCGGAAGAGCCGCGAACGCTGCCGTAAGCAGCGCGTCTAGGAAGAGGACGCTGAGCGGTACCCGTACTTGCGACAGGCCGCTCAGCGGCATCACCACGGCCCCGAGCATCAGATTGATCACGCCCGATGCCGCGGACGCGCTGATCAGGCGCTCGATCTCGACCACCCCGGCATAGCGCCAGAGCCGCCGATAAATCCCTACGCGCCAGAATGTTGCGAGCTTGATTGGAACCGAGATGGCAAGGTAGATCAGCGCGGCCTGGACATACACCGGGCCCCACTCGAAGCCCTCGAAACGAAGCGCGAACGCCAGCAGGGTCGAGGAGGCGAACAACGCCAGGTCCGATCCGAACAGGTACCGGTTTCGTACCCTCGCGGCCACGGGAATGCGGGTCTCAGGTGCCATGGGGTTTGAGTATCTACGGGCGCGGATCAAGAGTCAAGAACATGAGAAGCCACAAGTTATGTCACTCGCGCGGGGCCGAGCCTGGGGCGAAGGAGCAAGCGACGGGCCAACTCGTAGACCTGCTGAGGAACGCGGCGGGAGAAAAAGATGTGTCGGAAGGACCCGAAGTGAGTACCTCACATAGTACGGAAGCCGGCCGCGCGCGCGAGTGGCGATTCCGGTTCATGACCGGGCACCGCAACCGGCGCGTCATCGCCGGTTCGTCCCAGAAAGTCGCGGACCAATGCGATGAATGCGCCGGTCATCGCGCCGAGCAGAGCGGCGAGTAGGGCCTTGGCCAGAAGCCATCGCCGGTCGGGCTCGGCCGGCAGGTTGGGCGGATCCACCAGCGTGAGAACCGGCGTGTTACGCACTTCGTCGATGCGGGCCTGCTCGAAGGACTGCGCCAGCGAGCTGTACACCTGCTGCTGCATGGTAACGTCGCGGAGCAAGCGGTCGTACGCGAACAGGAGCTGGGGGGAGCTGCGGTACTCGCGGTTCTGCTGAAGGAAGCCCTGGAGCCGGTTCTCCGCCGCGTGCAGCCGCTCCGCCGCCTCCTGCACCTGGGCCTCGACGAACCGGCGCTCCGCTGCGGCCTGGGACTGCCGCTTCTGCAGGTTGAACTCGCTCACCAGATCCATCAGCCGGCTCGTGATCTCGAAGGCCAGCTGCGGCGACCGGTTCCGCACCTTGAGCTGGACGGTCCCAGTCTCGGCGTCCGTCGCGGCGCGCAGGTCCCGGCGCAGCCGGTCGATCGCGGCCTCCTCGCGCTCGGCGGGGGTATCGCCCGTGGGGTGATACCATGTGACGAGGGTTGCCCGGCGGGTCGTGTCCTTGGCGGGCAGGTCGTAGGTGGTGCGCACCGCCGAGCGCAACAGCTCGCGCGACTGGAGCAGAAAGGCGTAGAACGACGGCGATCCCGCCGGCTCGCTGGCCGAGAAGTTGAACCCGAACTGGGCCGCCAGCCCGCTCAACTGGGAGAGCTTCCCCTGCGACGACATGGGCATGAACGTCGTGACCGACGTGTAAGTCCGCGGCAGGATCAGAGTGACGGCCGCCGTCACCACGCTCAGGGATAGCGCCAGCCCTCCGAGCAGCCTGCGATGCCGCCAGATCGAGTCGACCGTGCGCCGGAACGGGAGGCCTTCCGAGTCGCGCGGTTCGGTTGAGGGCGTCATGGCTCCCCGGATAGCGAAGGTAGACTGCTCATGGCCGGCGCTCGCGGGCGCGCACTCGGGCGACCATGACAGCGGCTGACAGCAGTGACCAACCCAGCAGGATCGCACCGGCGGCGGCCCACCCGCGCAGCCACAGGATGCCGAGGGCCGACGAGACCAGCGCCCACCCGCCATAGACCGCCGAGACACCCGCGTGGCCCGCTCCCGCGATCACGAGCCGCTGGTACAGGTGGCGGCGGTGCGCCTCGAAGACATTCTCGCCCCGCGCAAGCCGGGCGGAGAACGTGAACGCGGCGTCGAACAGGAACGGCCACACCAGGGCCGCTCCAGCCACGGGCAGCCGCGCCCGGTCCACGTTGCCCCCCGCCGCCGCCAGCAGCAGCGGCAGCGCGGCAAAGGTGAAGCCGAGAAACCCGCTTCCCACGTCGCCCATGAAGATGCGGGCCGGGGGCCGATTGTGCAGCAGGAAGGCGGTGCTGCTGAGCGCGATGGCCCCGCCGATGGCCGCGACGTCCGGAGCCCCGACCAGGTGCCCGATGATCGCCCACGCGAGCCCCGCGACGATCGCCTGGCCCGCCGCGATCCCGTCGATTCCATCCATGAAATTATAGGCGTTGGTCATGCCCACCATCCAGAGGAGTGCCAGCGGGCATCCGGCCCACGAGAGCGGCAGCTGCCCCGCGAGGGGCAGCTCGAGCTCACTCCAGCACCCTGCCCCAACCAGGACCGCCACCGCCGCCGACACCTGCACTAGGAGCCTGACGCGGGTGGACAGTGAGCGAGCATCGTCCATCCACCCGACCAGCGCCACCGCCGCCCCGCCGGCCAGCCACCCGACCAGCGCCGGGGTCAGCCGGACACGCAAGGCGAGAGTCGCGACCAACGCCGCGAGCAGGGCGGCGACGACGATGACCACACCGCCACCGCGCGGCGTGGGCACCCGATGCGAGCTGCGCGCGCCCGGCATGTCGAGCATGCCCCGCCTGACGGCCAGCCGGCGCACGCCCTCGACGGCCCCATAGCAGAGGGCCGTGACCAGCAGTGCGAGCGCCACCGCCGTCACCGGGCCCGGCCTTGGTGCCACGCGCCGGTGAGGCGCAGTCCTTCCATGGCCGAGAGCGGTGGGCGCCAGTCGAGCGATCGCCGAGCTTTCGAGCTGTCGGCCTGAAGCGAGCCGCACACCCGATCGTAGGCGCCACGTGCCCCGGCGAGGCGGGCGGCCAGCTCGAGCCATCGCGGCGGGAACGGCACCAGGCGCGCCGTTCGCCCGGCTCCCGCCGCGAGCGCGCGGATGAGCTCCGGGGTCGACAGGTCCTCCCCGTCCGACGCGAGCCAGGTCTCCCCCGCAGCGGCCGGGTGGGTAACGCAGGGCGCCAGCAGATCGCACAGGTTCGTGAGCCCGATCAGGCTGCGCCGGTTGTTCACCGACGCGAGCGGCAGCGGCACGCCACGCTCGATCATGGCCAGCAGCCGGCCCAGGTTGCCCCGGACGCCGGGGCCGTAGACCAGGCACGGCCGCACGATCACGGCCTCGAGCCCGGTCGCCGCGGCGACGCGCTGGAGCGCCTGCTCCGCTTCCAGCTTGCTCACGCCGTAGGCGTCCTCCGGCGCGGGGGGATCGGCCTCGGAGAACGGCCGTCCCAGGGTCCGCTCGCCGTTCACCTTGATCGAGCTGACGAACACCAGCCGCCGCACCTGCGACCCCGCGCATTCTCGGGCCAGCCGCTCGGTCCCGGCGACGTTGACGGCGCGGAACGCGGCCAGTGGATCGGCGGCGGCATCGCGCATGACGTGAACCCTGGCGGCAAGATGGACCACCGCGTCCATGCCGTGCAGGGCTCTCCGCCACTCGGTGTCGGGGCCGATCTCTCCGACCATCCGAACGTCGCCGGTCATCGACGAGGGCCGGCGCACCGCGGCGCGAACCGACATGCCTCGGGCCGAGAGCGTGTCGCACAGCGCCCGGCCGATGAAGCCGCTCGCGCCGGTCACCAACACCCGCGTCATCCGGCCGACTCGGCGTAGACCGCGAGCGTCTGACCAATCACGTACTGTTCCGAGAATTCCTCTTCCACCCGCGTGCGGCCCCTCGCCCCCATGCGGGCGCGCTCGGCGGGATCGCTCAGCAGGCGGCCCATCGCGTCCGCCAGCGCCGCGGCGTCGCGTACGGGCACCAGGAGCCCGTTCCACTCGTGCCGCACCACCTCCCGGCACCCCGGTGCGTCGGTGGCGACGATCGCCCGTGCGCTGGCCGCGGCCTCCACCAGCACTTTGGGGAGGCCTTCCCGGTAGGAGGGCAGGCACACGACGTGCGCCTGGCGCAGCACCTCCGGCATGTCGTCCCGCTGCCCCCACCACTCGACGGCGCCCTCGGCATGCCATGCCTGAAGCTGCGTCTCGGGCAGTCCGGCCGGATTTCCGGGGTCGGCGCTTCCGACCAGCGCGAAGCGCGCGGTCCGGCCGGCGGACCGGAGCGCCCGCGCCGCCTCGACGAATTCGACCACGCCCTTGTCCCGGAGCATCCGTCCGGCCAGCACCACCGTCGGGGCGCCCGGTTGCTCGGGAGTCGGTCGAAACCGGGCCATGTCGACGCCCGCGCCGCGGATGAGCCGGGTCCGTTCGCCCGGCGCTAGCCCGCGCGACACGAACAGGTCGCGGTCGTCGGGGTTCTCGAAGATCACCCAGGCCCCTCGGCGATCCAGCGCCGTCCGGTAGCCGGCGGCGACGAGGCGCCGCACAAGGGCGGCGCGCGCGCCGCCGGAGATGAACACGAAGCCCAGCCCCGTCATCCAGCTCACCACGGCCGGCTCGCGCAGCAGCCGCGCCGTGAGCCCGCCGTACAGGACCGGCTTGATGGTGGCGTGCTCGATCAGGCCCGGCCGGAGCCGGCGATAGAGCCGCGCGAGCCCCACCACCGCGGCCAGCTCGCCGCCCGGATTGACGCCCCGGCGAGTGAGCCCGATCGGGTGGTGGCCGAACCCGTGGGCTTCCACTTGAGCCACCGCCGCACCCGGCGGCGTGGCGACATGAACCTCGTAACCTGCGGCGGCGGCGGCTCGCGCCACGGGCAGCCGGTGGGACAGAAAGAACCCGGCGTCGTTGAAGACGTACAGCAGACGGCGCGGCATGCGCCTCAGGCCGGGTCCCGGACGACGGATTGCAGCAGGCTCCGGAGCCGTGGCTCCCCGATCTCTATGCTGTAGCGGGCCTCCAGCCGGCGGCGGCCGGCCTGGCCCATGCGCGCCGCCAGGCCGGCCTCATCGCGCAGGCGCGCCAGCGCGGCACGCCACTCCTCGGCCGTCGAGGCCAGGAACCCGCTTACCCCGTGCTCTACGATCTCCGGGTTGACGCCGACGGGAGACGCGACCACCGGGCGGCCGGCGGCCATGTACTGGAGCAGCTTGTAACCGCACTTGCCCCGTTCCCATTCGGTGTCGTCCAGGGGCATGATGCCGACGTCGAACTCGAGGAGATCCAGCGCCTCGCGCTCCTCGGACCAGGGCCGGAGCTCGCAGACGGCGGCGCCGAGTCCGGCGGGAACGTCGGCGGCGCCGACGAGACGGACCCGGCCACCGCCACCGGCGCACACCTGGGCCAGCGCTCCGGCCACCGGCGCGAGGTAGCGCTGGGTGACGGGGGTTCCCATCCATCCGATGGTGAACGGCGCCGCCGCTGCCGCGCGCAGCGGATAGCGCGAGGGGTCGACCACGGTCGGCAGGACCTCGACCCGCCTCGCGCCGGCCGCGCGCGCGTGGTCCGCGAGATACGCGTTCCCCGCGATCACCAGCGCCGCGCCCCGCATGACCACATCGATCTTGCGCGGCCACAGATAGCGGAACAGCGGGTTGGTGGCCCGGTCGTACTTATGGAACGTGGCATCATCGTAGTCCACCACGTAGGGAATTCGGCCCAGCGACAGCAGCCGCTCGAGCAGCGCGGGCGCCCCCGGAAACATCTCCTTTTCGATCCACAGCAGATCGTACGATCCGAGCCCCACCAGCCGCCGGGCCCGTCGCGCATAGTCCGCGGCGATCGAGGCGGGCCCGGGCCGGCGTCCCGCGTAGAGTCGCGAAACGTACTCGTCGGAAGAAAGCGTCGCGACGGTCACGCTGATGCCGTGCCGCTCGAGGCGTGGCAGATACTGGTAGAATCGAAGCCGGCTGCTGGCGCCGAGCCGGCCATAGCGCGTGAGGGCGAGGACCTTCATTCCCGAAACCGCAGCGTGCCCCCTTCGAC
>JBOHSB010000152.1:0-8667 GCA_050733015.1 Gemmatimonadales bacterium
GGTCATCTCGGAGCCCAATACCAACACGGTCGTGGCGGTTCAGGGTGGCTTCTGGAGCGGACTGGAAACAGGAGAGATCGGTTTCTACGACAGCCAGAATGACCTGGTGCAGAGGCTGAATCTCCGAACCTTTACGGGGCACACCGGAAGCGAGGACATCGAGATCCGATCACTTTGGGCAGACGGGTTCGATGACCTGGTATTCGCTGGAAGCGACTGGGGGAACGAATCCTCTCGAAGTCCCACTCTACCAGCGTTCTTCGTCTTGCGCCTGAAGTAGGGGGCTGCCGGTGATTGTCCCGCCCCAGTCCCCTGGCGCCGGGCTCCGCACGACAAACGTCGACATCTGCGCGAGTAGTGGACGGCAAAGTCCCGCATGAAAGTCGTCAAATTCCGGCATCGGGTGACACGATCTCGCGTGAATGGCTGCAAGTTGCCGGAATTCGGTGGGTTACAACTGCCCCTCTGGATCAGGAGAGTCCTGGTTGGCCTCCGGCCGCCTTCGGCTCGAGCCCAGGAGGGGCAACTTAAGTCAGCGGGAGAGCTTACACTCGTAAGCCAGCCCGCTGATTTTCGCTTAGTGTGCTGTAGCAGTGTGCCAACGCATGTGGCAGAATGCCCACCGCATAGCAGCAAGCCATCGGCTGAATTTTTCCAATTTGGGATTTCTATTTCGTTCCGAGGTGCCACCACTCGGCCCGGTGTTCGTCTTCTGTTGATGGCAAGAAAGTCACGTGTCGAACACCGTAACAGCTGTCAGAGATTCTTCTGCCGCGTTGCCTCACAGACGCATGCAGAACACGACGCTTCCCTCTAGGAAAGGCAAGGCCGAGTTGACGCCGTCGGCCAATCGCCGCCAGGGTCGAATTCCGGTAAGCTGGTCCGGCGGCTCAGGCGGGAGGGGGCAGAGACGGCCGGCGCGTACCCCCTTGCGGTCGAGTCGCCACGTGTGTATGATGATCATCATATGAGTGCCGCCACGTCGAGACGACCCGCCCCCAGCCGCAAGGAAGCCACCCACGAGCGCATCGTGGCGACCGCCGCCCGCGCCATCCGGCGTAGCGGCTACGGCGGCACAGGCGTGGCCGAGATCATGAAGGAGGCCGGCCTCACGCATGGCGGCTTCTACGCCCACTTCGAGTCGCGCGAGGGGATGCTGGCCGAGGCGGCCGACCGGGCGGGCGCCGACGGGATGGCCGTGCTGGCGCGGGTGGCCGCCGCGGCACCGCCGAAGAAGGCTCTCGAGGCCATGCTCCGCGCCTATCTCTCGAAGGAGCATGTGGAAGGCGTCGAGACCGGGTGCGCGATCGCCGCGCTGGGCTCGGAGATGCCGCGCCAGGCGCCCAAGGTCCGGCGGGTCGCCACCCGGCGGATCAAGGAGATGATCGATCTCGTCGGCCGTCAGTCCCCCGACTGGGGGAAGCCGGACGCGCACGAGCGGGCGCTGGTCGCCGTAGCGACCGCGCTCGGAGCGCTGGTCCTGGCCCGGGCCGTGGACGACCCCAAGCTCTCCGATGCAGTGCGCGACGCCGCGCTGAACCACCTCATCCCCACAGGCTGAGACCCTACGCATCGGTGCCTGGTCGGCGTTTGCTCAGAAATATGATGAACGTCATATAAACGTAAGCAACATCAACCGAAAGCAGGCACGCTATGTCTGGCAATCATGAGCAGCAGAGTCGGCCCGTGGCGATCGTGACGGGCGCATCGGGAGGGATCGGCGACGCGACCGCGCGGGCGCTTCACGCGGCCGGCTATCGGGTGTTCGGCACCTCGCGCCGGGCGCCGGCGACGCGAGCGCCAGGCATCGAATACCTGGTGTGCGATGTGACCAGTGACGAGTCGGTACAGGCGGCGATTGGTGAAGTGCTGTCCAAGACCGGCCGCATCGATCTCCTGGTCAACAACGCCGGAGTGGGACTGGTCGCCGGAGCGGAGGAGTCGTCGCTGGCGCAGGCGAAGTCGCTCTTCGACGTCAACTTGTTCGGCCTGATTCGGATGACCAAGGCGGTGCTTCCCGCCATGCGCCGGCAGCGGGCGGGGCGGATCGTCAATCTGAGCTCGGTCATGGGTCTGATCCCGGCACCGTTCATGGCCCTGTACGCAGCGAGCAAGCACGCGGTGGAAGGCTATTCCGAGTCGCTGGACCATGAGATCAGAGACTCGGGTGTCAGAGTGGTGCTGGTCGAGCCCGCCTACACCCGGACCTCTTTCGAGGGCAACGTCTACCAGGCGGACCAGCAGCTCGACATCTATCGGTCGGCACGAACCAACGCCGAGGGAGTCCTGCGCGACGGCATGAAGACCGCCGATACGCCGGAGCTGGTCGCGAGCGCTGTAGTGAACGCTTCCACCGAGGCCAACCCGCGCGGCCGCTACACTGCGGGACGGGCCGCGCGCCAGATCAGTCTGCTTCGGCGCTTCGTTCCCGCGTCTGCGTTCGACAAGAGTCTGCGGAAGCAGATGCGGTTGCCCGCGTAGGTGAGATTGAGTGAGAGAACGGTCGAGTTTAAGCGAACATTGAGAATGGGTGCCCCACACCGCAGGTTGGCGAGGCGGGGATTTGCCCCGCTTCGCCCAGGAGGCCACATGATGAAGGAACACGGGAGCATATTCGCCAGAATCCAGAGTCGTGCGTTTGTGGTGCTGACCCTGGGACTCGTATCTATCGGAAGCTCGCTGAACGGCCAGAGTGCGACTCCGGCCGATAAGCCGAGTCAGGATAATAAGATCGAGCTGTCCTATCACGTGAAGGCCATCAAGCGGGACAGCGCGGGACAGTACACGATGACGGGTACGGTGAGTGGCGAGCGTCAGGGCCGGGCGACCCTTGTGTTCGGCTTCGACGAGGGGTCGTCCGGGGAAGCCGGCAAGGCACTGATTCATTCGTCCTGGGTAGTTACAGCGGTGCCGGCTTCAGAATCCTTCAAAGCAAAATTAAGTGGAACCGTCGAGGTGGTCTCGGGTCAGACCCACCTGGTCGGCAAGATCACCGAAGGCGCCAACAAGGGGCGCCGGGTCGAGACCACCAGCAGGGTGCTCGACTTTGGACCCTACGGCTCGCTCAGTGACATCGACGGCAACATGATTATTGACGGGAAGTAAGAGGTGGGTGGAGGGTGAGTCGGGCAACCGGCACCAGGCCGGTGGCAGGTCCCAGGCCCGTTACCGGTGGCACCTGGACAACCAGCGCCAGCACGCCGAGCAGACCGTGGCGGCGCTTGACCCGATCGTCCGGAGCGGGAGATTGGCCACATGGTTGTCGCCAGCGACGGTACTGCTCTCGGCGGGTTTGGAGGAACTCGATCTAGCAGATCCTCGCAACCCACGGGGCGCGGCACATTTCACCCGTAGGGGCGCTCCCGCTCGTTTATCCTTCGCTGCTAACTCTCCCTGCATGCCTGACAAGAGATCAGCGCAAAGCCTCTCGGTTGAGAGTGTGACAAACTCTGACATTTGAGTGAGTAAAGTACGGCAAAGTCCAGCATGAAACCCAGCAAACTCCGGCGCGGGTGACACGAACTCGCGTAAAAGGCTGCAATTTGCCGGAATTTGAGCGGCTACAGTGGCCCCTCTGGATTAGGAGAGTCCTGGTTCGAGCCCAGGAGGGGCAATTGGCTCCCGCGACAGCGGGAGCCGGTTTTTAGGGCTCGGCCTGCGGCCGAGGCAAATCGAAGCCTTGCTCTCGGCTCAATCGTCGTCACCGAAGCTGTACGTCCCGTCCCAGGCCCAGTTGCGCCCGCCCAAGTACGAGATAACGGCACTGGCCTGGAGCAGCTTGAACTTCCCGGTCCCGCCCGAGATGGTGATCACTCCCTGACGAGTCACCAGACTGAGTACGACATGGCCGAACCCGGTGCTCTGCCCCGGGTTTGGCGGGACGAGGAGGACGTCAGTATCCAGCCCGGTGGGACCAACCCCGCTTGCATAGACGACCCTGGTGCCGACCTTGATGGTGTTGAGGTTCGAGGACGTGATGGTGCAGAAGCCGCCGGCCAGGCCCGTGTACTGCGTGCACTCCTTCGTCACATGAAGAGCTCCGCTTTGCGGCTCGCTTGGGTCTTGGTCGCCTTGTTGGCTGTTTGTGGCCGCTGGTGAACCCGCTGCGACGCTCTTCGGAGCGGTCGTATCCGAACAGGCGGTGATGACGCCAAAGGCGATGATGGCGCCAGCGGTGAGAAGTGTGCGGTGGATCATGAGGAGTACCTCCTGAATTGAGGGAAGGGGAGTCCGCGGTGGGTACCCGCTGGGTTCGCTAGTTCACGGTACTGGCGATAAATTAGAGGCCCTTGGTCAGAGGCCACTCAAAGGCCAGTCAAACGGAGCAACATGCTCCACCTCAAGACGTTCGGCGGACTCTCCGTAGACATCGACGGCATCCCTGGCACCGGCGCAGCCCAGCAGAGGAAGACCCTGGGACTGCTCGGCCTCCTTGCCGCCGCGGGACAGCGCGGCCTCAGCCGCGACAAGCTGATCGCCACCCTGTGGCCGGAAACTGACGCCGAGCACGGCCGCGGACTCCTCAACCAGGCCTGCTACGCACTCCGCCGCGATCTCCACGCGCCCGAGCTCTTCCTCGGATCGATCCAGCTTAGCCTCAATCCCGCCGTGATCTCGAGCGATGTGGCGGCGTTCACCGCCGCGCTGGGAGGCAACGATCCCGCCGGAGCAGTCTCGTGCTACACCGCGCCATTCCTGGACGGCTTCTACCTGAACGGGGGTGGGGAATTCGAGACCTGGGCGGAAACCGAACGGGCCCGGCTGGCGACCCAATGCGGGGCTGCGATGCAAGCCCTGGCTGCCGAAGCGTCCAGACTCGGTGACCACCGGGTGGCGGCGAACTGGTGGCGGTGCCTGCTCGAGCTGGACCCGCTGAGCTCCCACGCCGCGCTCGGCTTGATGACTTCCCTGGACCAGGCCGGCGAGCACGCCGACGCGCTACGCCGTGGAGACGCCTACGGGGAGCTGGTGCGCTCGGAGCTCGGCACGGACCCGCCGCCGGAGCTGACCGAGTGGATCGAGCAGCACCGCCAAGTCACCAGAAACGGGGCACGTGGAAACGCGGCGGCTGGGAAGGTACGGGAAGGTCTTGCGCCAGTGGTGGAGCGCGGGATCGGGCCGGCCCTTGCCGAAGCGCCTGCCGACCGGTTCAGGACGGCCGCAGAGTTCGCCGAGGCCCTGAGTCACCCCGGCGCAGCACCGCAACGGCGCACCCTTATCGCGGTACGCCATTGGGGCGCCGCTATCGGTCTGGCCGCCTTGGCGGCTGCTGGAGTCCTACTGTGGCGGACGCGGCCGGGTCCGCCGACGGATCCCAATCTGTTAGCGATCGCCCCATTTGATGTGCTCGACCAGTCACTGCAAATCTGGCATGAGGGACTGGTGGACATTCTCTCCCGTGACCTCGACGGCGCCGGACCTCTGCGCACCGTCCCGCAGACGGTCGGAATCAAGCGTTGGCACGGCCGCACCGATCGCGTGTCAGCCGAGAGCTTCGGCCACCGCACGGGTGCCGGGGTGGTGGTCTTCGGGAGCGTAAGCACAGCGGGCGACACCGTCAGCCTTCGAGCGACGGTGCTGGACCTGGCCCGGAAGAGAGGCGAGCCAGACCTGGAGGTCAAAGGTGCAACGGCGGACATCGGAGAACTGGCCGACTCCCTGGGGGTCAGGATCCTTGAGGTGCTGGGACGGAATCGCCCGATCGGGGCGGTGCGACACGTCTCGATCGGGTCCAGATCGCTCCCGGCGTTGAAGGCCTTCCTGTACGGGGAACAATTCTATCGGCGGGGTCTCTGGGACTCTGCCCTGGTGTACTATGACCAGGCTACCACGCAGGACAGCACGTTCGCGCTTGCCTTCCGCCGCATGAATTTGGTGCTCAGCTGGTTCCCCTCGAGTTCGCACGCGTACCGGCCTATGGAGGAGTATACGCGCCGGGCGGTGAGCCTGAATCGCGGACTTTCTCCCAAAGATAGTGTGCTGATCGCCGCCGACTCGCTCTGGGCCGCGGCTGACGAGGCGACCAACCCGGCCGATCTGATCCGCTTCAGGTATCGTAATCTTTCCATCTCGGAGGAGGCCGTCCGCCGCTACCCCGCTGACCCCGAGGTGTGGCTTGACCTCGGTGAAGCGCGATTTCACTTCCCTCCTCCGCTGGGAGGCGCCCCCGCCCCGGCGCTCGAGGCCTTCGACCGCGCGATCGCCCTCGACCCGGGGTTCGCGCCGGCGTACGAGCATACGGTGAACCTGGCGATCCGGTTGAACCGCCCCGACCTGGCCCGGAAGTATGCCGCTGCCTACCTGCGCCTCGATCCCACCGACGTCAATGCCAGTTCGAGTCGACTGGTCGCGCTGATGCTCGATCCCGCGCGGTCACACGTGCCGGAGACGGCTCGGATGATCGACAGCGCCTCCGCCCAGGAACTCTTTGGCGCCGGTATGATGCAGCTCGGCTGGTGGGCCGACTCTGGCCAATCCGGGGTCCGGCTCCTGCGAGCGCTGACCCGGCGGAGCGGCACCGGTGTCGATCCCTGGTCGGACACACTGATGTACGATCAGTACTTGGCGCTCGAGCTGGCCTACCGGGGCCACCTTCAAGAGGCGTACACGACGGATCGCCGCTTGCTCCTCGACCCGAACGCCTCGCCGTTCAGCGACTTCCGTGATCCCTTCCGTGCCCTCGCGCTCCTTGGGGTGATCCCGGAGTCCCTGGCCGCCACGACCTTTGGGCACGCGCTCGAGCCTGGAAGAGCGTGGCCGATGTCTCCCTGGGGCACCGCGCGGCAGCTGCGTGGCCTCCCCTGGTGGCTGGCCCGAAGAGACACGGCGTCGCTGGCGCGGTTCGCGCTCCGCGCCGGGCAGGAAGCCCGAATGCAGGGAAGCGCCCAGGGCAATCTCCGCGGCCGATACCTCCAGGCTGCCGCCACGGCGTATCTCGCGCTGGCTCGAGCCGATTCCATCCGGGCGCTGCGTCTTTTTCAGTCGATTCCGGACACGCTCTGTCTGGAGAACGATTGCTTTTATGAGAAGCTCATCGAGGCCCGCCTCCTCACGGTACAGGGGCAGGCTCGACAGGCGGGAGCGGTCCTCGATCGCTGGGTCTGGAGTGGCGGGGGCCCCCTCTTCGTCTTCGGCGTTCTGGAGCAAGCACGCATCGCGGAGGGCCTGGGCGAGCGTGACAAGGCTATGCAGTCGTACCAGTTCGTGGTCGATGTCTGGCGCCAAGCCGACCCCCAGCTGCAACCCTTTGTGGTCGAGGCGCGGAATGCGCTTGCTCGGATGACGAAAGAATGACATTGCTCAGGAGTCATCGCTCACAGCGCCGACTACTGGGACCCGTGGATCCCTCGGCCGCCATCCCGGGCCAACATTAAGGGCGAGGCCCGAGGGATGGCAGCAAGCTCCGACATTTGAGTGAGTAAAGTACGGCAAAGTCCGACATCATGGACGTCAAACTCCAACATCGGGTGGCACGAACTCGCGTAAATGGTGGCAAGTTGCCGGAGTTTAGGCGGTTACAGCGGTTCCTCTGGATCAGGAGAGTCCTGGTTCACCTCCGGTGGCCTTCGGCTCGAGCCCAGGAGGGGCAACTCGAAACGCGGTGGCTGCTTGGCAGCCGTCGCGCTTTGCCTATTTGCGGGGGGTGTGTGAGTTACTCACCGCTTGACCATGTGGGGGCGATGGCTCCGGCGACCGCTCGAAGTCGGCCACCTTGCGCATCGTCGTTTCGTGGGGCTGCTGATATCGCAGCAGCGTGCTCGTATCTCGCCACCCGCCCACCGCTGCGACGTCCTTCAGAGGCAGGTCCTTGCGCTCGGTGGCCCAGACTCGCCTGAATCGGGACGCGACAGGCGAGGACCGGGTCTCGGCCGGGGAGGCTAAGCAGAATGCCGGGAGTGCTACGATCTTCCAGACGGCCGCTGCGTCTACGAATTTGCTTGCAAAGTGCTAATCCTGCCCTTTCAACTCTCGCGCAAGGCGGCGATGGGGTTCACTTGCGTCGCGCGGTATGCTGGGAAATAGCTAGCCAGCGTGGCCACTACAAGTAAAAGCAGAGGCACGAGCAGAAACACAGCCGGATCATGGGGGCGCACCCCATAGAGCAGACTTGCCATCAGGGATGCCGTGGATGCAGAAATGACCAATCCGGCAACGATGCCCACGCCAGCAAGTGTGACCCCCTTGCGCAAGAACATTCTCAGAATGTCGCCCTGCTGCGCGCCCAGGGCCATGCGGATACCGACCTCCTGTGATCGTTGGCCGACCAGATAAGCCAACAAGCCATAGATTCCGATGGAGGCCAGAAGCACCGCCAGTCCAGCAAATCCGCCCACCAGATCGGCAGAAAAACGCCGTGAAGCCAGTGACCGATCGAGGATGTCGTTCATGGAAGAGACGTTAAAGACGGGCAAGCCGGCATCCATGCTCTGGATTTCATGCCGAATCTGTGGTTCGAGCAGGGTCGCGGGCAGAGACGTCCGCAACGCCACGCTCACTTGCTTGTTGGGGTCTTGATAGACCGGCACGTAGATATGCGGAACGCCATCGTTGTCGAGACCGTCATGCTTGATATCCTTGATGACACCAACGACCGTCGTCCATGGCTTGGCCGGGTCAGTTCCAAACCGCACTCGGCGGCCCAACGGATCGCCGCCCGGCCAGTACTTG
>JBOHSB010000153.1:0-16865 GCA_050733015.1 Gemmatimonadales bacterium
GTTCTCCGGCTTGATGTCGCGGTGGATCACGCCGTGGCGGTGGGCGTAGTCCAGCGCGTCGGCCACCTCGCGGGCGATCCGCACCGCCTCGTCCACTGGGAGCTGCTTCTCGCGCATGAGCCGCACCCGGAGACTCTCGCCCTCGACGAACGGCATGACGTAGAACACGAGGCCGTCGGCCTCGCCCGAGTCGAACAGGCTCAGGATGTGGGGGTGCTGCAGGTTGGCGGTGGTCTTGATCTCGGCCAGGAACCGCGTGGCGCCCAGGATGGCCGACAGCTCCGGCCGCAGCACCTTGAGCGCCACCTTCCGGTCATGGCGAAGATCGTGCGCCAGGTAGACCGTGGCCATCCCGCCTTGCCCCACCTCGCGCTCGAGGCGATAGCGGTCGGCGAGAGCGGCCGTCAGGTGTCCGAGGTGCTCGGCCACGCGGGCTCCGGGTTCGGGAGCGGTCCTGCGTCGGGATGGTGGATCGGTGAAGTATGCGCCCAGGCTGGCTGGGCAGCCAGTCCGTCCGCCCGGGCTTGTGGCGCGGTACCGACCTCCCCACATTGGCCCACCGTGATGCCATCCTCGTGATCACGGTGTGTAGATGTAGGGCGGTCCGGGGTCGATGGTCCCGGCCGGCTTTACGGTGTCGTCGGTATAGAGGTGGCCGCTTCCCACCGCGAACAGGTATTGCGCTCCCTCGAAGAACACGCGCACCGCCGCAAAGGGCCGCAGCAGGAACTGGCCTCCCTCCCCGTCCGGGCCTGGATAGGGGGTGTGGTTCTTCCAGGTGTTGGTCGAGGGGTCGTAGGCCACCGTGTTGCGGTCGGCGTAGCGCACGCCGTCCCGCTCGCCCCCTGCGATTCCCACCACCCAGAACTTGCCCTTCACGGCCGCCCCGACCGCGAATCGCCGCCGGGGCGGGAGCAGGCCGGGCGAGCTCCACCGGTTCGTCGCCGCGTCGTACACGTCGAACGCCCGATAGGGACTGGCCCCCCCGCCCGCCACGTAGAGCTTCGAGCCGATTACGGCACCGGCGCCGTGGCGGTGGGAGTTGGGCGCGGAGGGGAGCTGGGTCCAGACGTTGGTCGATGGGTCGTAGCGATAGAAGTTGCGGCAGAGCTGCTGGCCGACGCACTTGCCGGCGAGCACGTACACCTTGTCGTCGATGACGCCGGTGACCCCTTCCGCCGTGGCCAGAGGCATGTCGGCCTTCCTGGTCAGCCGGTCGTGTGCCACGTCGTAGCCGAACAGCCGGGAAGAGGTGTGGGTCCACTGGCTCGGATCGCCGCTGAAGTTCCAGCCCCCGGAGATGTACAGAGTGGGCCCGACCCTGCCGATACCGTTCGTCGCGGCGCCCCTGAACTGCGAGGCTTTCGTCCCCCATTGGTCGGTGGCCACGTCGTACGCCAGGATGCTCGTCGCGGGCGGATCGGTCGGTGCCTGGTTGTACCGCCCGCCGAGGACGTATACCGTCGAGTGCTGGGAGGCGTCGGTGACGGCTTCCGCGGCGGCCCAATAGCGCCAGATAGAACCGTCCGGCGACCGTTCCGCCCGGATGGTCCAGGTGCCGGGCGGGTTCAGGAGCGAGGCCGCTGCAGGAGCCGTGGCCGCGGCGTCGGGCTGGGTCGGGCTGGTGTCACAGGAAGCGATCAGAAGGGCGCCAAGGGCGAGAGCCGGGATCCCGGGTCGGGAACGAGTCATCTTTCCTCCTCGATGTGCGCTGCCGACAAACCTCTTTGTGGCCCAGCAATAAGGTGAGGCCATCAAGCCGATCTCAAGCGCCCCTCGGGGCTCCATTCGGCAATCGCCGGAGAAGCAGGCAGACCCCGCCGGACGAGGTCGCCGCGATAATCGCCTACACCTGCAGCACCGCCGCCTCGGCCACCACCGGCCCGGCGCTTCGGGTCGACGGGGGAGTGGTGCGCGCCATCGCCTGAGCCCAACGAGGTCTCGATGTCATCCTTGATGTTCCGCCGTGCCAGCCGCCTGTTCGGCGTTCCTGGTCTGCTCCTGGGCGTCGCGTCGGCCGCCGCCGCGCAAGCGGCCCCTCACGCCGGCTCCCACCCGCCCGCCACGCCCGACGTGGGATGGGCAAGCTACGGCGGCGATCCGGGCGGCATGCGCTATTCTCGCGCCAGGCAGATCGACCGAACCAACGTGGCGCGGCTGACGCCAGCCTGGACCTACCGCACCGGGGCACTCGGCGCGAAGACCGATCTG
The DNA here is from genome assembly GCA_050733015.1 of Gemmatimonadales bacterium. Lineage (GTDB taxonomy): Bacteria > Gemmatimonadota > Gemmatimonadetes > Gemmatimonadales > GWC2-71-9 > CAVVWJ01. Next base: position 2,212 of record JBOHSB010000153.1, read on the forward strand.
GTGCGGAAGGCGGCCTTCGAGGCCACGCCCATTCTGGTCGAGGGCAAACTGTTCCTGAGCACGCCGTACGACCACGTGATCGCGCTCGATCCGGTACGCGGGACGAAGCTCTGGGAGTACGACCCCGGCGTGAACCTGCAGCGGGAGTTCTCCGAGGTGACGTCGCGCGGCGTCTCTGCGTGGGTGGATCCGAACGTAGGGCGGGGGCGAGCGTGCCGCCTGCGGATCTACCTCGGCACGCTCGACGGCCGCCTGATCGCGCTGGATGGAGAGACCGGAAAGCCATGCGCGAAGTTCGGTGCCAATGGGGCCATTGACCTGAGCCGGGATGCGGCCACGCCCACCGAATGGACCGGCGGGTACCAGGTCTCCTCGGCCCCCGCCATCTACCGCGACCTGGTGATCACCGGCTCCTCCATCGCCGACAACTGGAAAGTGAGCACGGGGCGGGGGATCGTCCGGGCGTTCGACGCCCGCACCGGCAAGCTCCGCTGGACCTGGGATCCAATACCCTGGGCCGGAGCCACCAGCCCGCCGACCGGCGCGGGCAACGCGTGGTCCACGCTCTCGGTAGATCCGGCTCACGACCTGGTCTTCGTGCCGACCAGCAGCCCCGCGCCCGACTACTACGGCGGCATTCGCAAGGGCGACGACCGGTGGGCCAACGCGGTCGTGGCCCTGCGCGCTTCGACCGGCAAGCTCGTGTGGGGATTCCAGGTGGTGCACCACGACCTGTGGGACTATGACGTCGCGGCGCAGCCCACCCTGTTCACGTGGAGGGGCGGCACCCCGGCCGTGGTCATCAACACCAAGATGGGCCACGTGTTCGTGCTGAACCGGCTGAACGGCAAGCCCCTGCTGCCCGTGGAAGAGCGTCCGGTACCGCGGTCGGACATTCCCGGCGAGGAGAGCTGGCCCACCCAGCCCTTCTCGACCATCTCGCTGGTGCCCGAGAAGTTCGGGCCGGAGGACGCGTGGGGGCCGACGCCGGCGGACTCGAGCTGGTGTGCGGAGAAGATCAAGAGCTCACGATCGGAAGGGATCTTCACCCCGCCGAGCCTGCGGGGAACCGTGGTGGTGCCCGGGAACGTGGGCGGCGTCAACTGGGGCGGTGCCGCCTACGATCCCGAGCGCCATCTCATGATCGCCAACACCAACCGGCTGGTCGCGTGGGTGCGGATGATCCCGCGCGCCGAGTACCACGCGGAGATGCAGAAGCAGCAGGACAACCGCATCTACGGCGAGTTCGGCGACCAGGAGCCCTCGCCCTTCGGGATCTATCGGACCTTCCTCTTTTCGCCGAGCAAGGCTCCGTGCAACGCGCCGCCGTGGGGTACCACGGTGGCCGTGGACCTAGCGAGCGGGAAGCAGGTGTGGGAGACGCCGCTCGGCACGATGGTCCCGGGCAAGGCGACGGGCTCGATCAATCTGGGCGGCCCGATGGTGACGGCGGGAGGCCTGGTGTTCACCTCGGCGACCATCGATCCCGTCCTGCGAGCGTTCGACTCGGAGACCGGGAAGGAGCTGTGGCGCTACCAGCTGCCGGCGGGAGGGCAGGCCACTCCGATGACCTACGCGGTGGGCGGGACACAGTACGTCGTGATCGCCGCGGGAGGGCACGGGAAGCTGGGCACCCCGCAGGGAGACTACGTGCTGGCGTTCGCCCTGAAGGGTCGGTAGTCATTCTGCCGCTGCCTCCCGTTGATCACCTGATCTGGGCCGGCCTCGACCTCGAGTCGGAGATCGACCGGTTCGAGCGCTGGACCGGTGTCCGGGCCGCGCTCGGGGGCCGCCATCCGGGCGAGGGCACCTGGAACGCCCTGCTGCGGCTGGGCCCGGCCACGTACCTCGAGCTCATCGCCCCCGATCCCACGCAGCCCCGGCCATCCCACCCACGCTGGCTCGGCCTGCATGCACTCACGGAGCCACGGCTCGTCACCTGGGCCGCCAGGAGCACGGCCCTGGATGGGCAGGCCGCCGCGGCTCGCGCCGCCGGGATTCCGCTCGGTGAGGTGCGGAGCGGCCGGCGCGAGCTGGCCGACGGCCGGGTGCTGTCATGGCGGCTGACCTATCCGGACCTGGCCGAGGGTGATGGGCTGGTGCCTTTCCTCATCGATTGGGGCGACAGCCCGCATCCTGCTCGGACCGCTCCCGGCGCGATCCGGCTGGCGGAGCTTCATGGCGAGCACCCCGCGCCGGCAGCGATCGGCGAGCGCTTGGCGCGTCTTGGACTGGGGCTTCGAATCGTCGCGGCGCCGCTACCGGCGCTGATCGCCGCGCTCGACACCCCCAGGGGCCGCATCGAGCTCCGGTAGTCACTCACATCGCTCGGTCTCCCGATCGTTACACCATATCCGCTCCCCGCTTGACCTGACCGAGACAGATCCGCGGCACACTGCACCCGCCTGGCAGGCGGGCGGTCCGCCCGCCCGTCCACCTACCGCGCCGCGCCCGCCGCCCGAGCCTTCTGATGACGGAGTGACGAAATGCGACGACTGCTTGCCGTCGGTGCCCTTGCCCTGCTCGCCGCTGCGTGCGACGAGCCCACCAGCTCCCCCACCGCCTCGGGCGCGTCGCCGGCGCGGCGTTCACCGCCCACACGGAATTCGTCCACCGCCTGGCGGAGCTGGCCGCCGGCTTCAGCTGGGAGCAGGAGTTCGTGCCCTGAGGGAGGCAATCTCGGAGTGAAGTGCCGGGTAATCCGTAACCACGCGGGGTTACGGTCACCCGACTGCTTGCGAGACTACCGTGGCATCTCTCCAGCGCCGACAGAAGCTCGGTCTCGAGCATAGCACCGAGTACGTGCGGTTCGCGGTCGAAGTCTGAACCGCCATCGGACTCGGTGGCGCTTCGCTCTCCGGGCGTTACCTTAGACCATCCCCCAAGACCTTTCTCCTGACATCGGCTGGCATCCTATGGATGTGCCCGGCCTCACGTAGATGACCACAGCGCCGGTCGACCAGCTCCACGCGACCCTCGCCGACCGCTGCCGCCTCGAGCACGCGTGCGCACGCTCCAGCTGAGCCTCGGCCTGCTCCTCGCCGCGCGGGTGGATCTCGAGCCGATTCCGTCGCTCTGGGGCCACGTGGCCGGTGGCGGCGGCGACGAGGGCGCCAAGCCGTTCGTCAACGCGAAGATCGCGGCGTTCCTTGGGGGAATCCGCAGATGACCACGCAGGCCGGCACCATCCCCGCGGCCACGGCCCGGCGCGCCCGTTGGTCCGCCGAGCACCGCTTCTACGTCGGCTTCGCCGCCACGCTCGCCGCCGCGGTCCTGCTCGGCTTCGCCCGCACGTTCTTTCTGAGGCCCTGGTACCCCGAGTGGGCCCGCGCCCACGGCGCGCCCGAGACCTTCTTCTATGTCCATGGCGTGGTCTTCGTCGGATGGTTCCTGCTGCTGCTCGTGCAGCCGTCCCTCGTGGCGGCCGGGCGCGTCGACCTCCACCGCCGCCTCGGCCGGCTCGGTGGCGGGCTCGCGGTCGCCATGGTGCTGCTGGGGACGGTCGGCGCCCTGATCGCCGCCGGACGTCCCACGGGATTCATGGACGTTCCGGCGCCGCCCCTCCAGTTCCTTACCGTCCCCCTCACCATCATGGTCCTGTTCGGGACCTTCGTGGCGCTGGCGCTGGCGAACCGGCGCGACCCCCAGACCCACAAGCGCTACATGCTGCTCGCGTCCATCGCGCTGGTCGAGGCCGGCGTCGCCCGCTGGCCGTTCGGGTTCATGGGGACCGCGTTGCCCGTCCCGGGGATCGGCATGATCGAGCTGTGCGTGGACCTGTTCCTGGTGCCGCTGGTGGTCTGGGACCTGGTCTCCCGCCGCCGGCTGCACCCGGTCACGCTCTGGGGCGGACTGGTGCTGATCGCCTCCCAGCCCCTCCGCGTCCTGCTGTCCGGCACCCACGCGTGGCTCGCCTTCGCCGGGTGGGCGGTGGGCCTGGTCCCTCGCTGACCTACCTCGTCGCCACGTCGCTCAGCACGGTGTATCGGGTCTGCATGCCCATCAGCAGATGGTTGCCGAGGTGGCAGTGGAACAGCCAGACGCCCGGATTGTCGGGCACCATGTCCGCCGTCACCATCTCCATCGGCGTCAGGCTCGCCACGTCGGTCCGCATGTGGCCGATGTCGACCACGTTGCCGTGCCAGTGCGGCGCGTGCATCTCGAAGTTGGTCGTCGCCATGACGTACCAGCGCACCCGCTCGCCCTTGTGCACGGTGATCATCGGGCCGTTGCCGAACAGGAACCCGTTGATCGACTCCCGGAACCAGAACTGCGCGTAGCGCCGCACCTGCGGCGTGCCGAAGATGGTGTCCACCTTCACCGAGTCGGGCGTGCCGGCGTAGGTGCGGAGGTTGTGGGTGAAGTGCACGCTCTCGTTCTCGTCCATCTCCGCGAACGCGACCACGACCTCCCGGTCCACGTCCTTGGGCGATCCGTCCGGGCGGGTCGTGCCCCGCGCGCTGATGATCATCGGTCCCACCAGCCCCGCGTTGACGTCCGCGGTCTCGTGCACGTGCGAGTGGTACATCCAGAATGCCGTGCTGGCATCGCCCGGACCCGGTCCCGCCCGCGGCGGCACCGCCCACACGTATGTGTGCGTCGCGCCCGGCGCCACCCCGTCGTCGGCCTTGTCCGCGGCGCCGGTGCCGTCCTGGTAGGGTGACCCCTCGGAGTCCTTGTTGTAGAACACGCCATGCGGGTGCATGCTGGCGGGGTGATCGGTCCGGTTGCGGAACACGATGCGGATCGTGTCCCCCACCTCGGCGCGGATCAGGGGCCCGAGCATCCCGAGGTGCTCCCAGGCCGGAGGGCGCGGCTTGAGCGTCGTGAAGGTCGAGTCGGTGTACTCCCGGTAGAGCGACTTGAGGGCGATGGCCCCGATGCGCCCGGGGCCGGCCTCGACGAACGGCCGCTGCACTGCGTCGAACGGCCGGCCCGCGATCTGGTCCATCCCGCTCGGCGCGTAGTTCCAGGCGACGGTGTCCGCGGCGATGTAGTACCGGCGGATCGACGGCGGGCTGCCCCCGCCCAGGAGCAGCAGGGCCCCGGCGATCAGGACCAGGAGGATGCCGAGGTTCATCTTCATCGTTACGCGGCCTCGTGCCATGGGATGTCTCCGTGCGTGAGGCCGGTCATCCGTGAAGGCGCGACCGGAAAAGGCTGGATTGTCGGTGGGTGCGGCAAATGTGAGGGCCTGCTCACAGCCTGTCAATCCGGGTCACGGTTGCAGGCGCTCGAGCGTTCCTCGATGTTCCCTTTACCCTGGACAAGATGCGGAGCCCATGCGCCCTGTCTGCACCCTCGCGAGCATCACGATCGCGCTCGTCACCCTCGGAGCTCCGCTGAGCGCGCAACAGCCGGATGCCTTCCGGCCCAAGGCCACCGATTCGGGCGAGGCCGACGACACGGCCGGTCGCCTGACCTCCGGGGGAATCGATCCGCGTCTCAGGACCCTGGACTCCGTGGTCTATCGGCTCGCGCCGGATAGCCGCCTGCGGGTGAAGACTGGGAAGGCCGGCCTCTTCGGCTTCGCCGGCCACACCCACCTCATCCAGGCGAACGGCGCCCGGGGCCAGGTGGTCTATTACCCGAAGGCGCCGTCCAGCTCCCGGCTCCAGATCACGATCCTCACCGACAGCCTCGAGGTGCTGACCCCGCCCGACACCGCCGAGATCCGCAAGGTCACCGCCGCGATGCGCACCGAGGTGCTGCACACGGCCGAGCACCCCGAGATGACCATGGTCTCGCGCAAGGTCACCCCTACGGAGGATGGCTTCCACCTGGTGGCGGCCCTCACGATGGCCGGCCAGACGCGGGACGTGCCGATTGACGTCGTTGTGCGAATGGGTCCCGACAGCCTCCGGGCGAGCGCCACGTTCTCGGTGAAGCAGACCGACTTCGGGATCAAGCCCTTCAGGGGGGGGCCCGGTGGCACGGTGAAGGTGGCCGATCAGGTGACATTCGACATCCGGGTGGTCGCGGTGCGCGCAAAGTGAGTTGGCCGGGGCTCAGGGCGGCCTGCGAATCCGTTCTCACGCACGCCCGCCGCGGCGCCCCCGCCAGCGTGGCCGCCACCCCCTGCATGGCCTCCTGATTGTCCGCGCGCCCCATCGCCACGCTGTCATACCGCCACATGAGCAGCGCGCACCCCGCCGGCCCGAGCGCCTCGCCCCAGGCGCGGATCTGCGCCGCCGTCATCCGACACGCCGGCTCGTAGGTCCCGCGCCCCGCCGAGGTGCCGGCCGGACAGCTCCATGTCCCGTCCCGCGCCGCCGTCTGGCCCCCGTCGAGAATGTTCAGGCTGAACGCCACGGTCACCCGGTCGAGCTTCGCCTGCGCCAGTACCCGGTCACGCCAGGCCGCCGCGTCCCCCTTGGTCACCCACCAGTTGTACTGGTTCCGCACGTAATCCACGATCCGGTACCGCTCCGCCGGCCGCCACTGGTAGTACCCGTTCGGCCCGTGGCTCGGCCCCATCGGCAGGGTGGGGAAGTAGCGCTTGGCGTAGGCCGCCATCGAGTCGAGCACCGGCTTGGTCATCACACCGCCCCACTTCTTGTGCTCGGGCTCGTCCATCAGCGAGTTGGCCAGCACGGTGCCGTCGGCCACGCCGGCCGCGATGGCGTCGCGGATCGCCGCGGTGTTGTACTGGTCCATCCGCCGCTTCCACTTCGCGAGGTCGAACTTGCCGTTGGTGCTGTACAGTGACGCGGGGCCACCGGTGAGGGCCAGGATCAGCCTGTGCCCGAGGGCGCGCGCGCTGGCGATCAGCGGGACGACGTTGTCGGGCGCGGTGTAGTTCTGGCTCGCGGTGAACCCGACCGCGGTCCCGATGGGCTGGAGGCCATTCCAAAGCGAGACCGGCCCGAAGGGGATGCCGAGCGCTACCTCGGGCGGCGGCGGATCGGGCTCGGGCGGCGTGGCTCTGCAGCCGGCCGCCGTGCACCAGAGCGTGTCGATCAGGGTATCCACCCGCGGCGGCTGGAAGACCACCTGGGTGAAGTAGAGCCGCGTCGAGTCGACGTGGGTGGAGCTGAACGTCCGGGTCGAATCCGGCGTCTGCGCGCGGAGCGGGGCAGGGACACCGCAGGCGGCGAGCAGCGGCAGAGCGGCGAGCAAGCGGCGCATGGTACGGTCTCCAAGAAGGAACGATCGATCAAACGGTCGAGCCAGGTGGGCGCCGCCGCCGACATGGCATCATCGGCGACGGCTCACCGCTCGGCACCATCATCATGCCGCCGGCCTCACCTCACCGCCGGCCGGCGTCCCTCGCTCGGGCCGTGCCACGGGCGCGTCCGACCCCGCCCGCGACTTGCCCAGCACCGTGCTCGCGCTGAGCCACGACCCCAGCAGCTGCGCGTCGCTCGCGAACCGCTGCCGGTTCCGCCCGTCCATCGCCCGCACGGTCCGCACGATCCCCTGCGCCACCGCGTGGAGCTCTGCCGTGGCACCGGTGTGCGCCGTGCGCCCGTCGTTCACCTGTGTGACCGCCGCGTCGAACTGGTCGAGCAGCTGGCCGAGCTCGTCCACCACCGACTGCACCAGCCCGTACTTCGCCAGCGTCTCCTTGTGGGCTTCGGCGGCCGCGGCCATGCCGCGGGCGGCCGTCCGGAACGCCAGGTGGGTATCCGCGCCGGGCTTGAAGCGGAACGCCTTGCCCAGCTCCTGCTCTTCCCTCGCGGCCGCCCGGCCCACCTCGGCCAGGTGCGCGATCGGCACGGCCAGCATCGCCCGCCGGAGCTCATGCTTCCGGGCCGCGCCCGCGTGGACCTGAATGAATCCGTCCCGCTGCCCGCCGGCCGCCTCGTTCGCCCGCGCCACCAGCTGCTCCAGCTTCGACACCGCCGTCAGCATGCCCGGCTCGGTGTCCGGGTGCGCGCGGCTGAACTCCAGCGCCCGCGCCCCCATCTCGATTTTCCTGCGAGACTCCGCGTTCATACCTCCCCCTTCGTTGCGCAAGCCGGAGGCTGGCCGGTCACCGCCGGCAACTGGTGTGCTGCTCGAATGCATGGAGGATCCGCGCGCGCTCGGCCCGCGACGCGGTCGGACGGCGGTTACGCATCGGGCATGCCAACGATTGCGCGACGCCAGCGAGTGGTGTCGTCGTCGCGGCGATGCGCGGTGTGACGGACGTGGGCGCCGCCGGCGTGGCATGAGCGTACGTCGTGAGGAGATCGGGACGTGGTGAGTCGGCGAGGAACGGCAGCTTTTCAGGCAGGAGTGGCGACGAGTGAACTGGAGGTTGTTCCGAACGGCGCGCGGGTTGCCGCATTCGCGTCGAGGGCCGCCGCATTTGCGTCGAGGCTCGCCGCATTTGCGTCGAGGGCCGCCGCATTCGCCTCGAGGGCCGCCGCGTTTCCCTCGCGAGTCGTTCTCATCCCACGCCCGGTCGTCCGGTTCGCCCGCCGGGGCGCGTCGGTCGTCTCGGAGGCCCGTGCGTTCGAGCGATGGGAAGCGGCGATCGGTCGCGATGGTGACACGATAAGGGCTCGGGACGTCGCGATCGGACGCGAGATCGCTCCGATCGCGTCACGGACACCTCGAATCGGATCGAGGTGTCCGTGATCGGGCTCGAGTCCGGATCGATCGGCCTACGGGGAGCCGCGCCCCGCCTCGAGGGCCCGACGATCCACTCCGGGATTCCGTCCGTTCCGGTCTGAGAAGCAGGCGATCTTGGGGAGGGAAGGCGCGTCCCAGCCGGGCGGGGTCGCGCCGAACTGTCACCTTCGGAGGACGACCTGCCCACTCTTGGCGGCGCGGGTCGGCCGTAGATTGAAGGGTTTTCTCGAGCCGGCCTTCACGAAGGAGCTAGAGCATGAAGCGGGTCCGCACCAAACATCTCGATGTCGCCCTGTCCGACTCTGGCCCCAAAGGCGGTCCAGTCGCCCTGCTGCTGCACGGCTGGCCCGACGACGCGACTACCTGGAACCCCATCGCCCCGCGCCTCAACGCGGCCGGCTTCCGCACCCTGGCCCCGATGCTGCGCGCCTCGGGCGGCACCCGCTTCCGCTCGCGACGCACGCCGCGCACCGGCAACACCGGCATCCTCGCCGTGGACGCCATCGAGCTGATGGACGCGCTCGGCGTGGAGCGCTTCGTGGTCGCGGGCCACGACTGGGGCTCCAACGTCGCCGAGATGCTGGCGGTGGGCTGGCCCAGGCGGGTGGCCCGGATCGCGATGCTGGCCTCCCCGTCCAGGCTCGGCGGCCTCCGGATCACCGGGTTCGAGCAGACCCACCGCTACTGGTACCACTGGCTCCAGGCCACGCGGCGGGGCACCGAGTTCGTGACCAGGCACCCCATCGACTTCGCGCGCTACATGTGGGACAACTGGTCGCCGCCCGGCTGGTTCGACGAGGCGGGCTTCAAGGCCGTGGCGAAGTCGTTCCGCAATCCCGACTGGGTGCCCGTCATGCTCCACTCCTACCGGTCGCGCTGGGGCGAGGCGCCGCTCGACCGGCGCAGCGCCCGGCTCGAGGCCAAGGTCAGGGCCACGAGGCGGCTGGCGACGCCGACGATGTTCATCCAGGGCGGCGCCGACCGGGTGACGGCTCCGGCCGCGAGCGAGAAGATGGCGGCCACCCACTCGGGCCCCTTCGAGCGCATCGTGCTGGACGGCATGGGACACTTCCTGCCGCGTGAGGCGCCGGAGGCGGTAACGGAGCACCTGCTGCGGCACTTCGGCCCGGAGCTCCGCTAGGGGGTGCCAGCCGTGGCCACCGTCGCCGCCGGCGGGTGGAGATCGATGAGGTACGCCGGATCGCGCCGGTCGATCCTGGGCCACCGTTTGTAGTGATCGGGTGCGAAGATGCCGCCCATGAGTCCCATCGCCCCGCGGATCGAGTCGGCCGGGCTACCTTCGTACACCGCCACCAGGCGATAGGGGCGGCCGGCAATCAGGTGTGGGCCTCGCCCCAGGACGCCGTAGAGGCCGTGGCTCACCCCGGTGACCTCGCCATCCGGCGTGCGCTGCGCCCACACCCGCGCCAGCACCTTCCCGGTCCGCGCGTCCTCCAGCCGCAGCTCCTTCCCGTAGTCGTGCAGGTGTCCGCCCACCGCCAGCAGGCGTCCGCTCGCGCCGACGGTGAACACCGCTGATTTGGAGCCGCCGCCGGGCGGCAGGTCGTAGGCGTCGCCCGCGCCGGGATGAATGTTGACGTCGGCCTTGAACGGCAGGACGATGGTCGGGCGCGGCACGAGGTTTCGGGGCGAGTACCGGATCGCTAGGCGGAAGGTGACGCCGTCGAGGGCGTGATCGGTGTGGTTGTTCCACATGACGTACAGGGCCATGTCCATCCCGGCGTCGAGCGGCAGGCCGACGGTCTTGGGAATGGCGGCGCCACCGGTCTCCTCGCCCATGCCGAACACGCGCTCGACCATGGGATACACCAGCTGGCGCCGGTCGAAGTTGAGCAGCTCCATGTGGTGCATCGTCGTGGGCTGGTCGAGCCGGTGCCCGGCGGCGTCGAGGAGTTGCAGGTCGAACGAGCGCATCCACACGTCGGCCGGCCAGCGGAAATGCACCCGCACGTCCTCGTGGCCGGGGCTGTGGGACATCATCGCCATCCCGGGCATGGCGGCCATGCGCACGCCGCCCATGCGCATGCCGCCCATGTCCATGGCGCCCAGCGCGGGCACCCGGCACGGGCCGAGGGTGATGATCACCGTGTCGTGCGCCGAGTCCACGGTCGTGGTGAGCGGCGCATCCGGCCCGCCGCAGCCGCGCTCGGCCGGACCCGGTGGGCGGGGTCCGGAGGCGTGCCCGGTGGCGCTGGTCGCGAGCAGCCCCGAGATGGCGATGGGCCAGGGGGAAGCGAGCCGTCTCAGGATGTGCGGGAACGCGGAAAAGCCGACCACGGGAGGAGCTCCTGCGCGAGGCCTTCGTGGGACCACGGCAGCGAGGCGCCCGTGGCGGGTACCCGGCATTCGCCGGCTCCTGAGGAGCGTGCGACCCGCGCCGGACGTGACGAGGGCCGGGACCGAGGAGGGGTGAGGCCGCGGGGGGATTCCGGATCGCGCTCCAGGGGCCGACCAGGCGGGACTGAGCGGTAGGGTCCGATGAGCGAGCCGGCCGGCCGGCAGCGGCCGGCTCAGCGCTCGTCGGGCCAGCTGCCCTGCCAGTCCTCCAGCAGCCAGACGCGGCGGGTCGGGGCCTCGGGATGCTCGGCGGTCGGCGCGATCGAGTCCACCACCCGCACCCGGGCGAAGTGGGGCGAGAGATCGGAGACCGCGGCCGGCGGATCGCGCCGGTCGCCCAGGAGGAAGACCAGGTCGTCGCCGCGGCGGGCCAGGTCGGGGAATCCCGGCCACGCCGAGTACTGGTTGTCGCGGCTCCGCAGGTTGAGTGCGAAGACGCGAGGGTGATCCGGCAGGTGAAAGGCGAGCTTGGACGCGTCCTGATAGGTGTTTCCCGCCACCCAGGTCCGGGGCGATTCCCGGTGCAGCGCCACCCGCAGGGCCACTTCGTCCCAGCCGTGTCCCCGCCGGATGAGCTCCTCGTGGAACGGCAGCACCGGCGTCACCATCTGCAGGTACCCCAGGATCACGAGCCCGCCGCCGAGGGCGACTCCCGCGCGAAGCCACCGGCGCCATCGGCCGTCGCCCTGGACCGTCGCGAGCAGGACCACGGCCGGCAGGTACGCCGGGAGCGGCCAATTCGCCTCCACCCGGTGCCGGAGCGAGCTGACCGCGAAGACCGCGAAGGTCGAGAGCGCCACGACCGCCAGCAGATACCGCCTCGGCTCGGCCGACCGCCGCAGCGACTGGACGGTCGCGACGGCCAGGAGCACGAACAGGATGCCGCCGGCCATCCCCACCTGGCCCGCGACGAACTCCAGCTCGCGGTACAGCGGGGCCCCGTGCGACCGGCCGAACCCGTGATGGAGCTGAAACACGGCCGCCGACCCACCCGCCGCCACGATCGGCCCGTCGATGAGGACCGCGAGCAGGCACGCCAGGTACGGACCCGGCTCCGCCAGCCGCCGGCGGAGGTCGGGCCGCGAGAGCAGGGCGAGCAGGATCCCGAAGGGCAGCAGGATCGCCAGCAGCTTGCTCGCGAGACCGAGTCCCAGTCCGACGCCGGCCGCAAGCCACCACCCGAGCGCGGCCGCGCTCCGCGGAGGCGCCTCGATCGCGCGGACGCAGGCATAGAGCGCCAGCGCATCGGCCAGGAATAGCGGACAGTCGGGCGTGGCGAGCAGGGGCCAGAGGGACAGCATGGGGAGCGCGAGCAGCAGCAGCGCCGTGTTCCGCGCCCCGCGTGCCCCTTGCGCCCCCGCCAGTCGGCGCGCGAGCAGGAGCAGCATGAGGCCGCCGCCCAGGTTCGCGAGGAGCGGGAACGCCCGCACCCCGAACGGCGTGTCGCCGAACAGCGAGGTGCCGGCGCGAATCAGGTAGGCGATCGCCGGCGGGTGGTCATAGTAGCTCGGCGCGAGGTGCCGGGACCACTCCCAGTAATAGGACTCGTCAGGATCCAGCGGAATCCGGGATCCGACGATCCACTGCACCAGCGCCAATCCCATTACGAGGCCGGCGGCCGCCGGCCACCCGGCGGCCGCCCACCGCTCGGCTGGCCGGTCGTCGCTCACGGCGCGGTGGAGAAGGCGAAGCCCTTCCCGACGACCAGCACCCATCCCGCCGGCTCGCCGGCGCCGTCGAAGCGGTGGGCCAGATCGATCCGGACCAGACTCGGGTCGCCGCTGCGGGTGAAGTCGAGCCGCAGTCCCGCGCCGACGCTGGCGCCGGTCCGCCTGGGGTCGCCCGCGAACCACGCTCCCCCGTAGTCCGCGAAGGTCGCGAGGCCGATACCGAGGAACCCGGCCAGCTCGGACGCCACGACCCAGCGCCACTCCGCGGTCGCGAAGACCAGCCGGTCGCCGGTGAAGGCGTGGGCGTCGTAGCCTCGCGGGCCCCGGTCCAGTCCCAGGTCGAAGTCGTCTCCCACCGGCGGATGGCGGCGCCAGCCCTGCTCGCCGTGCAGCACGAGGAGGTGGCGGGCTGCGGGCCGAAAGGCCGCCGTGAGGCTGACGGCGACGAGGCCGGAGTCGAGGCCGGCGGAGGGATAGAACCCGCGCGCCTCCGCCACCACCTGCATGAACCCGCCGGGCACCCGTGCGCCGGTGCGGGCCATGAGCGTGGGGATCACCGCGTCGGCCGGAGAGCCCAGCGCGCCGGGCGCGTACGACAGGCCGGCCAGCACGGTGGAGCTCAGGTCCACGTCGTCGTCCCGGTCGAAGCGGCGGTAGCCGGGCATCACCAGGAAGTGCGTCCGGCTCGCGGCGACCAGCACGCCGCCCTGTCCCATCACCCGGCCGGTGGCGGGCGCCGGCGCAAGCCGGAGCGCCTGGGCTCGGACCCCGACCCGGAAGTACCCGCGCGATCCCCGGTGCACCGCCCACTGCCACCGGGCATGGGCTTCGTCCAGGATCCGTCCGGCACGCTCGACCGGAGTGGGCGCGCCGTTGCGGTAGCGGCGCACCGTGTCGCGCGACTGGCCGAAGGCGATCGCGAACTCCATCGGGGTGGCTTGGCTGACGAATGGGGCCGAGAGGGCGATGAGGTCCGAGTAGCCGTCCGACCGATCGCGGTATTCCAGATCCAGGCCCACTCGCTGTGCGATCAGGCGCGATCCCGAGAAGTGCGCCAGCCGGCTGGTGACGTCCAGGTCGCGCCGGGACTGGACCTGCAGGGTCGTTCCGGTGCCGAGCAGGTTCTGCTCGCGCACTTCCAGACTGTACAGCACCTTGTTGCCCGTGCTGTGAAACCCGAAGTCGAGCTGGGTGCTCCAGGCGTCTTTGGTCAGTACCCTGGCCACGAGGCCGGAGTCGGTGGTCGCGGTATCCAGCCGCACCCGCCGGAAGATGCCGAGCCCGCGGAGATTCCGGGCCGTTTCCTCCGCCCGGGCCGAATCGAAGGGCATTCCCGGCGCCAGCAGCACCTCGCGTCGCACGACGCTCTCGCGGGTCCGGATGTGCAGCCAGTTCGCCAGCCGGGCGACCCAGCCGCTGGCCTCGTCGGGATCGAAGATGTCGTTGCGTTGAATCTCCACCGCCGCGAGCACCGGGGTGTGGGGCGCCGGCGCGGCGCCGCTCAACGCCGCGATCTGAATGGTGAACAGCGGGAGGAGCGCCGGCATCTCCGATTCCGGTGGAGGTGGATCGGGGCGGTCAGGGGATTCGCATCGTGATCCCCGGGCGGAACAGCACGGCGCCGTTGTTGTCCGCGCTCACCCCGACGAACCCGCGCAGGCTGGGCAGCAGCCGGTGGGCGACGCCGAGGGTGACGCTGACCTCTCCGCTGGGGGCCTCCGGAGTCGCCGTCCCTGTGCCTGGCGTAGGCTCAGGAGTGGCCGCGGCGGCGGTGTTGGCCAGGACCTCCCCGAACAATTGGTTGGAGGGGTTCCAGCTCCATTCCCCGCCGAGCGCGAATCCGAAGATGTTCTTGAGGTCCGCACCGGCCGGGCGCCCAACGACAGTGTAAGACACGTTTGCGTGGGTGTCGAGGCGGCCCCAGTGCTTGCTGGCGATGAGATAGCCCGCGACATCCGTCTTCCCCGTGCCGATGAGCGTGTTGTGGGCGGTGGGGAACTTCACCTCCCCCGCGAGCGCGAGGGCCGGCACCCCCGGCGCTTCCGCGCGCGCCAGCCAGGTGAGGGT
>JBOHSB010000154.1:0-5946 GCA_050733015.1 Gemmatimonadales bacterium
ATGAGCATCAGATCGGGATACGGCGTGAAGGTTCGTGGCGCCGGGGAGCCGATCGATGGCAAGCGGGATCGTGAAGTGGTTCAACGACGCGAAGGGCTTTGGTTTCATCACGCCGGAGAATGGGGACAAGGACTGCTTCGTCCACCACACCGCCATCAAAGCCGAGGGCTTCCGCAGCCTCGCCGAGGGCGATCGGGTGGAGTTCGACATCGTGCAGGGTGCGAAGGGGCCTGCCGCTGAGAACGTCATCAAGGTCAAGTAGGCATCACTGAGGAAAAACACGACGGGCCGCTCGAAAGAGCGGCCCGTTGTCGTTAGCGGGAGCTTCAACCCTGAGGCAGAGTTTCGGTCCCTTCGCTGGCGCTCAGGGTGACCTCGGCGCTGCGCGCGAGGTCACTTGTGCCGATAGATCACTCGACCGCGGGTGAGATCGTAGGGGGAGAGCACGACGCTGACCCGGTCGCCCTCGAGAACCCGGATCTTGAACTTGCTCATCTTTCCGGCAGCGTAGGCCAGGATCTCATGACCGTTCTCCAGCATGACTCGGTAGTTCCGGTCGGGGAGCACCTCGGTCACTACCCCTTCCATCTCGATTCCCTCTTCCTTGGCCATCCAGGCTCTCCGCATGACGTGACACGCACTTGGGCGCCGCGGCGCCGGATCGGGGGAATCTTGCGCCCCGGGGGCTGGGAAGCAACTCGATGGGTTGGGTGGCGGGTGGTGGGCAGGTGTTCCGGCCGGGGCGGGTGCGCGGCGGACCCGCCCCGGCCTGGCTCCGCGAGCCGCCGGCCCGCTCGACCTAGCAAGGGGCCCAAAGACGGACCCGCGCAGATCGTCCGGCGAATGAGCGTCGAGCCGGGCCCGGCAGCGATCGGAGCTTCGGGCGTAGCACGAGGCCACGGACCCCGGGCTTCGGGCGTAACACGAGGCCACGGACCCCGGGCCTCGGGCTACGCCGCCGCCGCCGGAAGCTGCGCGCGGATCTGTTCGATCTGCTCCTCGACCAGCTGGACCAGCTCGCCGATCAGCTCCGCGTCGAACGTGAGCCTGGCCCCCGCGGCCCGGTACATCTCGGGCAGGGTCCGCACCGCCCCGAGCGCCAGCGCCTCCCGGTACCGGGCGAGGGCGCCGGCCTGGTCCTTCAGGCTGTTGCGCCAGATCTGGAGCGCACCGAGCTGGGCGATGCCGTACTCGATGTAGTAGAACGGGTACATGAAGATGTGCAGCTGGCGGTACCAGCGGGCGATCCGCTCGGTTTCGAGCCCGCTCCAGTCCACCCCACGCTCGAAGCGGCTCCGGATCCGGAGCCAGGCGTCGTCGCGAGCGGCCGCGTCGCCGCCATCGGGATCGGTGTAGATCCAGGTCTGGAACGCGTCCACCGAGGCGATGTGCACCAGGCTCAGCAGCACATCCTCCAAGTGCTCGAGCCAGGCGCCCCGGTGATCCTGGGCGGAGAAGTAGCCCGTGGGCTGCGCCAGGTGGGGAGACGCCAGCAGCTCCATGGACATCGAGGCGAGCTCAGCGGCCTCGGACCCCGGGTGGCGCTGCCAGATGAGGGGCTGGCGATGCGACGCGAACGCGTGGAACGCGTGTCCCGCCTCGTGCAGCAGGGTCATCACGTCGTCCACCAGCCCGACGGCGTTCATGAAGATGAACGGCCGTCCCCGGAAATGGAGCGTCTCGCAGTATCCGCCCGGCGCCTTGCCCTTGCGGCTGTCGAGATCGAGCAGCTCCTCGTCGATCATGGTCTGGAACTGCCCGCCGAGCACGGGATCGACCCGGTCGAACACTTGGCGGGCGGTGCCGACGAATTGCTCGACCGTCTCGAACGGACGCAGCGGTGCGGCGCGGTAGGGATCCACCGCAAGGTCCCACGGGCGAAGGGCCCCGAGTCCGAGCCGCTGGCGTCGGTGCTCGAGGACCCGCTCGACCGCGGGGGCCACCCGCCGCTCGACGGCCTCGTGAAACCGCTCGACGTCGGCCGGGGTGTAGTCGAATCGGAACTTGGCGGGGAAGATGTAGTCGCGGAAATTGGCGAAGCCGGCGTTGCGCGCGGCCTGCTGGCGAAGATTGAACATGCGATCGAACAGCCCTGCGAGCGCGCCGCGCTCCTCGATGTACGGCTGGGTGGAGGCGCGGAAGGCGCGCTCTCGCACCGCCCGATCAGGGCTCTTGAGGAACGGCTGGAGCTGCGGCAGCGGGCGCTCCACCCCTTCCCACTCGACCGTCATGGACCCGGTAATGCGCTGATAGCGGGCGCTCAGCTCCTCCAGCTCCGAGAAGATGGGCACGTTGGCCTCGCGGAAGATCTCGATCGAGGTCCGGAACCGGGCCAGCGTAGTGACCAGCTCGGGGGCCGTGTGTCCCAGGGCCACGAACCGCCGCGCCAGCTCCACGCTCCGCTCCTCCATCTTGGGCAGGATCTCGGTGGAGAAGCGGAGATGGTCCCTTTCCTTGTCGGGATCGGAGGTGTCGATGGTGTAGGCGATCATCGCCAAGGCTGCCGCCTCGGTGACCAGCTCCTCGAGCCGCGACCAGGCGAGGAGCCAGCCCTGGACGCTGGTGCCGTCGAGCGGGCGCTCGAGGAGATCGTCGAAATAGGGAGCGACGTCGTCCCAGGTGGCTTTGGCGAACGCGGCTGGGGACGGCGGCAGTACCGAGGCGGTCACGCAGGCTCCTGCGAGAAGGCGGTCAGGGTGGTGCCGAGATATTACCGAGGTCGCGGGACCCTCACAATCCCGGCGGTCGCTGCCGGTGAAAATTGGTGCGCGCCTGAAACTGCATGCCGAGCTGCAGCAGAATGGCCTCGCTCCGCGCCCGACCGGTGAGCTGCAGGCTGGTGGGCAGGCCAGCCTCGCCGAATCCGTTGGGCAGGAAGAGCGCCGGCGCGCCACACAGGTTAGCAGCACCCGCGATGCTGGTCCCGCCGCGATACTCTGGGTAGGCCTGATCGCCCGGGACGTCCGCCGGCCAGGCCACGGTCGGCAAGGTGGGCGCAACGAGCGCGTCCACCTGCGCCAGCAGTCGATCGAGCGCCGCCGCGGCAGGGCGGCGCAGGCGAAGCGCGCGCAGGTAGTCTCGGGCCAGACCGCTCCGCCCTGTCCGGTCCCGCACAACCACGCCCGGCTCGGTTGGACGGGCGCCGGATGCCGACCGGGCCCAGGGCACGCCCGCGTCGGCCAGCTCGGCCTCCAGCACCGCCCCCGCCATCGCATCGTACGGGAAGTCGGGCAGCTCAAGGTCCTCGACCAGCTCGGCGACGTCGCCCAGGACCTCCAGCGACGCCTCGAAGTTGCGCCGCACCTCGGGCTGCGTGCCCTCGAGCGTGCCGCGCAGAATGCCGAGGCGATACCGTCGTGCCGCCGGTGCGAGCGGGGCCTGGAACCGCCGGCCGAGAGCGGACGGATCGTCGGGATCCGCGCCGGCGGTGGCCGCCAGCACGACCCCGCAATCTTCGGCCGTCTGCGCCAGGGGGCCCAGCTTGTCCATCGTGGCGCTCAGCGTCATCGCGCCGTGGCGGCTCACCCGTCCGAACGTGGGGCGGAGGCCGGTGACGCCGCAGAACGCGGCGGGATACTGGATCGATCCCCAGGTCTCCGACCCGAGCGTGAACGGAAGCAGCCCGGCCGCGACCGCCGCCGCGGAGCCGCTCGAGGACCCGCCGGACCAGCGCGACGGGTCCCAGGGCGACCGGCCCGACGAACCGGCGGCGCGCGGGAGGCGGTCCCCGTCACGCGCCAGGTCTGCCATGGCGAGCGTGGCACACAGAATCGCCCCGGTGCGGCGAAGCCGGCGCACGACCGTCGCGTCGACGGTGACCAGGTGCTTCACTCCGTACGGGATGCCGTGCAGCGGCCCGCGATCCTTGCCGCGGGCAAGCTCGGCGTCCCGCTCACGCGCCTCTGCGATCGCCGGCTCGCGCAGCACCTCGGCCACGGCGTCATAGCGGGGCCCGAGCCGCTCGAGGCGGTCCAGACAATCGGCCACGAGGTCGGCCGACGAGAGCCGGCGAAGACGGAGCAGCCGCCCGAGCTCGGGAACGGTGAGGAATGCGGGGTTCGGCATGGTCAGGCTGCCTCGAACCCCGGCTGAGCATGCGCGGTGGAGGCGGCTTGCGGATGTCGCGAGCGGCGGGTCATGCGCGCTCGCTTCGATCGTATCGGTAGTACAGGTAGGCCATCGAAAGGGCCACCAGTGCGAGCAGGAACACGGAGCCTACCCGGTAGAGCGCGTCCAGTGAGGACAGATCGAACAGCACCACCTTGAGCACCGCCAGGCCGGCCACGAGCAGCCCGGCCACCCGGGCCGGCTGCAGCGACAGCCGGAAACCGATCGTGATAAGCGCCGCGGCATAGAGCAGCCACCAGGCGCTGACCGCGAGCCCGGACGCCAGAGTCGCCGTCTCCGCACTGAGACTGCGGAGCTCGAAGAACCGGCGCAGCTCGCCCGTCACGCCGAACAGCGCCATGGCACCGGCTACCACCCAAAGTCCGGCACGGATGAGCCTGGTGTCCTCCCGGCCGCCCTCGACCCGCCACAGGCGCGCCGCGAACGCGAACGAGACGCCGACCGTTCCCCAGAGTGCCAGTGCCCATGGCCCGGTGAATGCCTGGTCTCCCGCCGGCCTGGCACCGGCGGCGCCGTCGAACAGCTGCTGCACGGCGGCCAGGAGCGTGATCAGGCCGTACCACCGGCCGTCGCTGCGGTCCAGCCACAGGTCCAGTCCGGCCCAGAGCACCGCCAGGGCAAGCAGGGCCCATACCTGCGGCACCCCTTCCCACCGCTGGACGGCGGCGATGCCCACCGCCGCCGCGCCCACCAGGGCGAACGCCGGACGGCACCGTTGATACCCGGCGAGGAGATAGGGCACCGCCACGATCGCCGGCGCGAGCCACGGCCGAGCGTCGAAGTAACCCGGGTCGAGACCATGGACCGCCCAGCCAAGCAGGAGCGGCGTGACGAAGAAGTAGAGGGTCTCGCCGGCGGACCAGCCCGGGCCGGCACCTCGCGGCCCCAGATGGATCGGGAGCATGCGCGGCTGGCGCAGCGCGTGCCACCACACCGGTGCCGACAGGACCATCCCTCCAAGAAGGATTGCCCAATGCTGGGGAATTCGCTCGGAAGCTGCTGCGAGCAGCGTCCACCCGCCGGAAAAGGTGAGCAGGCGAGTCTCCCACCAGCGCTCGCGCAATCCCAGGTAGAGCCCAGAAGTCCCGCCGATCAGGCCGTACAGCAGGACCCACCGCGGGTTCGCGTGGTCGGCCGCACCCAGGGTCCCGACCCCGAAGTAGCTGGCGGCCACGACGAGTGTGGTGATGCGCCACTGCCGGCGGGCGGCGACCAGCCCCAGGCCGCAGGCCATGCAGAACAGGTAGAGGAGCAGGAGGTCGGGGCTGGCCTGCCGCTGGCCCAGCAGGATGGGTGCGAAGAAGGCGCCCAGGGCGGCGGTGACGCCGAGCGCCTCGACGTTGATCGCGTACGCGATCATGGCGAGCGCCACCGACACCAGGGCGAGCCCCACGACGCCGGTCGCCGACGGGAGCACACCGTAGAGCTTACAGGCGGCCCAGATGCACAGGTAGATGATGCCGGCGCCCGCACCGACCAGCGCGGCGCCGTAGGTGCGATAGCGGGGCTCGAGCCGCCACCCCAGCGCGCCCACGGCCAGGCCCGCCATCGTGCCGCCGATGCAGCGCATCGCCGGCGAGATCCAGTTGCGATCGAAGCTCAGCTTGAGGAGGTAGCCCGCCGCCATCAGCAGCGCGACCACCCCGATGCCGAGGAAGACGCGCTGGCCGATCCAGCGCTCCGAGTCGAGCGAAGGCGTCCGGGACGGGCGGGGGGCCCCGCTGGGGCCTGCACCTGGCTGGGGGCGAGGTGGCGGCGACACCGGGCGCGGCGGCGAAGGTGGCGCGGCTCCCGCGGCCGGGGCCCCCGGCCGGGCGG
>JBOHSB010000155.1:0-6568 GCA_050733015.1 Gemmatimonadales bacterium
GAGCTGCGCTCCTCGCCTGGAGCGGTGCCGACCGGTCCTCCGAGGTACTGCACCCACGACGGCATCGCCCGAGTGTCGGTGAAGGTGTCGACGAAATCGCCGATCGTTTTGCCCTGCTCGAGACGGACTACCTGGAGGTGATGCGACTCCTTGCCGTGATTGACCAGATGGAAGGTGACGATACCCGCCGGCACCCGCGCCGGCAGCGAGAGCGCAAAGTCGTTGGCCTCGACGGTAATCGTGAGCGGGGCCGCGAAGGCTGGGTCGACTCGACTCACCGGGTTGGCCGACTGGAACCAACCATTCGCGAGGATGCCGCCGAGGAAGATCAGTCCGGGGGCGGCAGTGAGCCGCGTCATGTCGCTCATGATGCCTTCGAAGATGGAGTCAGTTGGGGGCCGCTGGAAGGTCGCCGGTCGGCCTCGATCCAGAGCCACAAGACCGCGGCACCCAGGGCGAAGGCCGCCGCGGTGCCTACGGCGGTAACCCAGCCGAACGCGCGGGCTGTGAGCGGCACCAGCAAAGCGTTGATGACGCCCACCACGTTGCCGCCGGTATTGAGTACGCCGCAGCCGGCGGAGGCGTGCCGCCCGGAGACCGACATCGTGGCCGCCCAGTATACGCTATCGGTGAACTGCTGGGAGGCGAGGCCCAGGCAGAGAAAGGCCACCGCCAGATAGGGCTCATGGGCCACCGCGGCCGCCAGCATGGCGAGACTGCACGCCACCGATCCGACCAGGCTGGGCCAGCGACATCCCCACCGGAGTCCGATCCTCTTCGAGAGCCGGTCGCACCACCAGCCGCCCAGCGGCGCTCCCGCCGCTCCCGACAGCCACCAGAGCGAGGCGAGCCCTCCTCCTTCCAGCATCTTGAAGCCCCGGATCTCGACCAGGTAGTAGAAGCCCCAGTTGAGGAAGAAGTAGAAAACGTAGTTGGTAAGAAAATAGCTGGCGGTCAGGAGCAGCACTTGCCGGTCGCGAAGCACGATCTTCCAGGCGCCGGAGATTCCGTCGGTCGTGGCGCGGGGCGGACGCCCCTCGTCGATCAGGGCCACCTCGGCCGGGGACACTCCCGGATGGTCCGCCGGCCGGTCGCGAACGTACCAGTACCAGGCCGCGGCCCCCACGAAGGCGGCCGGTGCGGTCAGCACGAAGCTCTGCCGCCATCCCGCGACCACCACCAGCCAGGCGATGAGCGGTCCCGCCGCCGCCGAGCCGACGGTGACCCCCACGTTGGTGAGGGAGGTGGGCAGCGCCCAGCCGGTGACGGGAAACCACGATGCGATCGTCTCGCCGCTGGTGACCGGGAAGAGCGGCGCCTGGGCCGCTCCCATCAGGAACCGAAGCCCGGTGAGGATCGCCAGCACGACCACCGGCGACAGCACGCCTGCCGCCGGCACCAGCCCGACCAGCAACGTGCAGACTCCCCAGAGAGCGGCGATGAGCGTCGTGGCCTTGCGGCCGCCCATCGCATCGCCCAGCAGGCCGCCGGGAAACTGGAAGATGGTGTAGCCCCACGCGGAGCCGGCCAGAATGATGCCGAACTGAACCTCGGAGAGGCCGAGGTCGCGCATCATCGCCGGGCCGGCCACCGACATGTTCGTCTTGAGGACGTAGGCGACGAAGCTGAGCAGGATCAGAAGGGCGAGGATCTTCCACCGGATGTGACTCAAGCTATCGGGCCTTCATCCTGGCCCTGACCTCCTCGAACCAGTTCAACACCACCGTCAGCCGGTTGGCCTCGGCACCGGACTGGCCCGACCGCTGGATCATGATGAACGAGCGGTCGTCCGGGGTCACGTCATAGGACCGGTGGAACGGCAGGATCACGTACGGCGCGGTGGAGAAGAGCGCCCGACTCGTCCCCGCCCGAAAATCCGGCGTGCCGCTTACCTCGACCGTCACCAGGCTGTCGGTCCGATTCACGTAGAACAGCTCCCGTCCCGAATGCGACCAGGTCGGCGCCACGCCCCCGGCCGTCGAGACTTGCCACCGCGCGCGGTCGGTCTCGGGGAAGGGGCGGACGTACACCTCCTCCTGTCCCGATTCCTGGGAGACGTAGGCGATCCACCGTCCGTCGGGCGAGAGCGCGGGCATGTACTCGTCGAACGGGCCAGCGGCCACGGTGATGCGGGCCGTGTCTCCCGAGAGCGCCCGGGCATAGATGTCGCGGAAGCCCGCGCTCACCCCCGTCCGATACACCAGCCAGCGGCCGTCGCGCGACCAATCCGCCTCGTCCACCTGCGTCGTGTCCCCGGGGAGGATTCGCTCCGGCTTGCTGCTGCCGTCGGCCCGGACATGGTACAGGTGGGAGAGGGACGAGTCGCGGTTCGAGGTGTAGCTCAGCGTGCGCCCGTCGGGGCGCCAGGCGGCGCGATAGTTGAGCGTGCCGTCGAAGCTCAGCCGCGTGAGCGGGCCCGCGTCGAGCTGCTTGACCCAGACCTCGTTGGCGGCGCCGTTGAGCACGCTCACCGCCAGCCGGCGGCCGTCGGGCGAGAGGGCCAGGCTGCTGAAGGTCTGCTTCCAGGAGGGGTCCACGGCGGTGGCCTTTCCCCCGCGGTCCACCCGCGCCACCAGGGCGCCGGCCGCGCCGACCCCCGCCTGGGCCGATGGCAAATAGATCAGCGTACCGTCGTCCGCGATCGCCATCTCCGGAGTGATGCCGAGCTCGAGGTGCACGCCCGTGAGCAGGGGGACCGGCGGCCTCTCGAACCGAAGTGTCCTGACGTCGAACGGCGCCCCGACGACGGTCCCGTCCTGCAGCACGGCGACCAGATCGCCGGTCGGCAGGTACCACGCCCGGGCGGCGTTGGCGAGGATCGTGTCCCGCGCGAGCGTGCCGAGGTGCAGCGCCTCCAGCGTCATCCGGACGCAGTTGGTGATGCACTCGGTGACCAGAATCGCGTCCTTCCTGGGGAGGGCCGCCGGGAAGGTGAGCCCCGAGGCGAGCGATCCCTGGGGCTCGAGCGACTCGATCCGGCCGCCCCCCTCGGGCATGATCCGGAGGGTGGTGTTGCTGGGAAACACGATGCGGTCGTCGCCCAGCCAGGCCCCCGCCGCCTGATTGCCGGCGGCGGAATCGGACAGGAGCACCGGCGCCCCGCCGGTGACCGCTACCTTGTAGAGCTTCGCCTGCGCCATGTACCCGATCCACCGGCCGTCCGGCGAAAAGAACGGCCCGTCGGCGCCCTCGGTCCCCTCGATGAGCCTCGACTCGAGCTCCCCCCGCTCCCGCACCATGAGCCGGGAGGGTGCGCCGGGCGGCTGGGCGATGAAGGCGATGCGCGAGCCATCCGGCGCGAGGGCCAGCGCGGAGCCGTAGTACGTCGGGGCGTTCACCCGGATGTCGGGGAGATCGAGCGAGAGCCGGGTCACCGGGGCCGAAACCTTGCGGTGTCCGCGGACTGCGAAGAACACCGCGGCGCCCGTGGCGACGGTCGCCACCGCGATCGCTATCCGGAGCGCCATCGGGTTCCTTACCGGAGCGCGGAGCGGCCGGGCAATCGGTACGGTCCGTCCGGCGACGCTCCCGTGCAGCGCCGTGCTGAACTCTGCGGCGCTCTCCCAGCGGTCCGCCGGCAGCTTGGCGAGAGCGGTGAGCACCGCCTCTTCCACTTCGGGCGGCACCGTCTCCCGCCGGGCCGTGAGAGGAGCTGGCTTCTCGGTCATTACCTTGGCCACGATCGATTGCGCGGTAGGCCCGGTGAAGGGCGGCTCGCCCAGCAGCATCTCGTAGGTCACGGCCCCGAGCGCATACACGTCCGAGCGTGCCGTGATCTCCCGCTGGCCCATCGCCTGCTCGGGTGACATGTAGTGCGGGGTGCCGAGTGACATCCCGGTCTCGGTCATGCGGCTGCCACCGGCTTTGCTGGCGGCAAGCGCGATGCCGAAGTCGGCCACCAGCGCCTGACCATCGTGCAGCAGGACGTTCTCCGGCTTGATGTCGCGGTGGATCACGCCGTGGCGGTGGGCGTAGTCGAGGGCCGAGGCGACTTCGGTGGCGATGCGCACCGCCTCACCGATGGGCAGCTGCTTCTCGCGGGTCAGCCGGCCGCGGAGCGATTCGCCCTCGACGAAGGGCATGACATAGAACAGGAAGGAATCCGCCGCCCCCGAGTCGAAGAGGGGGAGAATGTGCGGGTGCTGCAGGTTGGCGGTGGTCTTGATCTCCGCGAGGAAGCGCTCGGCGCCGATCACGGCGGCCAGCTCGGGCCGCAGCACCTTCACGGCGACCTTGCGGTCGTGCTTCAGATCGTCGGCGAGATACACCGTGGCCATCCCACCCTGGCCCAGCTCCCGCTCGATGCGGTAGCGGTCGGCCAGCGCCGCGGTGAGGCGACTGGAGTCGCTCACCGGGCGCCTCCCGAGGAGCCCTGCAACTGACGCACCAGGCCGGGCAGGTTCTGGACGATCATGATCCGGGTGGCCGGGTTCCGGCGCACCATCGTGAAGGTGTTGCCGTCGGGTGAGATGCCGTAGTTGGTGTGCGGAGTGGTGCCGACGTACTCGGCGACGGAAAACAGCGGACGCCGCGCCGTGACGGCAACTTCGGGAGCCGTGCGGACGGTGGCGGCTATCAGCATGAGCTGCCCGTCCGCCACGCCTCGGTAGTACAACTCCCGCCCGTCCGGGCTCCAGAGCGGCTCGCTCCCACCGGTCAGCGAGACCTGCACCTGGTCTCCCTCAGCGGGGAAGGGCCGGACATATACCTGTTGTTCGCCCGACTGGTCGGACGCGAAGGCAAGCCACCGGTTGTCGGGCGAGAGGGCCACGTGCTGATCCTCGAACGGGCTCGAGACGAGCGGCGTCATCGGACCGTGACCGCCGTTCTGCACGATCGCGATGTCTATTCGCGAGCCGGGCCGGAGATCCACGCCGGTGGTGACCAGTGCGCTCCCGTCCCGCAGCCAGAGTCCGGTGTAGCCCAGGCTGGGAGACGCGAACAGCGATTCGGCGGGTTCCCCACTCCCCGGCCGCTTGCGATAGATGCCCAGCGCCCCGGATCGCGTGGAGGAATAGGTGATGAAGCGCCCGTCCGGCGTCCAGGTGGCGTCGTGGCCGTCGCGATCGAAGGTGGCCCGGGAAAGCGTGCCATCGTCCGGCGACAGGATCCAGACGTCCCGTCCATCCGCGGTATTGAAGTCGGTGGAGAGACGCCTGCCGTCGGGGGAGAATTCCGGGGCGTGGAAATTGTGGCGAGCGGCCGTGGCCGCGCGTGCATTTCCCGCTCGGTCAATGAACTGGAGCGAGCGGGGCTCCTCGGGGATGTAGGCCAGCGTCCCGGTCGGCGCCACCGCCATTTGCGCAAGGCCGGTACCGGTGATGGAGACGCCGGTCGCGATGGTCAGGCCCTGGCCCTCGAGCTGCGGATGCGCCGGATCGAACGCTTGCGTCTGGAGCGTGCCGTCCAGCTGCACCCAGAGCAGATAGCCCATGGCATATCGGGCCTCGACCACCGGCCGTTCCAGCAGCGGTGTGCGCCGTCCCGTCTCCAGGTCGAACAGGAAGAGTGGTCCGGCGGCGGCACCGAGCTTCTGGGCGACGAGGGCGGTCCGCCCATCGGGGAAAATCTGCTGCAACTGAAGGTCCTTGCTCTCCTTGGGGAACGGGACTCTGATCGAATCGCCGCGGCCCAGCTCCGCCAGTCCGCGACCCAGGCCGCCCTCCGGACTGTACCACAGCACGCCGTTCCGGCCCCACGCCGCGGCAGCCGTGCTTCGGACCGCTTCGGGAAGGGGAATCGCCGTCCCGCCGTCCACCGGGAATCGGTAGGACACCGATCCCGGGCGGGTGCCGAGGAGCCAGTGTCCGTCCGGCGAGACGATCGGGCTCGCCGCGCTCTCGGTCCCCTGCACCGGAGTGGCCTCGGCGGCGGCGAGTGACTGGCGCATCACCCGAGTCACCCCATCGGCGCCCACGGCCACGAAATAGACCGTGCCGCCGTCCGGCGAGAGGGTAAGCTGGTGTTGGAGTACTGAGCCGCCCGATCCGCCCAGACCCGGCGCCAGGATGGCGAGCCGCGAGGGAGGCAACGACGGCGGAGCCGGGCGGGGACGCAGCCAGCCCCAGGCGGCAAGGGCGACGGCGAGCGCGAGAGCCGCGGCGAGTGGGGCAGGGAGCCTGTTCGTCGGGCGGGCGGCATGGACCCGGGCCGTCGTCCGGGCGGCCCCACCACCCTCGAGCGCCTTGGCGAACTCGGCGGCGGTGGCGAACCGGTCGGCCGGCAACTTCTCCAGTGCCGTGAGGGTGGCTTCCTCCACCGCCGGCGGGATGCTCCGCCGGAGCTCCGCCGGCGGCCGTGGATCGTCGGTCATCACCTTGGCGACGATCGCCTGGGCAGTGGGTCCAGAGAATGGCGGCTCGCCCGTGAGCATTTCGTACAGCACGCAGCCCAGGGCGTACACGTCGGAGCGCGCCGTGATTTCGCGTTCGCCCATCGCCTGCTCCGGACTCATGTAGTGCGGCGTGCCTAGCGAGAGACCGGTCTCGGTCATCCGGCTGCCGCCAGCGGTGCTCACCGCCAGCGCGATCCCGAAATCGGCGACGAGGGCGCTGCCGTCGTGCAGGAG
>JBOHSB010000156.1:0-6514 GCA_050733015.1 Gemmatimonadales bacterium
GGTGCGGGCCGCCCGCGGGCGGCTGACGTCCATCGACGAGCGACTGGCGGCGCTGCAGGATCTCCGGACCAGAAACGCGGATGCGATCGCTGGCCTCCCGACCCTGCAGGCCGAGGAGGCGCGGCTCGAGCAGAAGATCTCGGCACTGGGCGACTTTACCAATCAGCTCCGTCTGGAGTACCAGAAGGCGCGGATGGCCGAGGCCCTGGCGGCGGCCGACATCGAAATCGTGGACTACGCGGCGCTCCCCTACCTCCCGACCGGCATACCCTGGTGGGTCATGGTCGGCCTGGCGTTGGCCTTCGGGCTGATCGTCGGGACCCTGCTGTCGCTGTTCCTGGAGATGAAGAATCGCTCCATCCGCGCGCCCGAGGAGCTGGAGGAAGTGCTGCATCTGCGCGGGCTCGGCGTCATCCCTCCGGTGATGGAGGCCATCGCGGAGAAGGAGGCGAGGGCACTCGGGAGACCCTCAGGCCCGAACGGGGCCGTCCTCAAGCCGGCGATGCCGGGCGTCGTCATCGACTCGCCCGCCTGTCCCTCAGTCGGCGCGGAAGCGTTCCGGCTCCTCTACAGCACCCTGACGTTCGGCTGGGCGGGCCGGCAGCGCACCATCCTGGTCACCAGCGTCGCCCCACAAGAGGGAAAAACGCTGGTGGCGGCCAACCTGGCGGTGACGTTCGCCCGCGAAGGTGCCCGGGTCCTGCTGATCGACTGTGACCTGCGCCGGCCGCGACTTCACAAGCTGTTTCAGGTGGGTCGCTCGCCCGGCCTGGTCGAGCTGCTGCGCCCGAAGCCGGAGCCGGAGGAGCCTGTCGAGGTGATGGGACCGCGGCCGCTGCAGCACGCCTACAGCATGACACCGGACTTCGCGCGTGGGTCAGACCCAGCGGCCGCGAACGGCGAAGAGAAGTCGCAGACCGCGGTCAACGGAGGCGGCCGCCCCCAGGTCGCGGCCGCGCCGCGGGTCCAGGCGCCACGGTACCGGAACATCCGGGAAACGAGCAACCCCGGACTCTGGCTGCTCCCGTGCGGGGCGGTGGAGGGCAGCATAGCGGAGACGCTGAAGGCCGGGCCATTCCGCGCCCTGCTGGCCGACCTGGCCGGCGATTACGATGTGATCATCCTGGACACGTCGCCGACCCGGGTGAGCGCGGATGCCGTCATTCTCGCGCCGGTGGCTGATGACGTGCTGCTCGTGGTCCGAGCCGGCTACACCGATCGGGACGCGGCCGAGCGCGCCCAGCAGCAGCTCGACCAGGCGGGCGGGAACGTCGTCGGAGCGGTCCTCAACGATCCCGAGGGGAAGATCGCGAACGGATCCTCGCTGTACTACCCGTATGGGTACCCGGTCACGAGCGATTGAGAGCTAGGTGGCGCGGTCCGATCGGCGCGGAAGGCCGTGGCTCTCGACTTCAACCAAAGGAGTAGCTCGTGACCGGCGGCCGTGAATGCGCTTCGACTGGGTGCGCCATCATCCTGAGCCTGGCGCTCGCCGCCTGCGGCGACGGAAGTGGCCCGGGTACGCCCGATCAGCTGCATCTGGCCGTCACGGTCTCGGTGGACCTAACGAGCTTTCCACAGTCGGGCGAGTTCGACCTCGATCTGGTCCCGTCGGACGCCAGCGGCAAGACCTACATTGCCGACAACTGGACCATCGCGGCCACCCTCGGGGCGCCGACGACGATCTCCGCTACCATACTCGGCAACAGCGTCGAGCCGGCGGACACCTCGCCGGTTTCCGCCGCGGTGCTGATCGACGATTCGGGATCGATGCGCTCGTCCGATCCCGATCGCGTGCGGTCCGCCGCGGCGCAGCTCTTCTGGAACACGGTCCTGCCGGCCCGCGAGGGCAACCAGGTCGCCATCCTCGATTTCGGCCGGGGCGACTCCTCCGCGACGCCAGGCTTCGATCGCACCAGGCTCCTGGCGGACTTCACATCCGACGCGGCCGTGCTAACCGCGGCGGTGGCCAACATCCAGGCGGTGCCCGGCGGGGCCACGCCGCTGTATCAGTCGGGCCTCGAGGTCATCCAGTGGATGGACACGGTGACGGCGCCGACCTCGCAGCGACTGCTGGTGGTGATCACCGACGGCGCCCCAAGCGATCCGACCGTGGCTCAGCAACTCTATCCGGCGGCGAGAGCGGCGGGGATCCGTGTTTTCGCGGTCGGGCTCGGTGCTGCCGCCCAGGACGATCCGCCGACCGACGCCACCCTACGCCTGCTGGAGCTCGCCTCCCGCACCGGGGGCGTCTATGGGGCCGCGGACTCCGCCGAACAGCTGCGGCCGCTGCTCATGACGCTCGCGCAGTCCGCCAGCCCAGCCCGGCTGCTGGTGCACCTTCAGGTCACGCCCGTTCCCGACCCCGGCACCGTGCTCAGTGGGGACGCGAGCGTCAGCGGAATTCGCGGCACCGCCTCCGCCACCTGGACGTTCGTCGCTCCCTGAACCGGCGAGGCCGAGAGGAAGCCTGGCTGGAATGAAAGCAGCGGCAGGACCAGACGGCTCCCGCTTGACCGGCCTGCACGTGTACCCCATCAAATCCGCTGCCGGGCTTGCCCCTGGCGAATGGGACGTCGACCGGCTCGGTCTCCGCCATGACCGGCGCTGGATGGTGGTGGATCGCGACGGAGGGATGCTGACCCAACGCTCGCATCCACGGCTCGCGCGGGTCCGGCCCCGACCAGTGGACGGCGTGCTTCGGGTGGAGGCCGACGGGATGCCTCCGCTCGAGCTCCCGCTCGACCCGCGGCCAGCGGTATCACTGTCCGTCACCATCTGGGATGACCGTTGCATCGCCACTTGGACCGGTGAGCGGGCCACGCAGTGGTTCTCGGATCTGCTGGAGATCGACTGCAGTCTGGTCCATCTCCCGGAGCGGGCCGCGCGGACGGTGGACCCCGACTACGCACCGGCCGATCACCAGGTGGCGTTTGCGGACGGGTTTCCCTTCCTGCTGATCTCCGAGGCTTCGCTTGGCGACCTGAACCGGCGACTCGAGACTCCGCTGCCCATGAACCGATTCCGGCCCAACCTCGTCATCGCGGGGGTCGAAGCGTTCGGAGAGGACCAGCTGGGCGGGTTCGAGATCGGCGGGATGCGGTTCCGGACCGTCAAGCCGTGCGATCGCTGCATCGTCACGACGACCGATCAGGAGACCGGCGAGCGCGGGGTCGAGCCATTGCGCACCCTCGCGACCTACCGCCGCAGCAACGGCAAGGTGCTGTTCGGCCAGAACGTGGTCCACACCGGCACCGGTCGGCTGCGGGTCGGAGACCCCCTGCTGGTGTAAATTCCCGCCCCATGGAAGTCCAGATCTTCGGCATCCGGAAGAGTCCCGAGACCCGCAAGGCGCTGCGTTTCTTCGCCGAGCGGCGGATCAAGACCCACTTCGTGGACCTGCAGGAGCGCGCCGCCTCGCCAGGGGAACTGGGGCGCTTCGCGCAGAAGTTCGGGGTCGCGGCGCTGGTGGACCGCGGCTCCCGCCGCTTCGCCGACCTCGGCCTGGCCTCCGCCAGGCTTAGCGACGACCGCTGGCTCGACCGCCTGGTGGAGGAGCCCTTGCTGCTCCGGATGCCGCTGGTGCGCAACCAGCAGCGGCTCACCGTCGGCGACGCCGAACCCACCTGGCGCGAGTGGATCGGGCGATGACCCAGCTCGCGCTGGCCGGCGTCGGGGTGGAATTCGGCGCCACGCGCCTGTTCGGGGACGTCACGCTCACCGTCGCCCGTGGCGACCGGTGGGGCATCATCGGGCGGAACGGCTCGGGCAAGACCACGCTGTTGCGAATCGTCACCGGAGAAACCCAGCCCAGCACGGGCACCGTGGCGCGTGCGAGCGGGCTGCGATTCTCGCTGATGGAGCAGCACCGCGAGTTCGCCGGGGCCGACACCGTGTGGGAGGCGGCCGCCGGCGCGTTCGCCGAGCTGCTCGGGCTCGAGCGCTCGCTCGCGGCGCAGGCCACCGCGCTGGCGGAGGCCGGCGATCGCTGCACCCCGCAGATGCTGGCCCGGTACGATCGCGATCTCGAGCGGTTCGACCGCGAGGGCGGCTACACGCTCGCCGCCCGGATCGACGCGGTGCTCCACGGGCTTGGATTCGATCCCGATGCCGCTCGGTCCCGGCCGCTGGCGAGCCTGAGCGGCGGCGAGCGCGGCCGGCTGGGACTGGCCCAGCAGCTCGTCGCCCCGGCCGACGTCCTGTTGCTCGACGAGCCCACCAATCACCTCGACCTCGAGACCACGAGCTGGCTGGAGCAGTACCTGCGCGGGCTCGACGCGACGCTGCTCCTCATCAGTCACGACCGGGCGTTCCTCCAGGCGGCGGTGGATCACGTGCTCCACCTCGAGGCCGGCACCGCGGTGGCGTACGAGGGCGACTACGAGTCGTTCCTGCGCCAGCGCGCCGAGCGGCGCCTGTCGCAGCAGCGCGCGTTCGCCAAGCAGGCCAGGACCCTCGCCGCCGAGGAAGACTTCATCCGACGCAACATCGCGGGGAACAACAGCGCGCAGGCGAAAGGCCGGCGCCGGCGGCTCGAGCGGGTCGACCGGCTGAGCCCGCCGCCGGGCGAGGAGGGGGCGATGGCTCTCCGCCTCACCGCCGACGAGCGCGGCGGCGATCAGGTCGTGGTAGCCGAGCAGGTGTCGGTCGCCGTCGCGGAGCGAACGCTGCTCGCCCGGTTCGACGCCCGCCTCATGCGCGGCGAGGTGGTGGGCCTGGTGGGACCCAACGGGTCGGGGAAGTCCACCTTGCTGCGCGCCATCCTGGGCGAGTGGCCCCTGGCGGCGGGCGAGCTCAGGGTGCCGGACTCGGTCCGCATTGCCTACTACCGCCAGGACCTGGCGCAGGTGCCGGCCGACGAGACCCTGTACGACATCATCGCCCATCTCCGCCCCCATTGGGGCCGCGGCCCGATTCAGGGGCACCTGGGCCGATTCGGCTTCTCGGGCGACTCGGTGCATCGCCGGGCCGGCACGCTTTCCGGCGGCGAGCGCGCCCGGGTCGCGCTCGCGATGATCATGCTGTCGGGCGCCAATCTCCTGATCTTCGACGAGCCCACCAATCACCTCGACGTCGAATCCATCGAGGCGCTGGAGGACGCGATCGCCGAGTACGACGGCACCGTGCTGCTGGTGAGCCACGACCGCTCGCTGCTCCGCGCGCTCACCACGCGGGTCTGGATCCTCCACGAGCGCCGCATCACCGATTTCCCCGGCACGTTCGAGGAGTGGGAGACGGCCAGCCGGGAGCGGGCTCATGCGGCGGCCGTGGCGGCGGCGGAAGAAGAATCGATCCGCAAAGTGAAGGAGCGGAAACAGAGCCGCCGGCCGGCACCGGAGAAGGACCGGCGCGAGACCGACCGTCGCCGCGCGGAACGCGCGGTGGCCGAGGCCGAATCCGAGGTCGGCGTGTGGGAGAGCCGAGTCGAGGCGCTGCGCGCCGCGCTCGAGGATCCCCAGCTCTATCTCACGCAGGATGGCGGCCGGCGAGCCACCGAGCTGGGGCGCGAGCTGGAGGGTGCGCGCCGCGGGTTGGACGAGGCTTTGGCGCGCTGGGAGTCGGCGACCCGATCGGCGGAGGGCACCGCGTAGGTCGTCTGGCCGGTTGCAGGCGCCGGCCCGCCCCGACTAGCTTCCCGTCCGCGCCGCATCCTGCGTCCGCCACTCCATCACCCACTCGTTTCAGGGCTTATGCCGTTCGAGACCGCCGTTCTTCCCGCCGCCCCGGCGGGCTTCGAAAGCCCGCTGCTGGCCATCGCCTTGGGCCGGGGTGGACTTCCGCCCTCCCTGGCGGCGCTCGACCAGGCCGCCGGCGGCGCGATGGGCCGGCTGTTCGCGGCGGGCGACTTCAGCGGCAAGAAGGACGAGACCGCGCTGGTCTATCCTCCCGGTCCCGCCGCGCGCCTACTCCTGGTCGGGCTGGGCAAGCCGGAAGAGATCTCGCGCACCAGCATCCGACGGGCCGCGTCCGCCGCGGCCAAGCGCGCCCGGAGCCTCGGCGTCCCCCGTGCGGCGTTCCACCTGGCCGCCGAGGCGCTGAGCTCGGTCCCGGCGGCCGAGGCGGGGCAGGCGATCGCCGAAGGCCTCGCCCAGGGCGCCTGGCAGTACAACGAGATGAAGCGGCCGCCCGAGGACCAGAAGCCGGCGCTCGAGCGGGTGGACCTGCTCGCGCCCACCGCCACCGACGCGGTTACCGCGGGGCACCGGATCGGCGCGGCCATCGGCGCGGGGCAGACGGCGGCGCGTGGCATTCAGGTGCTGCCGGGGAACGTGTGCACACCGTCGTTCGTGGCGCGCACCGCGGAAGAGATCGCGCGGCGCCACGGCTTCGCCGTGACCGTGCTCGACAAGGCGGCGATCGTGCGCGAGGGCATGGGCGCGCTGATGGCGGTGGCCCAGGGGAGCGCGGAGGAGCCGCGGTTCATCGCCCTGGAGTACAAGGGCGCGGAAGGTGCGCCGGTGGTCCTGGTCGGCAAGGGCGTCACCTTCGACACCGGCGGCATGAATCTCAAGCC
>JBOHSB010000157.1:0-6247 GCA_050733015.1 Gemmatimonadales bacterium
GTGCGGGGACGGACGGCGGGCTCGCCGGCGCGCGCTCGGGGGCCGCCGCCTTGGGTGGCGCTGATGCGGCCGGGGTCGACGGCGGTGGGGCCGCGGCGCCTGCTTCGGTCTCGATGGTGGCCACCACCGTCTGCACGGCGACGGTCTGCCCCTCGGTCACCAGAATCTCCGCCAGCACGCCGGCGGCCGGCGAGGGAATTTCCGCGTCCACCTTGTCGGTCGAGATCTCGAAGATCGGCTCGTCGCGCTTGACCGCGTCGCCCACCTGCTTGATCCAGCGCGACAGGGTGCCCTCGGCGATGGACTCGCCCATCTGCGGCATGATCACGTCAATCTTGGCCATGGTCGGTCTCCAGCTAGTACGCCGCGAGCCAGCGCGCGGCCCGCACGATGTCCTGGGTCTGCGGCAGCACGAAGTCCTCGAGCTGCGGTGCATACGGGAGCGGCACGTCGTGCGCGGCCACGCGCCGCACCGGCGCGTCCAGCCATTCGAATGCCAGCTCGTTGATCCGGGCCGTGATCTCGCCGGCGATGCCGCCGGTCACGGTGTCCTCGTGCACGATCAGCACGCGGTTGGTCTTCCTCACGGTGGCGAGGATCGCTTCGTCGTCCATGGGCTGCAGCGAGCGCAGATCGAGCACCTCCACCGACAGCCCGTCCTCCCGCTCGAGCTGCTCGGCCGCCTCCAACGCCTTCCACACCGTGGCCGCGTAGGTGACGATGCTCAGGTCCCGGCCCTCGCGGGTCAGGCGCGCCTGGCCGATGGGCACGACGTGGTCGCCCTGCGGCAGCTCTTCCTTGATGCGGCGATAGAGATACTTGTGCTCGAAGAAGAGCACGCAGTCGTCGTCGCGGATGGCGCTCTTGATGAGCCCTTTCGCGTCGCTCGCGGTGGCGGGGTAGACGATCTTGAGCCCCGGGGTGTGGAGGAACGCGGCCTCGGGGTTCTGGGAATGGAACGGTCCGCCGCGCACGTAGCCGCCGCTCGGGCCGCGCACGACCATCGGGCACGGCAGCAATGCGCGGTAGCGCGCCGTGGCCACGTAGTTGGTGAGGATGCTGTAGGCGCAGGAGACGAAGTCGATGAACTGCATCTCGCACACCGGCCGCATCCCCATGTGCGCGGCGCCGGCCGCCGCGCCGACGAAGCCGGTCTCGCTGATCGGGGTGTCGATCACCCGATCGGCGCCGAACCGGTCCATCAGGCCGTCGGTGACCTTGAAGGCGCCGCCGTAGGCGCCGATGTCCTCGCCCATGCAGAAGACGCTCGGGTCGCGCTCCATCTCCTCGAACAGGCCCTGGCGGATGGCCTCGAGGTACGTGGCCTCAGCCATCGTGCGTCCCCCAGCTCGCCGGACGCTCGTGCTGGTCCACCGCGCTCCGGAGGCCGGCGCGGTACCAGAGCACCGGCACCTCGGGCGGGTCGGCGTACACCCCCACCAGGCAATCGCGCGGCTCGGGGGGCGGCGACTTCTCGGCGATGTCCGTGGCGTCGTCGATCTCGGCCTGCACCCGGGCGTCGATGGTCCCGAGCTCGGTGGCCGCCACACCCTCGATGCCCGTCAAGCGCTGGACGAAGCGGTCCACCGGATCGTTCTCGCGGGCCCAGCGGTCGATCTCCCCGGCGGGCACGTATGACTGGTTGTCGTGCTCCGCGTGGCCCTTGCGGCGGTAGGTCATGAGCTCGATGAGGGCGACGCCCTCGCCCCGCCGCGCGCGGGCCACCGCGTCCCGGGTCGCCTCGTAGGCCGCGACCACGTCGTTGCCGTCCGCCCGCACCCCAGGGATCCCGTAGCCCGCTGCCTTGTCGGCCAGGCGCTCGGCGGCGCACTGCTTCGAGGTGGGCGTGGAGTAGGCGTAGAGGTTGTTCTCGACGATGACGACCAGCGGGCAGCGCTGCACGGCGGCGAAATTGATGCCCTCGTGGAAGGCGCCGGTGGACGTGGCCCCGTCCCCCACGTACACCAGACCGACGCGCGGCTCCTTCCGGAGCTTGAACGACAGGGTGACGCCGGCCATGACCGGCACCATGTCGCCCAGATGGGAGATCTGCCCGATGAAGTTCCGCTCCTCCACGTCGCCGAAATGAATGTTGAGCTCGCGGCCGCGCGTGGGAGAGTCACCCTTGGCCATGTACTGGCGCACGACCTCGAGTGGGGTCGCGCCCTTGACCAGCATGCTGCCCAGGTTGCGGATGAGCGGGGACAGCACGTCCTCGGGCTGGAGCGCATAGGCCGTCCCGACCGCGCAGGCCTCCTGCCCTAAGGAGCGGAACAGGCCGCCGACCACCTTGGTCTGCCGGTACAGGTTGACCAGCCGCTCTTCGAGCGACCGGGTCAGGCGCATCCAATAGTAGAGGTCGAGGAGTTGTTCTCGCGACAACCCCGCCGGGGCGGCCGGATCGGAGGTGAGCGTACTGGTGACGGCCATTCGGGTCCCGGTTGGAGGGTGCATGTTCCGGGGTGGAAAATCCCTAGCCGCAGGGGGAGAGTCAAGCGAGCGTCGGGCGGGGTTTATGGGCCGTTCGCGTGCATAGTTATCTGCACCGGTGCATAGGAGATCGCCTCGCTCACGACACACCGGCGTCCAGCGTCGCGAGAAACCGCGGTGGCTTACGCTGCTTGGTGACCTGCTCGAAGGCGTAGGCCAGCCGGATCAGCGTCGGCTCGCTCCACGCGGGCCCGAAGAACGAGAGATTGACCGGCAGGCCCCAGGCGTATCCCATCGGCACGCTCACGCTGGGATAGCGCGCGACGGCCGCCGGGGTCGAGCTCGAGCCGGTGAAGTGGTCGCCGTTCACGAGGTCGGTCGGCCAGGCCGGATTGCCGGTCGGCGCGACGATCGCATCCAGATGATGCTTGGCGATGACCGCGTCGATTCCGTCGGAGCGCGCGAGCCGGGTGCAGGTCGCCAGCGCCTTCCGGTACGCCGGCGTCGTCAGCGGCCCCTTGGCCTCGGCCTGCACGAACAGCTCCTGGGCGAAGTACGGCATCTCGCGCTCGCGCTCCCGCTCGTTGAACGCGATCGCGTCGGCCAGGGTGTGCACGGGAGCGCTCGGGCCGAGCGCCGCGAGGTACGCGTTCAGGTCGGCCTTGAGCTCGTACAGCAGCACCTCGAGCTCGGCCGCGTCGTACTCGCCGGCGTGGGGGATGTCGGCCGGGTCGATCACCACCGCCCCCTCCCGCCGCAGCACCTCGAGGGCCGCATTCCCCAACCGGTCGGTGACGTCGCTGTAGCCGAAGAACTTGGCGCGCGCCACGCCGATCCGGGCACCCCGGAGCCCGTCCTTCTTGAGGAACGCGGTGTAGTCCTTCTCCACGTGCCCGGCCGACGCGGCGGTCGCGGCGTCCCGCGGATCGGCGCCGGCCAGGGCGGTGAGCAGCGCGGCCGCGTCGGCGACTGTGCGGCAGAGCGGCCCGGCCGTGTCCTGGGTGTGGGAGATCGGGATGATGCCGGCCCGGCTCACCAGTCCCACGGTCGGCTTGATCCCCGCCACGCCGTTGGCCGAGGCGGGGCAGACGATCGAGCCGTCGGTCTCGGTGCCGACCGCGAGGGCGCCGAAGTTGGCCGACACCGACGCGGCGGAGCCGGAGCTGGAGCCGCAGGGGTTCCGGTCGAGCACGAACGGATTGCGGCACTGCCCGCCTCGCGCGCTCCAGCCGCTGGAGGAGCGCGTGGACCGGATGTTGGCCCACTCGCTCATGTTCGCCTTGGCCAGCAGAACGGCGCCCGCCGCGCGGAGCCGCTCGGCCACGTGCGAGTCCCGGGGCGCGATCGAGCCCTCGAGCGCGAGCGAGCCGGCCGTCGTGGTCATCCGATCCGCAGTGTCGATGTTGTCCTTGAGGATGACAGGAACCCCGTGCAGTGGGCCTCGAGGGCCCGTGGCCGCGCGCTCGCGGTCGAGCTGTTGGGCCAGGTCCAGCGCTTCGGGATTGGTCTCGATGATGGAATGGAGCGACGGTCCGGCGCGGTCCATGGCCGCGATGCGTGCGAGGTACTGCTCGACGATGCCGCGCGAACTGTAGCGCCCCGCGCCCATCCCGGCCTGCAGCTCCGTGACGGTGATCTCCTCGAGATCGAACGGCGGGCCCGCCGGCGTCGGTGGGGGCGACGCGACTACCGCGCCCGACAGCGCCTCGGGGGCGGAGATCCCGCCCGCGGCGGCCGCCCCGAGCACGGCGACGTGGTTGAGGAACGCGCGGCGGGCGATCGGCTCCCGAGTGTCGGACATCGGGTCTCCTGGCGGGCGGCGGCGGCTGTAGGGGTCCTCGAAGATAGCACGCGAGCGGTGATTGGTGAGTCACCCTGAGAGAAGCGAAGGGGGCATGCCTGAACGCATGCCCCCTTCGCGGAGTTTACCCTGGGCGAGGACAGGGCTCAGGGTGACTCGGAGGGCTAGGCCTTCACCGCCACCGCCTGCCGCCCCGCCACCTCCGCCTCCGGCGCCTCGATCCGCATGCCGTAGAACGACCGGTACACGAACACCAGCGCGATCGCGAGGAACAGCGCGGCCAGGATGTGGCTCAGTACCGGGCCCTGCTCCTTGGTGAGCGAGACAGCCAGCTCGACCGCGAGCAGTCCGAACAGCGTGGTGAACTTGATGATCGGGTTGAGCGCCACCGACGACGTGTCCTTGAACGGATCGCCGACCGTGTCGCCCACGACCGTGGCCGCGTGCAGCTCGGTACCCTTCGCCTTGAGCTCCGTCTCCACGATCTTCTTCGCGTTGTCCCACGCCCCGCCGGCGTTGGCCATGAAGATGGCCTGGTACAGGCCGAACAGAGCGATCGAGATGAGGTAGCCGATGAAGTAATACGGCTCCACGAAGGCGAAGGCGAGCGTCGCGAAGAACACCACCAGGAAGATGTTGAACATCCCCTTCTGGGCGTACTGGGTGCAGATCGCCACGACCTTCTTGCTGTCGGAGACCGAGGCCTTCGTGGTCCCCTCGAGCCGGATGTTCGCCTTGATGAACTCGACCGCGCGATAGGCGCCGGTGGTGACCGCCTGGGTCGAGGCGCCGGTGAACCAGTAGATCACGGCCCCGCCCGTGATGAGCCCGAGCAGGAACGGCGGATGCAGGATGGACAGGTTCGACAAGAGCTCGGGCTGGAGCCCGTGCGTGAGCGTCAAGATGATCGAGAAGATGAGCGTGGTGGCGCCCACGACGGCGGTGCCGATGAGCACCGGCTTGGCGGTGGCCTTGAAGGTATTCCCCGCTCCGTCGTTCTCCTCCAGGTGCTGCTTGGCCGCCTCGAACTCGGGCGTGAAGCCGAAGTCGCGCTTGATCTCGGCCTCGATGCCCGGGATCTGCTCGATGGTAGAGAGCTCGTACACCGACTGGGCGTTGTCGGTGACCGGGCCATAGGAGTCCACCGCGATAGTCACCGGCCCCATGCCGAGGAAGCCGAACGCCACGAGGCCGAACGCGAACACCGCCGGCGCGAGCATGAGGCTCCCGAGGCCGAGCGTGCTGACGCCGAACGCGATCCCCATCAGGATGACGATGGTGAGCCCCAGCCAGAACGCGCTGAAATTGCCCGCCACGAAACCCGACAGGATGTTGAGCGACGCGCCCCCCTCGCGCGAGCTGGTGACGACCTCGCGCACGTGCCGGCTGTCCATCGATGTGAACACCTTCACCAGCTCGGGGATGATGGCCCCGGCGAGCGTGCCGCAGGTGATGACCGTCGACAGCTTCCACCACAGCGACGGATCGCCGCCCACATCGGGGATCAGCAGCTTCGAGACCACGTAGGTCAGCACCACCGACACGATCGAGGTGAGCCAGACCAGCGTGGTGAGCGGTGCCTCGTAGTTCATCTTGGGCGCGGTCTCATACTTGCTCCGCGCCACCGCCTCGTTGATGAAGTACGACAACGCCGCCGCGATGACCATCATGATGCGCATGGCGAAGATCCAGACCAGCAGCTGGACCTGCACCGAGGCATCGGTCACCGCCAGCAGGATGAAGGTGATGAGCGCGACGCCGGTGACCCCGTAGGTCTCGAAGCCGTCGGCCGACGGACCAACCGAGTCGCCCGCGTTGTCGCCGGTGCAATCCGCGATCACGCCCGGGTTGCGCGCGTCGTCTTCCTTGATCTTGAACGCGATCTTCATCAGATCCGAGCCGATGTCGGCGATCTTCGTGAAGATGCCCCCCGCAACGCGCAACGCCGCCGCGCCCAGCGATTCGCCGATCGCGAAGCCGATGAAGCAGTTCCCGGCATAGTCTGCGGGAATGAAG
>JBOHSB010000158.1:0-7941 GCA_050733015.1 Gemmatimonadales bacterium
GGCAAGGTCCCTCGCTTCGCTCGGGATGACGAGGCTAAGCTCAGGATGACGAGGCTGTGCTCGGGATGAGGAGGTCGTGCTCGGGATGACGAGGCTGCGGAAGTTCGACCGCAAGATTCGAGTAGCCGGACCCCCGACTGGGTGCTACCATCCCTCGCATGATCCTCGACGTCTCCCTGGCCGATGCCGGCCGCTGGACCGCGGTCCTCGAGCGCGATGCGACCGCCGATGGGCGGTTTGTCTACGCCGTGGCTTCCACCCGGATCTACTGCCGGCCCTCCTGCCCGTCCCGGCGGCCCAACCGCCGCCAGGTCAGCTTCTTCTCCACGCCCGACGCGGCCGAGGCCGAGGGGTACCGTGCGTGCCGCCGGTGCCACCCGAGAGACCTGGAAACCGACGCGGTCCGCCGGGTGCGGGAGGCTCAGCGCTATCTCGACCAGCACCTGGACGAGACCGTCACGCTCGACCGGCTGGGCCGCGCGGTGGGCCTGAGCCCGTACCACCTGCAGCGGACGTTCAAGCGGGTGACCGGCATGTCGCCCCGGGCCTACGCCGGGTCGCGGCGGATGGAGCGGATGAAGGCCGGACTCAAGGCCGGAGAGACGGTGTCCCGGGCCACCTACGACGCGGGCTACTCTTCTCCCAGCCGGGCCTACGATCACAGCCGGCGCCGGCTCGGCATGACGCCGGGCTCCTACCAGCGGGGCGGGCGCGGAGTCCGCATCCGGTTCACCACGGTGGACACGGCGCTCGGCACGGTGCTGGTCGCGGCCACCGATCGCGGGCTGTGCTCGGTCACCATCGGCGCGACTGCCGCGGGGCTCGAGGCCGGACTCCGGCGGGAGTTCCCGGCCGCGCAGATCGAGCGGTCCGACGACGAGCTGCGGCCGTGGGCCGGGGCGGTCGTGGCCCGGCTCGCCGGCGACGAGGCCGAACGCCTGCCGCTCGACGTGCGCGGCACGGCGTTCCAGTGGCAGGTGTGGAGCGCGCTCCAAGGAATTCCCCGCGGGGCCACGCGATCGTACGCGGAGATCGCCCGTGACCTGGGCCGCCCCACCGCGGCGCGCGCGGTGGCCCGCGCCTGCGCGAGCAACAAGCTGGCGGTGGTGATCCCGTGCCACCGCGTGGTCCGGGAGGACGGCGGGCTCGGCGGGTACCGGTGGGGCATCGAGCGGAAGCGCGAGCTGCTGGAATCGGAGGCGGCCGCCGAGCCAGCGGGCAGCCATGCGTGACCGCGGTGCGTCCGCAACGTCATGCGGACGATGACCGCGATCTGGGTCGGCCGGGTCAGGCGGCGCCGGCCTCCCGCTCCTTCCGCGCTTCCCGGTCCGCGTCTCGCAGGAGCGGCAGCTCCAACCCATCGCACAGCGCCAGCCAACTCGCCTCGATGATGTTCTCGGAGCACCCCACCGTGCTCCAGCGCTCGGCCCCGCGGGCTGACTCGATGACGACCCGGGGCCGCGCGCCCGTTCCCAGGTGCTCGTCTACGATCCGCACCTTGTAGTCCACCAGATGCACCTCTGCCAGCGCCGGGTAATGCGGGAGCAGTGCCTTCCGCACGGCCCGGTCGAGGGCGTTCACCGGGCCCTCGCCGTCAGCCGCGGTGAGCATCATCTCGCCGCCGACCCGGACCCGCGCCGTCGCCTGCGCCCGGCTCCCGCCGCCGCCGCGCTTCTCGACGATGACGGTGAAATCCTCCAATTCGAATGGGGGCCGGTACCCCGGCGCGGCCCGGCGCAGCAGCATCTCGAACGACCCTTCGGCGGCCTCGAACTGGAAGCCCTGGTGCTCCAGCTCCTTGATCCGCTGCAGCACGGACCCCTCGGTCTCGCCGGCCGGGAGCCCCAGCGCCTCGGCGCGGAGCCGGACGTTCCGCCGCCCGGCCACCTCGCTCACCACCACCCGCATCTCGTTCCCCACCGCGGCCGGGTCCACGTGCTGGTAGCTCTCCGCCAGCTTGGCGATGGCCGCGACGTGGATGCCTCCCTTGTGGGCGAACGCGCTCCGGCCGACGTACGGCGCGTGGGGATCGGGGTGCTGGTTGGCCACCGCGGCCACGAACTGGCTGATCTCGGTGAGGCGCCGGAGCGCGCCCGCGGGCAGCACCCGGACGCCGAGCTTGAGCTCGAGCGTCGCCACCAGCGGCACGAGATCCAGGTTGCCGCAGCGCTCGCCGTAGCCGTTGATCGTGCCCTGGACCTGCACACAGCCGGCGCGCACCGCGGCCAGCCCGTTGGCCACGGCGAGCCCGGCGTCGTTGTGCGGGTGGATGCCGACCGGGGTCGGGAGCTGCGCCCGCACCTCGGCCACGCGCTCGGCGACGACGTCGGGCAGCTCGCCGCCGTTGGTGTCGCACAGGGCCAGGCAATCGGCCCCGGCCTCCGCGGCGGCGGCGAGGGTATCGAGGGCGTAGGCCCGGTCGAGTCGGTAGCCGTCGAAGAAGTGCTCGGCGTCGTAGACCACCTCGCGGCCCAGCCGCTTGAGGAACGCGACGCTCTCGCCGATCATCCGCAGGTTCTCGTCCCGCGTGGTCTCGAGGATCCGCTCCACGTGCAGCGTCGAGCTCTTCCCCACCAGCGTCACCACCGGCGTCTCCGCCTCCACCAGGGCGCGCAGGTTCGCGTCGTCCTCACATCGCACGCCGGCCCGCCGGGTGCTGCCGAAGGCCGCGATCCGCGCGCGCTCGAGCGGCGTCTCCCGCATCCGCCGGAAGAACTCGGCGTCCTTGGGATTCGACCCCGGCCAGCCACCCTCGATGTAGCTGATGCCCAGCCGGTCGAGCGCGCGAGCGATTTTCACCTTGTCGTCGACCGACAGAGAGAG
Organism: Gemmatimonadales bacterium; assembly: GCA_050733015.1. Lineage (GTDB taxonomy): Bacteria > Gemmatimonadota > Gemmatimonadetes > Gemmatimonadales > GWC2-71-9 > CAVVWJ01. The sequence continues at coordinate 2,824 of JBOHSB010000158.1, forward strand.
CCCTTCGCGCTGGGTGCCGTCGCGCAGGGTGGTGTCGTAGAGGTGCAGCGTCATGCCAGCGCTCCGGAAAAACGAAGCGGCCTCTCCGGGGAGAGGCCGCGGTGGCTGAGTGGATCGGTCCTGCTTACCTGCGTGCCGGCGCGCCTCTCGGGGTGAGCGGAGTGGGAATAATGCCGAGGGCGCGTGGGGTTTGCATGACCATGAATAGTTATACAGGCGCGGAGCCGGGTTCGTCAAGCGCGGCCTTGCGCATGCGTCCCGGCGGCGGCCCGGGCGCGGTCCGGCGGATGGGATGGGCTCGCCGGGTGCACGGGTGAGCTGGTGCGTTCAAGCAGCAGATCCTCACCGCGGGCTCCGCGGCGCTCCGGGCGACCCGCGGGAGCACACGCCGTCAGCGCGCCTGGGCCGACGGCCGCGCGAGGTCGGCGTCGGCATGGCGCCAGATGCTCCGCAGGTCGGCGGAGGCCTGGTCGGCAACGACGGTATCGCCGGCGGCGGTCGCGGCCCGGGCGAGACCCAGCAGGGACAAGGAGCGGCGCGGTGCGAGCGCCAGGGCGCGGGCGAACGCCTGCTGGGCGTCCGCCGCCTTGCCCTGCGCCAGCAGCAGCTCGCCGAGCAGCTCGGGTGCGGGCTTCACCACGTCGGGCGGGCCGAAGGCCGGCGGCATGCCCTCCTCCATCGTCGACGCGTCGCGGAGCAGGGTCACCGCCTCGTCGACCGCGCCGTCGGCCGCCCGGGTTGCCGCGCGCAACTCCTTCTCGAGCACGGCCGCGACCTGGAGGTCGCCGTCGTCCTCCTCCGGATTCGGCTGGCGCGCAGCCAACGCGCCCAGGCGGCGCTGCTGCGCGTCGACCTCAGCTCGATCCTTGCGGTGGAGGGCGGCGTACCCCAGGGCAAAGGCGTCCATGGCCTGGGCCACCGGCCACCCTGTGGTGTCCATCGGCCATGCCGCGCTCGAGTCGGTCCACCGCTCGCTCACCACCAGGTAGTGCGCCCGCATCCCCACGAGCGACCCGAGGAAGTGCGGCTTGGGGGGCGTGCCCAGGTTGCCACGTGCGGTCTCCAGCAGCTCCCGCGCGGCGGCCAGCCTGCCCTGCTGGAGGTAGGCATAGTCCAACCAGGCGGAGTAGTGGTTGGCGGTGTACTTCGACCGGTCCGGACCCAGGGCGAAGACGTTCGCGTCCACCGTCTCGTCCCACATGCCCATCGACACGAAGATGTGGCTGGTCATGTGCTGGGCGTGCGCGGCGCCGGGCGCGATCCGGGCATACGCCCGCGCGGCCCGCAGGCCGAGGGGCGCGTGCACCGCGTCGTCGAAGGCGTGAATGATGTAGTGCGCCGCGCCCGGATGGTCGGGATTGGCCAGGAACACGTCCTCGGCAAGGGCCCCGGCGCGCATGTAGGTCGGCACGTTCCGGGTGCCCTGGCTCAGACCCATCAGCGACAGCGCGTAGAACGCCTTGGCCTCGAGATCCCTCGGATAGGCCTCGCTGAGCCGCGCCATCGCTGCCGAATACAGGGTGTCGCGCCTGGGTTTGGTCCCGTCCCCGTAGAGGATCTCGACCGCCTCCAGATACCCGCGCTCCCGCGGCGTCGGGGCGCGCAAGCGCCGCAGTTCCGGGTTGGACGCCAGGCGTGCGAGGACGGCGCGGGCCGAATCGACGTTCTGCTGGTCCCAGATCGGGTGGGTCCAGGTCATCGCCTCGCCCCAGTAGGCCAGCGCGAAGCCCGGATCGAGGCGCTGGGCCTGGCGGAACGCCGTCGCGGCGTCCTCGTACTCGAAGCTGTGGAGCAGCAGGACCCCGCGGATGAAGGGCCGCTGGGCCGCCTTCGTCCCCGAGTTGGGGAAGCTGATGGTTCCCAGGCGGCCGGCCTGGGCCGCCACGGGCGAAGCGGCGATCAGCGCGATCAGGCATGCCCGGCGCAACGTGATGAAGAGGGTCATAAGCTACGATATCCCCCGGATCCGAACCTGGCGAGATGCCCCGAACCCGAGCCGGGCGGGTGTTGGTGGCGGAACCGGCCGCGCGCCACCCGGGCATCCGCCGAGACCGGGCGCGGTGGCGGGCGATCGCACCCTCCGCGAGGGTCCGGGCCCATGACGCTATCATTGGGGGTACCTTCGAGCCCAGGATCGTGACAGAATTCCCTGATGCGGAAACTGCCGCGATCGACCGGAACCTCCAGCTAGGCGCCGACCAGCCATGCCATCGCTCGATAGCCTCATCCCGCGGTTCAAGGCCGCCGAGCGCACCACGCGCCTCGAGACGCTGCTGGACTATTCGCGCAAGCTACCGCCGCTCCCCGAGCGCTATCAGGAAGAGAAGGTCCGCGGCGAGCACCGGGTGCCCGAGTGCCAGACGCCGGTGTTCCTCTGGGTTGAACTGGACCAGGGCAAGGTCCACATCCACGCCGACGTCCCGCCCGAGTCCCCGACCGTGCGCGGCTTCATCTCCCTGCTGGCCCGGAGCCTCGATGGCGCCACCCCCGCCGACGTCGCCCGGGTCCCCGACGACCTGCTCGACCAGCTCGGCCTGAGCGAGACGCTGGGCATGACCCGCACGCAGGGCCTCACCGCAATCCTCTATCGGATCAAGCGCTCCGTGGCCGACGCCGCCTGATGCAGGGCGTCCTCGAGCTGGCGGGTCGCAACGGCTTCCTCCGGCGCCGCGAGGCCGGCTACCTGCCCGAGCGCGGCGACGTCCACGTGGGCGAGCGGACCATCCGGCAGTACGAGCTCCGCCCGGGCGACGAGATCGACGGCGATACCCGCCCCGGCGGCAAGGGTCACGGCCCGACCCTCGAGCGGGTCACCAGTGTGCTCGGCCGCCCGCCGGCCGATCTCAAGCCCCGTCCCGAGTTCTCCCGCCTCGGCGCCATCCACCCCAACGAACAGCTCCGGCTCGAGTGCGGGCTGGTGCGCCAGGGCCAGCCGGACTTCACCAACCGGGTGATCGACATCCTGTGCCCGTTCGGCAAGGGCCAGCGCGCGCTGATCGTGGCCCCGGCCAAGGCGGGGAAGACGATGGTGCTCCAATCCATCGCGGAGGGGATCGCCGCCAACTACCCCCAGGCGACGCTGTTCGTGCTGCTGGTGGACGAGCGGCCCGAGGAAGTGTTCGAGATGGAGGCGCTGGGCATCGGCGAGGTCATCGCCTCGAGCTTCGACAACCCGGCGCAGCAGCACGTCACGATCGCGGAGCTTACGCTCGAGCGGGCCCGGCGCCGGGTCGAGCTGGGCGAGGACGTGGTGATCATCGTGGACTCCCTCACGCGGCTCGCGCGGGCGTACAACACGGTGGAGAAGGGCACGGGCCGCACCCTGTCGGGCGGGCTCGACGCCCAGTCCCTCGAGCGCCCCAAGCGCTTCCTCGGCAGCGCGCGCAAGATCGACCAGGCGCAGGGGGGCGGCTCGCTCACCATCATGGCTACGGCGCTGGTGGACACGGGCAGCCGGATGGACCAGGTGATCTTCGAGGAGTTCAAGGGGACGGGCAACAGCGAGCTGGTCTTGAGTCGCGAGCTGGCCGAGCGCCGCATCTTCCCGGCGATCGACCTGGTCTCGAGCGCCACGCGGCGGGAGGAGCTGCTGCTGTCGCAGGAGGCGTTGGCGGTGAGTCGCCTGCTGCGCCAGCGTATCGCGGGCATGGCGTCGATCAACGCGATGAACGACCTGCTGACGGACCTCAAGCGGAACAAGACGAACGACGAGCTGGTGCGGACCCTCGCCGCGTCGGCGTAGGCGACCAGCAGAGACGGGTCAGCTCTCGGATGCGTCCGGAGCGGTCACCACGGAAGCACGGAAGACACGGAGGGAGCACGGAACAAGCAAGGACTTTTGCGGGTGTGCTGTTCACCACCTGCCTCCTCCGTGCCGTCTCCGTGTCCTCCGTGCTTCCGTGGTGAAGCCCTAAAGCTCTACCCCCGCACCGCTCCCACCGCCGCCCCGCGGTTCGCCTGCTCGAATTCCTTCATGAACGCCACCAGCGCCTCGACCGCCGCCCGCGGGCACGCGTTGTAGATGCTCGCCCGCATGCCGCCCACGCTCCGATGCCCCTTGAGCCCGTCGAGCCCGCGCTTGGTGGCCTCGCCGATGAACTTGGTCTCGAGCTCCTCGGTGGGCGCACGGAAGCACACGTTCATCAGCGAGCGGCTGTCCGCCTGCACCGTGCCGCGGAAGAAGTCGCTCGCGTCGATGTAGTCGTACAGCAGCTTGGCCTTGGCCGCGTTGTGCTCGGCCATGCCGGCCAGCCCGCCCTGCGACTGAATCCACTTGAACACCTCGCCCACCAGGTAGATCCCCATCGTCGGCGGCGTGTTGTAGAGCGAGTTCTCCGCGATGAACGTGCGGTACTGCAGCATGGTCGGCAGCGTCTTCGGGCCGGTCTCCGCCAGGTCCTTCCGGATGATCACCAGCACCGTGCCCGACGGGCCCAGGTTCTTCTGGGCCCCGGCGTAGATCAGGGCGTACTTCCGGATGTCGATCGGACGGCTGAACATGTCGCTCGAGGTATCGGCCACGAGTGGCACGCCCGAGGGAACCGCGGGCTCGCTCTTCCACTGAGTCCCGAAGATCGTGTTGTTGGTCGTGAGGTGGACGTAGGCCGGGCTGGGGGAGTACTTGATCTCGTCCGCCTTCGGGATCCGGTCGAAGTTGGTGGCCTCGCTGCTGGCGGGGATGTGCACCTTGCCACCCAGGATCTTGGCTTCCTTGATCGCCTTCTGCGACCAGACGCCGGTGTTGAGGTAGTCGGCGGTGCGGTCGACGGGCAGGAAGTTCATCGGCACCATCGAGAACTGGAGCGATGCGCCGCCCTGCAGGAACAGCACCGCGTAGTCGTCGGGGATGTCGGCCAGCGAGCGGCAGTTGGCCTCGGCCTCGGCGAGGATCCTGTCGAACACCTTGCCGCGGTGACTGTGCTCCATGATGCCGATGCCGCTGCCGGCCACGTTCCAGATGGCCTCCTGCGCCTTGCGGAGGACGGGCTCGGGCAGCACGGCGGGGCCGGCGCTGAAGTTGTGGATGCGGTCGGTCATGTGGCTGTTCCTCGGTCCGGGGTCATCGCCTTCGAATCTTCATCCCGACGAGAGACTTCATCCCGACGAGAGACTTCATCC
>JBOHSB010000159.1:0-6144 GCA_050733015.1 Gemmatimonadales bacterium
CATCCGACGCGCGGGCAGCGGCCGCGAGCACCCGGTCGTCGCCGACGCGCGGCGGCCGCCGGTCCGGCCGGTGAGCGCCGTGCTGGTGGACGCGCCCTGCCTCGGGACCGGCACGTTCGCCCGCCACCCCGACGCCAGGTGGCGGGTCACCTCGGACGCGCTCGCTGCCCTCGCGCGCCGACAGGCCCGGCTGCTCGACGCGGTCGCCACGGTGGTGGCGCCCGGCGGGCTGCTGCTCTACAGCACCTGCTCGATCGAACCCGAGGAGAACGAGCAGCAGGTCGAGGCGTTCCTGGAGCGTCACTCCGACTTCGGGCGGGAGGCGAACCAGACGTTTCCCGCGGCGCTCACCTCAGCAGACGGAGACCTGATGATCCTGCCCCAGCGGCATCACATGGACGGCGCGTTCGCGGCGCGGCTCCGGCGCGCGCGATGAGCCAGGCCTTCGGGTGGGCGAGCGCATGAGGATGCGCCGGCACACCGAGCCGACGTTCGGCTCCCTGCGCCACGCCCCGGGGGGCCGGTTCGCGCGCGACCTCGGCCTGGTCGCGCTCACCTTCGTGGTCGGGTACGTCGTCTCCGCCTACTGGATCACGCCGGGCTCGGCTTCAGGCGACGAGCACGCCGTGCCACGGGTGCTCGGCCGGCCGCTGGACGAAGCCCGGGCGGCGATCACGAAGGCCGGGTTCCGGTCGCGCGTCGAAGGCGAGCGGCCCAGCACGTCGGTGCCTCGCGGTGGCGTCGTGTGGCAGGATCCGCCCCCGGGAACGGCGGTGCTGCCCAACGCCGTGGTGCAGCTCGCGCCGAGCGGCGGCCCGGCGCCGGCGACGGTACCTGACGTGATCGGGTTCGCGCTGCCCACCGCAGAAAAGGTGCTGATGGCCGCCGGCGTGAAGGTGGGACGGGTGGACACGGTGCGCGGGGGCGACCCGGAGGCGGGCGTGGTGATCGCAACGCGCCCCGCCCCCGGCAACGGGCGGCCGCGCGGCTCCGCCGTGGACCTGGTGGTCAGCGGGCCGCCGGGAGGCGGCTCGTGAGCGCCCGGATCTCCCCCAGCGTCCTGAGCGCCGATCTGGGGCGGCTCCGCGAGCAGGTGGAGCAGGCGGTGGCCGGGGGCGCGGAGTGGATTCACGTGGACGTGATGGACGGTCACTTCGTGCCCAACCTCACCTTCGGCGCCCCGATGATCCGCGCGTTGCGGCGCATCACCGACCGGCCGCTCGACGTGCACCTCATGGTCGAGCAGCCCGAGAACTACATCGCGGAATACGCGGATGCCGGCGCGACCATGTTCACCTTCCACCCCGAGGCGACGGTCCACGTCCAGCGCCAGCTCGCGGCGGTGCGCGAGCACGGGATGCGGGCCGGGCTCGCGCTCAATCCCGCGACGCCGCTCGATCTCATCGAGGAGGTCGTGCCCGATCTCGACCTCGTGCTCGTGATGTCGGTCAACCCGGGGTACGGGGGACAATCCTACCTGCCGGGCGCCACCGACAAGATCCGCCGGGTTCGCGGCCTGCTCGACGGCCGCCGGTCGCAGGCCGCGCTCGAGGTGGACGGCGGGATCACCACCGACACCATCGCCGACGCCTGGGGCGCCGGCGCGGACACCTTCGTCGCCGGCACCGCGGTGTTCGGCGCGCCCGACCCCGCCGCCGCCGTGCGCGACCTCGCGCGGCGCTGCGCCGCGAGGGTATGAGGACACCATGTCAAAGCAATGGATCTTCGTCGGACTGATCGTCGGGGGTGTAGCCGCCGGCGCCACCATCCTGACCCGGGTGGGCAGCGAGGTGGCGCCGGTGCAGGTGGGCGCCACCGCGCCCGAGTTCCATGCCGTCGACCTCGCCAGCGGCGATTCGGTCTCGCTGCGCGAGCGGTACCGCGGCAAGGTGACCCTGGTGAACATCTGGGCCACGTGGTGCGTGCCCTGCCGGGTCGAGATGCCGGCCATGGAGCAGCTCTACACCGCGCTCGCCCCACGCGGGTTCGCGATCGCCGCCGTGAGCGTCGACGAGGGTCCCCCGGAGGACGTGCGCAAGTTCGGCCAGGGGTTGAACCTGAGCTTCGACCTGCTGCAGGACCGCTCGACCCGCATTCAGCAGCTATACCAGACCACGGGCGTCCCGGAGAGCTTCCTGCTCGACCGGCACGGAGTCATCGTCAAGCGGGTGATCGGGGCGCACGACTGGAGCTCGCCGGCCAACCGCGCGCTGGTCGAGCGCCTGCTCGACGAGCCCGGCACGTGACGTGAGTCTCCGCCGGGCACTGACCGCGGACCTGCCGCTCAAGCTCACCTCGCTGGGCCTGTCGGTCTTCCTCTGGTTCCTGGCCGCCGGGGAGGAGCCCGCGAGCACCTTCGTGCCGGTGGACATGACGGTGCAGCCGCCCGCGGGCCGTACCGTGCTCCGGATCGATGGGCCGGTGCGCGCGCTCGTGGCCGGTCCGCGGCGCGAGCTGCTCAAGCTTTCCGCCACGCCCATACACATCACCCGCGTCATCGCGGACACGACCGCCGCAGACGAGGTGCGGGTGGACCTGGGCCCGGGCGACCTGGAGCTTCCCCGCGGCGTGGACGTCCACGTGCAGGACGTGCAGCCGCGGTCGGTGGCGGTGCAGCTCGACTCGACCTTCCAGCGCGTGGTCCCCGTCCGCGCCGTGGTCCGTTTGCCGCCCGAGACGGGCCACGTACTCAGCGCCATCGCCGTCATGCCCGGGACCGTGCGGCTCCTGGGCCCGCGCGAGGACCTCACCCACATCGACTCGGCGCGCACCATCCCGCTCGAAGTGGCCCAGGCGGATGGGCCGGTGGAGGAGACGCTCGCGCTGGATACGTCGGGGTTCGGACGGGTGCGGGCCGTGCCCGCCGAGGTGACCGTGCGGGTGGATGTCGAGGCGGAGGGCGAGCGCACGCTGCGCGGCATTCCCGTACGGTTGTCGAGCGAGCTCGCGGCGTCGGCGCGACCGGAGCAGGCCACAGTCGACGTGCACGTCCGCGGCGCGGCCAGCCGGCTGAGCGGGCTCGCGAGGGACAGCGTGCCGGTGGTGGTGGACTGGTCCGGTACTCCGCCCGCCCGCGTCCCGCTCCGGGTGCTCGCCCCCGCGGGGATCGACGCGACGGCGGTTCCCGACAGTGTAACCCTCCTCCGCCGGAGCCGCGATGGCTGAGTGGGTCCTGGGCATCGAGACCTCGTGCGACGAGACCTCCGCCGCGGTCCTGCGCCAGAACGACGGCGTCGCCGAGATCGCCGGGCTCTCGATCCTGTCCCAGGACGTGCACCGGATCTTCGGCGGCGTGGTGCCCGAATTGGCCAGCCGGGCCCACGTGCAGGCGATCGGATCGGTCGTGGACCGCGCCCTGGCGGACGCGGGCATCGGGCTGGGCGAGCTCGACGGCATCGCCGTCACCGCCGGCCCGGGACTGGTCGGCGCGCTGCTGGTCGGGGTGATGTACGGCAAGACGCTGGCGTTCAGCCTCGATCGGCCGTTCCTCGGCGTGAACCACCTGGAGGGGCACCTGTTCGCCCCGACGCTGGAAGACCGCGAGCTGGCGCCGCCGTTCGTAGGACTGCTGGTGAGCGGCGGACACACCATGCTGCTCGACGTGCCCGCCTGGGGCGAGTACCGGCTGCTCGGGCAGACGCTCGACGACGCGGCCGGCGAGGCGTTCGACAAGGTGGCCAAGCTGCTCGGGCTGGGCTATCCGGGCGGCGCGCCGATCGAGCGCCTCGCGCGTGAGGGCCGGCCGGGGCGGTTCCGGTTTCCCCGTCCGATGCTGCAGGAGCTCGCCCGCGACGGTCCCAACCGGTACGCATTCTCCTTCAGTGGGCTCAAGACCGCGGTGCTCCGGGCCGTGCGGCCCATCGCGGACGGCGACACGCCGGCCCTGACGCCGGCGGACCGCGCGGACATCGCGTACGCGTTCCAGGACGCGGTGAACGAGGTGCTGGTGGCGAAGACGGCGCACGCGGTCGAGGCCCTGGGCTATCCGGCCGCGATGATCGGCGGCGGTGTCGCCTGCAATCGCGCCCTGGTGGCGCGCATGCGGAACCATCTGGCGGGGCGGGCGCGGGTGAGCGTAGCTTCACCCCGGCTCAACACCGACAACGCCGCGATGATCGCCGCCGCGGGCGCGTGGCGCCTCGCCCGCGGAGAGCGCAGCGGCTGGGACCTCGAGCCGCGCGACGACCTGCCGCTCCCGGGCCTCGTGGCCCCACTTCCCGTTTCCGGACCCGACGCGTGACGATCTATCCCTTCAAGATCCCGCTGCCGTTCTTCCCGCACGAGCTCACCGGCTACGGCCTCATGATGATGGTGGCGTTCCTCACCGGCGGCTGGCTGGTCACGCTGGAGCTCCGGCGCCGCCGGCTGGCCGAGGACTATTCGGCCGACATCATCGCCGCGGCGGTGGTCGGCGGGGTCATCGGCGCCAAGCTGTGGTACGTGGCCCTGACCCGCGACCCGGGCACCCTGTTCGAGCGCGGTGGCTTCGTCTGGTATGGCGGCTTCCTCGGCGGCACGCTCGCCGTGATCCTCAACGGCTGGCGGCTGCGGGTGCCACTGCGCTGGACCATGCAGCTGGTCGCGCCGGCGCTCGCCGCCGCCTACGCGCTGGGCCGGATCGGCTGCTTCCTGGTGAACGACGACTACGGCCGGCCCACCAGCCTGCCATGGGCGGTGAAGTTCCCCCAGGGCCTACCGCCCTCCACGGCGGGCAACCTGCAGCACCTGTTCGGGGTACCGGTGCCACCGGGCATTGATCCCTCCACCGTGCTCGCCGTGCATCCGACGCAGCTGTACGAGACCGCTCTCATGCTCGCCGCCTTCTCCGTGCTGTGGGCGTGGAGGCGGCGCCCGCGGCCGATCGGATGGTTGTTCGGGGCTTACCTAGTGTTCGCCGGGGTCGAGCGCTTCCTGATCGAGTTCCTCCGAGCCAAGGATGATCGCTTTCTGGGCCCGTTCACCCTCGCGCAGCTCACCTCGGTGATCCTGGTGGCGGTCGGGGCCTACATCCTCACCCTGTGGCGTGATGATCCCGAGCCGGACGCGGGCGACTATCTCAAGGGTGAAAAGGAATCGCTGCCGTCAAAGAGTTCGACAGGCAAGGAAGTGATTGGAGGCAAAGGGGTTACGAGCGTGAAGTAGAAAGTGTATGAAAGCTCGACGAAAACGAGCCGTCATGCGCAACTTCGCGCAGCCTGGTAAATGACTATTGGATAATGCTTTAGGTGGAAGGACGAGGTGGCACCCTACTTGCCACTAGAAGAGACCGAGAAGTCGAGCGACTTCAACCGGAAAGTGGTAGGTCGAAGAAGGGTGGAGCAGGCACATCGGCCTGTCTTCGTAAACTCAGGGGGCGATCTACCACCTCTTTGTCGAATGGCCCGTCCGTTCCGGACGGGCCATTCGCGTTTGAAGACGGAAGGACAAGCGGACCCAGTTGGAGTTATCGTCCCTTTCGTCGTTCCGTCCTTTCGTCCTTCCGTCCTTCCGTCCTTCGTCCTACCACCCTTCCGCCCGCGTCAGCAGGTCCCGGTCGGCCACGACGACGCCGTCCCGATCGGCATACAGATGGCACCCGCGGGTGAACGTCACCCCGGCGAAGGTCACCGGAACGCCCTGCTCTCCCGCCCCGGTCTTCCCGCTCTTCCGAGGCACCGCGTTGAGGGCCTTCACGCCGATGGCCACGGACTGGAGCTCCTCGGTGTCGCGGACGCAGCCGTGCACCAGCAGGCCGGTCCACTCGTTTCGGTGTGCCAGCGCCGCCAGGTTGCCGCCCACCAGGGCCGAGCGGAGCGAGCCGCCGCCGTCCACCACCAGTACCCGCCCCCGGCCGGGTGATTCGAGCACCCGCCGCACCAGCGCATTGTCCTCGAACACGCGGACGGTTTCCACCGGACCCGCGAAAGCAACCGAGCCGCCCCAGTCCCGAAAGAGCGGCTCGGCCACGCGGACCTCGGCACCGAACTCGTCGCAGAGATCGGCCGTCGCCATGGGCATCAGCGTGGAGGCCGCTGCACCTGGGCCGTGGTGTCGGCGCACAGGTGCCGCCGCATGCGCTCGACCTCGGCCCGCATCTCGGCCAGGTCGGCCTCCATCCGCTCGAGCGAGCGAAGCAGCTCCACCACCGCCGCACCGCTCACGCTC
>JBOHSB010000160.1:0-10917 GCA_050733015.1 Gemmatimonadales bacterium
AGATCGATGAACGCCCCGAAGTCGGTGATGTTCTTGACCACGCCCTTCCGCACCTGGCCCACGGCGAGCTCCTTCATCAGGTGCTCACGCTTGTGGGCCCGCTCGTTCTCGAGAATCACGCGGCGGCTCACGACGATGTTCCGCCGGCGCTTGTTGAGCTTGATGATCTTGAACTCGTAGGTCTGCCCGAGGAGCTCGTCGATGTTGGGCACCCGCCGGAGCGCGATCTGGCTGCCGGGCAGGAACGCGTCGACGCCCATCAGGTTCACCACCACGCCGCCCTTGATCTTCTTGACCAGCGTGCCTTCGACCGGCTGATCGCTCTCGTGGGCCACGCGGATCTTCTCCCAGACCCGCATGAAGTCGGCCTTCTTCTTCGAGAGGACGACCGCGCCCTCCTGGTCCTCGAGGTGCTCGAGGAAGACCTCCACCTCGTCGCCTTCCTTGAGCGACTGGGGGTCCTTGAACTCGTCGAGCGGGACCGAGCCTTCCGATTTGAAGCCGACGTCGAGGATGACCGCGTTGTCGGTTACGCGGAGCACCTTGGACTTGACGATCTCACCCTCGACGATCTGCGCCATGGTGCCCTCGTACATCGAGAGCATCTGCTCGTAGTCTTCGTCGGAGTAGTCTTCGTCGTAGAGGTCTTGCCGGACGCGGAGGCCGGTGGGGGAGATGAACTGGTCGTTGGTCGAGGGTTGAAGTTGATCGAGCATGCGCTGCTGGCCGTCCTTTGTGACTACCGCGCCGCCTGAGCCGCGGGAGAGGGTGACAATCCCCGCCGACCGAAGTGCCGGCGGAGCAAGCCACGTAGGATAAACCCGGCACCCTGCCAACGCAAGGTGCCACAACAGTTTGGTGCCTATCGACGGCCCACGATCGGACCGGCCAGGGCCACGATGTAGTCGACCTGCTCGGGGAAGGCCAGCGTGGAGGTGTCCACCAGGACCGCGTCGTCCGCGGGCCGGAGGGGCGCCGTCTGGCGGGTCGAGTCGGCGTGGTCCCGGGCAGCCAGGGCGGCCGCTTCGGCCTCGAGCAGCGTGGGATCGGCGTCCGCGCCGCGCTGATTGATCCGCCGGCCGGCCCGAACGGTGGGTGAGGCGGTGAGGAAAATCTTGAGGTCGGCGTCGGGAAACACGACGGTCCCGATGTCCCGCCCGTCCACCACGACGTCACGGCCGGCGCGGACCATGGCCCTGAGCCGGGTGTTGATCCACTCGCGGACCACGGGGACCGCCGAGACGGCCGAGACGCAGCCGGTCACCCGCGCGCCTCGGATCTCGGCGTCCACTGGCTCGCCCTCGAGGTAGGCCGCGAAGCCGGCGCCGTCGGGCTGCAGCATGAGCCCGCGGTTCTCGGCCGCACGCAGCACCGTCTCGGGATCCAGCACCTCGAGCGGATTCTCGTGCGCCCGTCCCCGCCTCGCCGACTCCCTGAGCGCCACCAGGGTCACACCCCGATAGAGCGCGCCCGAGTCCAGGTGCGCGAATCCCAGCGCTTCCGCGACGGCGCGGGCGGTGCTGGACTTCCCCGACGCCGACGGGCCGTCGATCGCGATCACCCGTCCCCTCACGGTCGGGCCTGTCGCGCGAGCCCGCGCAGCGTCTCGGGAAAGCGCGGAAAGCTCACCGCCGCGCAGGCCATGTCGTCCACCCGGATGCGCGCGCCCGGCACGGTGCCGAGCACCGCGAACGCCATCGCCAGGCGATGGTCGCCGGCACTCCGGACCGGCCCCCTCGGCGGCGGCTCGCCGCCCTCCACGTGGAGGTCGTCCCCCGAGACGTCGGCGCGGCAGCCGACCGAACGCAGGTTCTCGGCGATCAGATTCAGGCGGTCACTTTCCTTGACCCGGAGCTCGCCGACCTCACGGAAGATCGTGACGCCCTCCGCCCGGGAGGCCAGCGCCGCCATCAGCGGAATCTCGTCGATCAATCCCGGAACCTCCCGGGCGGACACCTCGGTGCCACGGAGCCGCGCGGGGCGAACGACCAGGTCGCCCACCGGCTCCCCATGGTGCTCGGTGACGTCCTCGACGGCCACCGCTGCACCCATCCGCTCGAACACCGCGAGAAATCCGGTCCGCGTGGGATTGACGTCCACGCCCGCCACGCGGAGCTCCCCGCCCTCGGCGAGCGTGGCGGCGCCGACCAGGTACGCGGCGGACGAGGGATCGCCGGGCACCTGGAGCTGGAACGGCTCCAGCCGGCCGCCCGGCGCGAACCGAATCCAGCCGTTCTCCTCGGTCACCTGAAAGCCGAAAGCCCGAAGCATCCGCTCGGTGTGATCGCGGGAGCGACCCTGGGGCTCGCGAAGCTCGACGCCGACGCCGCCCGCCAGGCCCGCCAGCAGCAGCGCGCTCTTGATCTGGGCGCTCGAGACCGGCAACTCGTACCGCAGAGGTACCAGCGGGCCGCCCCGCACCGTGAGCGGCAGGCCGTCGCCGTCGCGCTCGTCGAACCGCGCGCCCATCCGGGCCAGCGGGACGGTCACCCGCCGCATCGGCCGGCGACGCAGCGAGCGGTCGCCGGTCAGCGTGGCGGGAAAGCGGTGCGCGGCGAGCAGCCCCAGCAGCAGGCGCGTGGTGGTCCCCGAGTTGCCGCAGTCGAGCCCCGCGTCGGGCGGGCGGAATCGCGAGCGCCCCCGCACCGTGACGACGGTGTCCGGTCGAAGGGGCGAGACCTCCGCCCCGAGCTGCCGGAGCACCCGGGCGGAGCTCCGGGCATCGAGCGACGTGAGCGCGCCTCCTACATGGCTGATGCCACGCGCCAGCGCGGACAGGAGCAGCGCGCGATGGGTGATGCTCTTGTCGCCGGGGACGCGGACCGACCCACCCACGATCATCGGTCGATCCCCTCCCGGAACCGCTGGGCCGCCGCGAGATAGGCGCGGAGCCCGTCCGCGTCGTCGGCGGCGAGCAGCCGGCGCAGCTCGGCCAGCCCTCCCTCGGTCGCGGCGAGCGCCTCGGCCACCTCGGCGCGATTGTACCGCAGGATGTCGAGCCACATGTCGGGGCTGCTGGCGGCGAGCCGGGTGGTGTCGCGGGCGCCGCTGCCGAACGAGACGCCGGCCAGCCCGCGGTCGGCGAGCGTCTTGGCGAGAGCCGAGGCCACCGCCTGCGGGAGATGGCTGGTCCAGGCGACCTGGCGATCGTGATCCGCCGGATCGATGAGCACGGGCTGGGCCTCCAGCACCTGCTCCCAGAAGCGCATGACCTGGCGTCCCACCCGATCGCCGCCCGGGGCCCCGGTCTCGCACACGTAGACCACGCATCCCCGGAGTCGGTCTGGCCGGGCCGCCCCGAAGCCCGACCCGTGAGTTCCGGCCAGCGGGTGTGCTCCCGCGAACCGGTCGCCGAGGCCCTCCGCCAGGGCCCGGGCCAGCACCGGTCCCTTGACGCTGCAGACGTCGGTCAGCACCGCGCCCGGCTCAAGGGCGGGGCGCAACCGACCGATCAGGTCCAGCGTGGCGTGGGCTGGTACGGCCAGGACCACCAGCTCGGCCCCCCGCGCCGCCTTCACGGCCGAATCGGCCAGCTCGGTCACGGCGGAGGATCGGAGCGCCTGAACCGCGTCCGCACGCGACGGCGAGAAGCCGATCACCCGCGGAACTCCCGCGAGCCGCGCCTGCCACGCCAGCGACCCGCCGATGGCGCCCAGGCCGATCACCGACAGCGACGCTGGTCGCACGATCAATTCCGTTCGAGGAAGTCACGGAGAGGCCGCTGCCCCTCGAATGAGGTGGCCGCGTTGGCGAACGAGCCATGAGTCGGCCCGCATTGTACCGACATGACGACTGATTCTCAACGGAACCTGCGCCCACCCCGCGGGACCCGATCGAGCGCGGCCGGGTCGGCCTCCTGATTCTCGACGGGGAGATGCCCCTGCTGGACCGCCTCGCGGTCATCGGGCTCACTGCACAGTCCGGCGAGAGCGAGGAAAAAGCCCTGGATCTCGGGGCGCAGCACTATGCCACGACAGCGGTGCAGACCCACTCGTTGGCCGCTCGGGTGCGCGCCGCCCTCAGGCGGATCAACACCTGATCGCGCAACTACTTGCCGGACGACCTGCGGCCTGGTCCGCGGCGGGCCGGCGCTTCGCCGAGGCCGTCACTGGCGTGCTTTTTGCCCCCGGAGCTGTGAATCGTGTCCAAGATTCTGATCGTTGAGGACAGCCCCGACAACATGAAGCTGTTCCGGACGCTGCTCACCCTGCGCGGGCACGAGGTCGTGGGGCTGAGCGGTGGCGACGGCATGTTGGAGACCATCGAGCGGGAGCAGCCGGTTCTGGTGCTGATGGACATCCAGCTGCCGGGCAAGGATGGCTTCGCGCTGCTGTCCGAGATCCGCCGGTCGCCCCATGCGGGCCTGCGCGTCCTCGCCCTCACGGCGCACGCGATGCACGGCGACCGCGAACGGGCCCTCCAGGCGGGATTCGACGGCTATATCACGAAGCCCATCGACATTCGCGCCTTTCCCGAGCAGGTCCAGCAAGCGGTCGCGGGGAGCCAGACGCCCTAGGCGGGTCCACGCGGGGAGCAGTTGACGATGACGCACACGCCCAACACGTCGCCGGAAAAGAAGGCCCTGCTCGAGGCCTTCGACAGCGTGCTCAAGACCCAGGCGGAGCAACGCGAGGCGCAGCGCGCCGAGGCCGAGGCCCGCCGGCGCCACGGCGCGTCCCGCCTGCTGACGGTGGTGTGCACCGCCGTCACGGTCTTCGTCTGCGTCTACCTGTATGTGGAGCGCCCGGACTGGGTGTTCCCCGCCCCGCCCACGCCCGAGTCGCTCGTCGTCCGCGAAGCCAGCCTGCGCATCAGCGTCGCCAACGCGGCGCAGCACGTGGAGCGATTCCGCCTGCGGACCGGACGCCTGCCCGCGACCCTCGCCGAGGCGGGCGCCCACGAGGCCGGGCTCGACTACGAGCCGGCCAAGACGGTCTACAAGCTGCAGGCCGACACGGGCGACGTGCGGGTGTCGTACGACTCGAGCGAGCCGCTGGGGCGGTTCGTGGGGAACAGCTTCAAGATCATCTCGCGGAGATCGAAATGATCCGCCGACGCGACGGCTTCACGTTCGTCGAACTCATGACCGTGCTGATCGTGCTGGGCCTGCTGGCGAGCCTCGCGATCCTCAAGTACATCGACCTGACGCACCGGGCCCGCGCGGCGCAGGCCGCCGGCGATCTCGAGGCCGTGCGCATCGCCGCCTACGGCGCCTGGTACGAGACCGGACACTGGCCGCCCGAGGTGGGGCCCGGCGTCATCCCGCCCGGCCTGGCGCAGTACCTGCCGTCCGGCTTCACCTTCCAGCGCAACGAGTACACGCTCGACTGGGAGAATTTCTCGCCGCCCAACGGTGGCCAGACGGCCGGGATGCAGGTCGGGGTGGTCGTCTCGTCCACCCAGCCCCGGCTGCAGCTGGCGTTGGAGAACGCGCTGGGCAACAAGCTGCCGTTCGTCAACGTGGGGGGCAACCTCACGTTCATCATCGTGGGGCCCGACGGGAACAACTGACCGTCACGCCAGCCGCCGCCGGAGGTCCTCCAGGTTCTTCGGCGGGCCCGGGTACTTCGGATCCATGCGCTCGAGCGTCTCCGCGACCACCTGCGCTACCACCAGGTCGCGGAGGTATTTCTTGTCGGCCGGGACCACCCACCAGGGCGCGATCGGCGTGCTGGTCCGGGCCAGCGCCTCCTCGTACGCCGCCGTGTAGGCGTCCCACTTGTCGCGCTCGACCAGATCTCCCTCGGAAAACTTCCAGTACTTCGCGGGATCGTCGAGTCGCGCCCGCAGGCGTTCCAGCTGCTCCTTCCGCGAGATGTGCAGGAAGAACTTGAGAATCGTCACGCCGTTGTCGGTGAGAATCCGCTCGAACAGGTTGATCTGCTCGTACCGGAGACGCCAGACGGATTCAGGCAACAGCTCGTGCACCCGGACCACGAGCACGTCCTCATAGTGGGACCGGTTGAAGATGCCGACGGCCCCCTTGGGAGGCACGGCCTGGTGGACGCGCCAGAGAAAGTCGTGCGCCAGCTCGACCGCCGTCGGGGCCTTGAAGCTGGTCACGAGCAGCCCCTGAGGGTTGAGCGGCCCGAAGACCTTGCGGAGGGCGCCGTCCTTTCCCGCCGTGTCCCGCCCCTGCAGCACGACCAGCAGCGCCCGCTTTCCTTCCGCGTACAGCGCCTCCTGGAGCCGATCGATGCGCTGGGTCAACTCGTCGACCTGCTTGAGCGCGTCGTCCTTCGACGGGGCGCCGGCCGGCGGTCCGGCTGCTCTGTCGCTGAGGCCGATTCGGCTTCCGGGTGGGAGGGGATCGAGGCGCATCGCGGCTCCTAGCGTTGTCGAAGAAGGACCAGGGAGTGTGGGGCGAGGGTCACGGTCCCCTCGGCGGGGCGCTCGCCCTCGTGGGCGGTATCGAGCACGACATGCCAGGCCGCGCGCCGTTCGGGCAACACGACCGCCCGCGAGCGGCCACCGCCGTTCATCAGGACCAGCAGCGGATCGTCCCCGTCGAACGACATGCCGACCACGTGGTTGCCATCGTGGGCCCAGTCCGCGGCGGTCATCGGCGCCCCGTCGGCGCGGAGCCAGGTGAGGCCCTCGCCGGCGCCCGGGGATTCGGGGAAGAAGGTCTCCCGGCGAAGCGCTGGCGTCGCCGCGCGGAGGGCGAAGACGCGCCGGGTGAAGGCGAGCAGTGCCCGCTGGCTCTCGTCCAGCTCCCACGGCATCCACGTGAGCGGGCTGTCGTGGCAGTAGGCGTTGTTGTTGCCCGCCTGGCTCCGTCCGACCTCGTCACCGTGCGACAGCATCGGGACGCCCTGCGAGAAGGCCAGCGTGGCGAGCAGGCTCCGCTTGACCCGCTCGCGGACCCGCGCGATCTGCGTGGTCGTCGCCGGGCCTTCGACCCCCCAGTTTCGGCTCAGGTTGTGGTCGCTGCCGTCGCGGTTGTCTTCGCCGTTGGCGGCGTTGTGCTTGCGCTCGTAGCTCACCAGGTCGTGCAAGGTGAACCCGTCGTGGCAGGTCACGAAGTTGACGCTGGCGAGCGGTCCGCGCTGGCCGGCGGCGTACAGGTCGCTGCTGCCGGCCACGCGGGAGGCCAGCTCGCCGACGCGGCCGGTGTCACCCCGCCAGAAGCGGCGCAGTCCGTCGCGGTACTTTCCATTCCACTCCGCCCATCCCGGGGGGAAGTTGCCCACCTGATACCCGTTCGGTCCCAGGTCCCAGGGCTCGGCGATCAGCTTGACGCCGGCGAGGAGCGGGTCCTGCCGCACCCGCTCGAAAAACGGGGCCCGGGGATCGAACCCCGGGTCCATCCGCCCCAGCACCGGCGCGATGTCGAACCGGAACCCGTCGACGTGCATCTGGCCGACCCAATAGCGCAGGCTGTCGAGCGCCAGCTCCAGCGCCGGCCCGCCGCGCAGGTCGAGCATGTTCCCGCACCCGGTAAAGTCGAGGTAGCGCGCCGGGCAGTCGGGGTCGAGCCGGTAATACGAGGCGTTGTCGATGCCGCGGAAGGCGAGCGTGGGCCCGTCGGCGCCGCCTTCGGCGGTGTGGTTGTACACCACGTCCAGCAGCACCTCGAGGCCGGCGGCGTGGAGCTCGCGCACCATCTGCTTGAACTCCGCCACCTGGGCGCCGTGGCCCGCCGTGGCGAACCGCACGTCGGGCGAGAAGTAGCCGATCGAGCTGTACCCCCAGTAGTTCACCAGCCCCAGCCGGGCGAGGCGTGGCTCGCTCGCCTCCTGATGGACCGGGAGCAGCTCCACCGCGGTCACGCCCAGCTCGCGCAGGTGCCGCACGATCGGCTCGCTGGAGAGGGCCCGGTAGGTGCCGCGCAGCTCCTCGGGCACCTCCGGATGCCGCATGGTCATGCCCTTCACGTGGCACTCGTAGATCACGGTCCGGTCCCACGGCGTACCGGGCGGCCGGTCGCCGCCCCAGTCGAAGGCGGGGTCCACCACCACGCACTTGGGCAGCACGGCGGCGCTGTCGCGCGGGTCGGCGGAGGACCGTTCGCCGTCGGCCCCCGAGGTTGTGCCCGGCGTCGCGTCGGGATGGCTCGCGAGGTAGGAATGCCAGGTCACCGGCCCGCTCAGCGCGCGCGCGTAGGGATCGAGCAGGAGCTTGGCCGGGTTGAAGCGGTGGCCGCGCTCGGGGGCCCAGGGACCGTGCACGCGGTAGCCGTAGAGCTGGCCGGGACCGACGCCGTCCAGCATGGCGTGCCACACGTTCGCCCGGTCGCGCGCGAGGGGCACCCGACGGGACGCGACGGCATCGGCCTCGCCGGCGAAGAGGCAGAGATCGACCGCGGTGGCGTGGGCGGAGTACAGCGCGAATGTCGTCCCGGCCGCGCTTACGGTGGCGCCGAGCGGAGGCGAAGCGGCGGGCGCGGAGGGTGGCATTGGCGAAGTATAGCGGCGGGTGGAGCGCTACTCGATCGTCTTGTGAAACCGTGCGACGCTCAGCACGATCAGCCCGACCGCGAACCCGACCAGCGCCAGCGCCTCGGGCCAGAGCTCGGCCCACCCGGTGCCCTTGAGCAGCACCCCGCGAAGGATGGTGAGGAAATAGGTGAGCGGCAGCGCCGCCCCGATCCAGCGCGCGACCTCGGGCATGGCCTGGCGGGGGAACATGAATCCGGAGAGCAGGATGTTCGGCAGGAGGAACAGGAAGCTCAGCTGCATGGCCTGCACCTGGCTCCGCACCAGCGTGGACATGAGGAGGCCCAGCGCCAGGCTGGCCACGATGAAGGCGAGGCTGAGGGCGTAGAGCAGTGGCAGGCTCCCCAGCATCGGCACCCGGAAGAGCAGCCGACCCAGCAGCAGGATGACGGTGATCTGCCCGTAGCCGATGAGCAGGAACGGGAGGATCTTGCCCAGCACGAGGCTGGTCTTGTCGATCGGGGTCACGATGAGCTGCTCGAGGGTGCCACGCTCGCGCTCCCGCACGATCGCCATGCTGGTGATCAGGACCAGCGTGAGCGACAGCAGCACGCCGATGATGCCGGGGACGATGTACACCGGGCTCCGGAGCCCCGGGTTGTACCACGGTCGGACCCGCACCTCGAGCCGCGACGGCCCCGCGCCCGCGAGCTCCCCGGCGCGAGCCGCCGCGGCCAGCTGGGCGCCCGAGAGCGCCGCCTGCGAGGCGAGCGGATCGGCCGCGTCCACGATCACCTGCGCCTCGGCCGACCGACCCCGGCGCACGTCGCGCATGAAGTCGGGCGGAATCACCAGCGCGGCGTTGGCCCGGCCGGTCTCGATTTCCACCGCGAGCGCATGGCGGTCGGGCACCCGGGCGACGATGTCGAAGTTGCCGCTGTTGCGGAACACCTCGACCAGCCGCCGGCTCTCGGAGGAGCGCGATTCATCGAGCACCACGGTGGGCACGTGACGCACCTCGGTCTGGATCGCGTAGCCGAACAGGGCCAGCTGGATGGCCGGAATGCCCAGCATCAAGCCGAGGGTCATGCGGTCGCGCCGGAGCTGGACCAGCTCCTTCCACAGCATGGCCCAGAGCGGCGCCTCGACCAGCCGACGGATCCGGCTCATACGACCGCGCCTTCGTCCCGCCGCTGCAGCTCGATGAACACGTCCTCGATGGTCGGCTGGTGGAAGTGCGCTAGCACCTCGGCGACGGTGCCGACCGCGATGAGCCGGCCGCGCGAGAGGAACGCCAGCCGGCCGCACTGGGCCGCCTCGTCCATGTAGTGGGTGGTGACGAGAATGGTGGTGCCCTGCGAGGCGAGGTCGTGGATCTTGTGCCAGAAGATGCGGCGGGAGGCGGGATCCACCCCGGCCGTGGGCTCGTCGAGGAACAGCATCGCCGGCCGGTGCGCCATGGCGCACGCGAGCGCGAGGCGCTGCTTCCACCCGCCGCTGAGCGTGCCGGCGAGCTGGTCGGCCCGCGGCGCCAGCCCGAGCTCGGCCAGCAGCTCGGCGATGCGGGCGCGCCGGGCGGCGCCGTGGAGGCCGTAGATGGACGCGTAGAACCGCAGGTTTTCCCCGACGCTGAGATCGTCGTACAGCCCGAACTTCTGCGACATGTACCCGATGCGCCGGCGGATCTGCTCGGCGTCGCGGCGAACGTCGTAGCCCACCACGATGGCCGTCCCGCCGCTGGGCTCCATCAGCCCGCACAGCATCCGGATCGTGGTGGTCTTGCCCGACCCGTTCGGGCCGAGGAAGCCGAACACTTCGCCACGCCGGATCGTCATGGTCAGGCCTTCCACGGCCACCAGCGGCCCGAACGACTTCCGGAGCCCCTCGGCGACCACGGCGTCGGACCAGGCGGGCTCGCTCATCGGGGACGCTCCCGGCCCGACCCCGGCTCGAGCTCGACGGTCGCGGGCAGGCCGGGGTGCAACAGACCGGTCGTGTCGGACAGGGCGACCTTCACCCCGACCAGCAGGTCGGCCCGCTCCTCCTCGGTGAGGGCGATGCGCGGGGTGAACTCGGCGCGAGGGCTGATCGCGACTACCTCGCCTGGAATCGGACGGTCGGGATAGCCGTCCAGGCGGGCCGTGGCACGCTGCCCCTGGCGGACCGCCGGGAGCGCGCGCGTCGGGAGGTAGATCCGGACGTAGGGCGCCGCGGTCTCGCCCAAGGTGAGGGCCGACTGGCCCGGTGCCAGGCGCTCGCCCGGCTCGGCGTTGCGGGACAGCACGACGCCGTCCACCGGGGCGGTGAGCACGAGGTCCTGCGCCACTGCCCGCGCCGAGCCGAGCGCGGCTCGCGCGCTCGCGACCTCGGCGTGGGCGGCCTGGATCCGCTCGGGGCGGGTGCCTTCGCGCAGCAGCTGCAGCGCCTCGCGCGCCGCATCGCGCCGGCCGGCCGTGGTCATCGCCTCGGCCTGGGCCGCGTCATAGGACTGGCGGCTCACCGTGCCGTCCGACACGAGGGCGCCCATCCGCTCCAGGTC
>JBOHSB010000161.1:0-13871 GCA_050733015.1 Gemmatimonadales bacterium
CGGCCGGGCGGACGGCGGGGAGGCCGCGGCGGAGGGTGGTGCCGCCGATGGAGGCACGGTTGCCGGGGCCGCCGCACCGACAGCGGGCGCCACCGACTCGCTGGAAGGCATGGTCGGGGCCGGCGCCGCCGGGTGGGCGGCCCGACCGGCGGGCGACCCGGCCGCGAGCTGGCGGATGAGCGTCTCCAGCACGGCCACCCGTTGCTCCAGGCGGTCGAGCCGGTCCTCGGAGCTCAGAAGCGCCTCGTCATGTCGCGCCCGCTTCCTCCGCCGCCGATGTGATGATCCGGGCCTCCCGGGGAATCTGCAGCGTGAGCAACCCGGCCAGCGCCACGATGCCGCCGGCCACGAAGAACGGCCACCCGTGGCCCAGTCGCTGGAACAGCGTCGTGGCTGCCAAGGGCGCCACCACCCGGGCCAGCCCGGCGAACGTCTGCGCCACGCCCATGGTGGTCCCCACCTCGCGCGCGTCGGAATAGCGTGACATGAGCGAGGTGGTGGACGGGAACAGCAGCGCCGTACCGATCGGAACCAGCGGGATGACGGCCGCGAGCAGCCAAAGACTCTGCGGAATAGGATACAGCAGGAGACCCGTGGCGAGAAGCAGGGCGCCGGACCGCATGGTCCAGCTCTCGCCCAGGCGGTCCACGATCGGCCCGAGCAGCAGGCTCCGCATCACCAACGAGAGGGCGCCTACGTAAGCGAAGATCCACCCGATCGTTTTTTCGGTAAGGCCGAACTCCGCACCGAGATACAGGGCGGTTACCGAGGTCATGGCCGAGAAGGCGACCATCCCGATCCCGTAGATCCAGATCAGACGAGCGACCAGCTCACCCGGGTGCCGGATCACCAGCCAAGCCGGATGCCAGATCGGGCGGCGGGGAGCGGAACCCTCGCGTCCCGCGGCTGCGCGCGACTCGGGGAGCCAGCGCCACGCGAACAGCACGTTGACCACGCACAGGGTCGACGCCACGAGTCCGGGGGCCGTCGGGCCCAGGGCGGTGAATGCGAAGGAGCCGATCGCCGGGCCCAGGATCACGCCGGCGGAGGTCGCCGAGGACAGCCAGCCGAGGGCGCGAGCCCGATCCTTGGGCTCGACGGTGTCCGCCACGTAGGCCTGGGCCACGCCGGTGGTGCCGCCGCCCGCCCCCTGGACCACGCGGGAGACGAACAGCAGCCACACCGCATCGGCGATCCCGAAGACCGCGAACGCCACCGCCGATGCGCCGAGGCCGATGAGAAGCGCGGGCCGCCGGCCGTACCGGTCCGACACCCGCCCCCAAAGCGGCGCCGAGAGCAGCTGGGCGATCGAGAACGCCGCGATCAGCCGGCCCACCGTCTCGGGCGTGGCATGGAGCCGCATCGCGTAGAACGGGAGGAGCGGCAGAATGATCATGAAGCCGATCGCGTCCACGAAGCAGACGAAGATCAGCACCGCCAGCCGGCGGAGGCGGGCGCGGTTGCCGTTGGCGGGCGCCGTCATCCGGCGCTGCCGCGATCGGCACCGACGGCGAAGACGGCCGCGCTCACGAGCATGAGCACGACCCCATACGCCGCCGCGACGCCGACATCGGCCTGGCGGAGACTCGACAGGATCTCGAGGGAGATGGGACGGGTGTCGTAGGTGTACAACATGATCGAGGTCACGAAATCTCCGAGCGCCGTGACGAAGGCGAGGCTCGCTCCGGCCAGCAGGGCCGGCCGGAGCAGCGGCAAGGTGATCCGGCGAAGGGTGCGGGCCCGGCCGGCGCCCAGCGTGGCGGCGGCCTCGTCGAGCGAGGGGTCCAGGGCCCGCACACCGGCCAGGATCGCGCGGCTGGTGATCGGCAGATTCCGTACGAGGTAGGCCAGCGGAAGGATCCAGACGGTTCCAACCAGGATCACCCGGCCGACCCACGGGGCGTGGACGCTGAAGGCGGTGGCGAGCGCGATGGCGAACACCGTGCCCGGCACCGCCCACGGCAGCGCGAGCAGGGTCTCGATGGCGCGTGCGGCCCTGGTCCGGCGCCGCGCCTCCGACACCGCACTGGCCAGGGCGATCGCCATGGCGGCGGCCGTGGCGACCGCCGCGAGCCAGAGGCTGTTGGCCAGCGGCCTGGCCCGCACCGGATCCTCGAACAGCGTGAGATAGTTCCGCAGCGTATACGCCGGGGGAACGGGCTCGATGGTCCAGGTCCCGACCGGGACCAGCGACACGAGCAGCAGCGTGAAGTGCGGGAGCAGCAGCACCGCCGCGAGCCCCCAGCCGACAGTGGCCAGGGCGAGCCGGGCCGCCGGGTGGCGCACTGGCAGACGCGCGGGGGCGGTCCCTTTCTGCCCGCCACCGGTGCCGGCCGTCCGGGCGCCACGGAACAGCCACAACGCCGCGAGCGCGAGGAGTGCGAGCGACATGGTCTCGACCATCGCGAGCCGGTCGTCGCCGTTGAGACGGGTGGCGACGATCTGGGTCGGCATCACCCGAAAGCCGCCGCCGAAGATGTAGGGCGCGCTGAACGAGGCCAGCGAGGTCATGAAGGTGAGGAGCGCGGCGCCGCCCAGCGCCGGTCGGAGCTGCGGCAGCACCACCAGGCGGAGCGTGCGCCAGCGGCCCGCGCCCAGACTGGCCGCCGCCTCCAGCAGGGAGCCGTCGAACGACTGGAGCGCGGCGCGGACGAAGAGGTAGAAGTACACGTACATCGAGTAGGCATGCACCAGCAGGATCGCGCCCGCGCCTTGCAACCTCCACGGCGGATCGGTGAGCCCGAAGACGCGCTGCACCAGCAGCGAGACGAACCCGCTCTCCCCATACAGAAACAGAAAGGCGAGCACGCCGACCAGCGGCGGGAGCACGGCCGGGAGCGCCACCAGCCCACCCAGAATCCGGCCACCGGGCAGGTCGTAGCGGGCGAACAGGAACGCGAGCGGGATGCCGATGGCGCCCGCCAGCAGCACGCTCACCACCGAGATCCACAGGCTGCCCCACAGCGCCTGCCATTCGGTCGGCCGGGCGAGGAACAGCCGCACGAAGCCCAGGGTCCATCCCGACGGCCCGTGGACGCCCTCGAGCAGCACCAGCACCAGCGGATAGACCACCAGCCAGAGCAGCACCGCCAGCAGCAGGGCCGTCGTGAGCCGGACTCGTGGAAGCCGGATCACTGCCCGTCCGGTGGCAACAGGTGAATGCCGCCGCCCACCCGCCGGCTGGGCATAAGGCCGACGCGCGCGCCGGCGGGCACCGCCTGGGGGGGCGCCACGACCTCGAGGACGGCGCCGCCGTCGGTCCGGACGGTGTACACGGCGGACGGCCCCACGAACCGACGTGAGGTGATCGTGGCGGGGATCGCGCCAGGATCGGGCGGAGTCAGGCGCAGCGCCTCGGGCCGCACCAGCATCATCGCCGGCCCCGGCGGCGGCATGGGGCCGCCGGCGGGAGCGTCCACGTCCCACTCGACCCCCTCGACCGCGATGCGGATCCCACGGGCGGACGGCCCGAGGACCGTCACCTCGGCCGTGGCGGACCGCCCCACGAACCCGGCCACGAAGGCGTTGGCGGGCGCGCCGTACAGCTCATCCGGCGTGCCCACCTGCTCGAGCCGGCCGCCCCGCATGACGGCCACCCGGTCGCCCAGCTCGAACGCCTCGTCCTGCTCGTGGGTCACCAGCAGCGTCGTGATGCCGACCCGGTGGATCACGTCGCGGATCTCGCGGCGGGTCCGCTCGCGCAGGGTCGGATCGAGGTTGGACAGGGGCTCATCGAGCAGCAGCACGCGCGGCTCGGGGGCCAGCGCCCGCGCGAGCGCCACCCGCTGCTGTTGTCCTCCCGAGAGCTGCCCGATGCGCCGGGGCCCGAACCCGGCCAGGTCCACCAGCGCCAGCGCCCGTTCCACCCGCCGGTCCAGCTCTCCCGCGTGCACGCCCAGGGATTCGAGACCGAACGCGACGTTGGCGCGCACGTCGAGGTGGGGGAACAGGGCGTAGTGCTGGAAGACCATCCCGAAATGTCGCGACACGGGCGCGACCCGAGTCACGTCCTCGCCGTCCACCACCACGCGACCGTCGTCGGGCGTCTCGAACCCGGCGAGCAGGCGGAGGGTCGTGGTCTTCCCGCTCCCACTGGGGCCGAGCAAAGCCAGCATCTCGCCGCGCTCCATTGCGAGCGACAGGCGATCCACGGCCACCACCCCATCGAACCGCTTGAGCAGGCCGTCCAGGCGGAGGAACGCGGTCATGACGGCCTCCGGCGCCCGGTGCCGCGGATGTGCTGGTCCCAATAGCTCATCCAGGCCGGGCCCTCCTTGGCGAGCCGGTCCCAGTCCACGTCGGCGACGATCATGTCGCGCTCCACGTCGGCCACCCACGCGGGCACCCGCTCCGGAGGCAGGTCGTGACGCGCGGGCAGGCGGTACACCTTGGCGGCGGCCAGGAGCTGACCCTCCTCGCTCCCGACGAAGTCGATGAAGAGCCGCGCCGCCGCCGAGTGTCGGCTCCCGCGCACCAGGCCGATGGCGTCGTCGATCACCACCGTCCCACTGCGGGGGAACACGAAGTCGAACGGCATGCCCTTGGAGCGGCTGATCAGCACGTCCGGCAGGTCCCAGAGCGTGACGAGGCCTTCGCCGCGGGCCAGCCGCGCATCCAGGATCGCGGGGTTGAGCGCGTAGGCCTTGGTTTGCCCGTCGAGCCGGCGCAGCCAGGCCATACCGTCGGCCGTGTCGCCGGTGCGGCGGAGGCTCCGCTCGATGATCAGTCCCCAGATGGCCCGCATGGTGCCGCTGGCCATCGGATCACGGATGAGCACCCGGTCGTACCAGCGCGGGGCGAGCACGTCGTCCCAGTCCCGCGGCGCCTGCTCCCGCGCGACCAGGCGCCGGTTGTAGACGATCACGGCGGGCGTGCGATACGCCGGATAGTACCGATCGTTCGGTCCGATGCCGCGCGGCCCCACGTGGGCGGCCCACGCTGGACGGTACGGCGCGAGCAGCGAGTCGGCCACGCCCCGGTCGAAGATCGTGGTCGGTCCGCCGAACCACACATCCGCCTGGGGATTGACCCGCTCGAATCGGAGCCGGTCGAGGATTTCCTGGGACCCCATGTCGAGCCACCGCACGTCGATGTCCGGGTGCTCGCGCTCGAATGCCTGCTCCAGGAGCGCGAGCTGGTCGCGGCCGTGGGGGGAGTAGATGACGACCGGAGTGCGGCCATCCGAGCGGCAGGACGCGAGAACGAAGACGGCACCGAAGAGGACGGAAAAGCGGAAGGACGGAACGACGGAAGGACGGAAAGCCGCCAGAACCGAACGACGGAAGGGCCCCTCGACGGATGGATGGAGCGACACCCCAGCGTCGGGGGCTCCCGGGCGCACCCCTTTCGTCCTCCCGTCGTTCCGTCCTTCCGTCCTCACCTTCGCGCCAGCAGGTTCGCAAACAGGCGAAACGCCCCCGGCACCCCCGCCGGGAGCTGGCGGAAGAAGCTGAGCCCGGTATACACGTAATGCCCCTGCCCCACCCGTGCGACCAGGAGGCCGCCCTCGAGCGGAGCCTCGCCCGGGTCGTGGGTCTCGAGCAGCGGGCGGTACGCCGCATCCCAGCTGCGCGCGAAGTAGAGACCCCGCTCCTGCACCCAGCCGAGCCAATCCGCGTCCGTGATCCGGTTCGGGACGCGGAAAGCCGGATCTCCCGGCATCAGTATCCGCATCAGGGCGGTCTCGTCCGTCACCCGGTCATGCGCCACGGGCGAGCCGCCGGGCGAGAGCGCCGGTCCGCCCAGGGTCATCGGGTACGGGGCGAATCCCCCGTCGAAGTAGGGCCGCTGCTGGTATTGCACGATGACCAGACCGCCGCGCCGAACGTAGGCCAGCAGCCGGCTGTTGGCCTCGGCCAGCGCGGAGTCGGTCTCGTAGGCCCGGGGTCCCACGACGATGGCGTCGAAGCGGGAGAGATCGCCGCGCTCGAGCGCGGTGGCATCCAGCAGCGTCACCGGGAGTCCGACCTCGGCCAGGGCCTCCGGCACCCGGTCGGCGGCCCCACGGACATAGCCGAGCCGTGCCACGGGCGGCAGCCGGAGCGGCGCCATTCGCACCGTCGCCACGGCGGATCGCACCAGCGATCTGGGCCGGATGTGCGGATAGTCCACCGTCACCAGGCCGGTGGCGTATCGGTGGTCACCGGCATCGGTGGCCACCGCCCGCAACGGCACCGTTCCCTGGATCGGGGCAGCCGACGGCCGCACCTCGAACGCGTACGTCTCCCGCTCATCCTCCTGCGCCAGGGCGAATCGCTGCGGCCGTACCGCGGGCCAGCCCGCCGGCAGCTCGAGCGTCACGCGGCCCGCCGTGGTATCGCGCGAGCCGTGCGTGAGCGTGACCGTGAACCGCCTCGGCGAGCGGTCGGCCGAGGGCCAGATTAGGGTCTCGGGGTCCACGGCGACGTCCACCGGGGGCACCACCGCCAGGGGCCGGCGAACCTCGCCGCGGGCCTGATCGTTGATCCTGAGGCTCACCTCGCGCTCGAGCACCGCGACGCCGTCCAGCACGAAGCGAGCGCTCAGCTCCGGAGGACCGAAGGGCTCGCCGCGCACCGCGGGGGCGGCGGTGCTCCAGTCGTAGATGGCGGTGTCGCCGCCGGGCAGGCGGAAGTAGGGCGCGGTCGGCTCGGCATCGGCCCGGACCGTGGCGCTCAGCCGGCGGCTCAGCAGGACGCCGGGCGCGAGGCGCAGGGTGGCCACGCCCGTGTCCGCGCCGATCGACCGCCCGTCGATCAGAGAGGCGTCCACGCTGTGGGGCGACGAGCCGCCGTTCCAGCACTCGAGCACGATGGCGATGCGCTGTCCTGGCGTTACCCGGTCGTCGTCGCTTCGGGCGTCGCACACCACGCCCGAGAGGGCCAGGATTGCCCGGTCGAGGTGGGCCAGCTCTGCCGGCGGCACCGACGATCCGGTCCAGCGCCGGCGAAGGTCGAGCAGGCTCCCGAGGTCCCCGTCCACCTTGGCCGGCAGCGCGCCGGCGCCCGCCAGTGTGGTGTCGATCCCGGCGAACAGGTCGTTGCCGGCACCGGTGCGGTCGTCGAGCAGCTGGAGGGGCACCCGCGAGGGCCCCAAGCCCTGGAGACGCCCCATGTCCTGCGAGCGGTGCAGGCTGCGCCCGGCCATGGCGATCTGGTGATAGGACAGGCCGACGGCGCGATCCACCTGGCCGCCCTCGAGGACGAGTGTGGTCGCGCTGGTGTCGAATCGCGTGCTCCGGTAGAGCTTCCGGGCAGACCAGGGCGCGAGGCCCTCCTCGCGCGCGAGCTCCGGGAAGCGGGTGCTGTCGCCCGCCGCGCGGTACGCCTCCATGGCGGCCCACCCGGCCGCCTGGTGCTGCCCGTGGCCGTCTCGCGGGGTACCGCTGAACACCGAAACGATGATCTGGGGACGAAAGCGCCGGACGATGCGGACGACGTCCTTGAGGATCGTGTCCCTCGGCCAGTGCTGCCAGGTCTCATCGAGCGTCTTGGAGTACCCGAAATCGTAGGCGCGGGTGAAGAACTGTCGGGCGCCATCCAGCCGGCGCGCCGCCAGCAGCTCCTCGGTCCGGACCAGGCCGAGGGCCTCGCCCAGCTCGGAACCGATGAGGTTCTGACCGCCTTCTCCACGGTTGAGCGAGAGGTAGGCGGCCTCGGCCCCCATCCCGCGGACCAGGACGGTGAGCAGCTCGGTGTCCTCGTCGTCCGGGTGGGCACCGATCATGAGGACCCGCTTGTCGTGCCCCAGCATGCGAAGCTCCCGATCGAGCGTCACGATCCCGCCGGTGGATGGCGGCTCGAGCTGGGCCGAAACGGACGTGACGATGGAGGCGATCAGGACGGGCGCGAGCACGAAGGACAGCAAGCGGAGACGCACAGACCCCGGCCGAGAGGGGAAGGCAGGAAGCTATACCCGTCCGGCAAGGCGGAGAAGGCGCCGGGCAGGCGGTCAGGCAGTCGGACGGTCAAGGAGTCGGACGGGCAAACGGTCAGACGGGCAACCGGTCAGACGGGCAACCGGTCAGTGAACCAATCCGACCGCCTGCCCGTCCGCCCTGCCCGTCCTACTCCAGCGGGGCCGCGCCCAGCGGGGTATCGCGAATGGAGTCCCGGAACGCGGGATGGCGACGCCACAGATAGAACGCCATGCTCGCCGCGGCCAGCGTGTTGGCGGACACCACGGCCCAGAACGGGAACAGCTCGTGGGTCCGCTCGGAGAGGATCAGGAGGAACCCGTAGAACAGGACCTCGAAGACCAGGAAGACCGGCAGCAGCGCGTACCGCACGACCGGATTATCCACGCCCCAGTGGACCAGCGCGACGACCCCCATGCCGACCAGCGCAAAGATGATGAAATGGAACGCTGTGTAGAGCAGGATGGCACCGAAGGCGAGCTGGGGATCGGGAGTGCGGTCCCCGAGAATGACCATCTGGCCGAGCAGGCTCGGGGTCTGCAACGGGTGACCGGCCAGCGTATCGAGTATCAGGAACCACACGGCGACCGCGATCCCGCCGATCAGGCCCACGTCGGTGCCCTCGCCGATGACCGAGTGACGGCTATCCGGCATGCGAACCTCGTTCTAGTCGGGGCATGTCGACCGCCGAACCGGCATCCCGGTTCCGCGCCCCGCGGGCCCGACACCGCGGGCTCCGCCTCGTGAAGGCGTAGCTTCACAGTGCCAGATCAGCGGGCAGGGCGCAAGGGATGCCGCGGGGGGAGTGACCTCGTCGGCTAGGCGGCTCTGGCCCGTTCGGGCGGGTGGGGCGGCGGCGGGACTTCCGAGCCCACGGGCGCAGAGTGGGAAGACGTCGTGGGGCGAGATGTGTCGGAGGTCACCCTTTCGGCCCGGCATCCCCAGAGTCGCGCGGCGGACCCGGCCGGCACCGGGCGCACGGACACGTGGCCAGCAACCGCTCGAAGGTGTAGATGCCGGTGCCGTGGCCGTCGCTCCATTGCACCCGCAACCCATAGGCACCCACCAGCGCCACCGAGACCGGCCGGATGTCTCCCGGCACCGACCAGGGATCGAGAAGCGGCCGTCCGGTCATCTCGTCCATGCATACGGCGCAGCCGCACGCCAGGCGCAGCTCCCGCGCCGGGTACAGCGCCTCGTGGCCGCCACGGTCCCACTCGATGAGCAGGCCGTCATCGCGGCGAGTGATGGCATGAGGCATCGGCGTAGGCATCCGGACTCCTCGAAGATTACAGAGCGGAAGGGTAGTATATTGCGCTTGACTACAACCATCACGGAACATGCCCACCGACGCCACCAATCCCTTCGGCGCGCGCTCCAGCCTCCGCCTCGGCGACGAGACGGCCACCGTCTACCGGCTGCCCGAGCTCGAGCGCCAGGGCCTGACCAGACTGGACCGACTCCCCTTCTCCATCCGCGTGCTGCTCGAGAACGCGCTCCGACACGCGGGCCGGGGATTCGCCGCCGACTCGCACGTGCGGGACCTCGCCGCGTGGACCCCGATCGCGGCGAGCCGCGGCGAGGTGCCGTTCATGCCGGCGCGGGTGGTGCTACAGGACTTCACCGGGGTGCCCTGCGTGGTGGACCTGGCGGCCATGAGGGACGCGATGGCGCGGATGAAGGGCGACCCCGACCGGATCAACCCGGTGGTGCCCTGCGACCTGGTGATCGACCACTCGGTGCAGGTGGATTCCTATGGCTCCGAGCGCTCGCTCAGGGTCAATGTCGAGCTCGAGTTCGACCGCAACCGGGAGCGCTACCAGCTGCTCAAGTTCGCCCAGCGCGCCTTCGACAACTTCCGCGTGGTGCCGCCGGGCACCGGGATCGTGCATCAGGTCAACCTGGAACATCTCGCGCCGGTGGTGCAGCTCAGGCCGCAGTTCGGCGAGCTCACGGCCTATCCCGACACCCTGGTGGGCACCGATTCGCACACCACCATGATCAACGGGCTGGGCGTGTTGGGCTGGGGCGTGGGCGGGATCGAGGCCGAGGCGGTCATGCTGGGCCAGCCCTACTTCATGCTGGTGCCCGAGGTGATCGGCATGAAGCTGGTGGGCGAGCTGCCGCTCGGCACGACGGCCACCGACCTGGTGCTCACGGTCACCCAGATGCTGCGGAAGAAAGGCGTGGTGGACAAGTTCGTCGAGTTCTACGGGCCGGGCCTGAGCGCCCTGGGCCTGGCGGACCGGGCCACCATCGCCAACATGGCGCCTGAGTACGGGGCCACCATGGGGTTCTTCCCCGTGGACGCGGAGACCGTACGGTACCTCGAGCGGACCGGCCGCGGCGCCGCCGTGTGCCAGCGGGTTGAGCGCTACACCAAGGAGCAGGGCCTCTTCCGCACCGACGCGACGCCCGACCCCGAGTTCAGCTCGACCCTCGAGCTCGACCTCGGCAGCGTCACCCCCAGCCTCGCGGGGCCCAAGCGCCCGCAGGACCTGGTGGCGCTCACGCAGCTCAAGCGGAACTTCATCGTCAACCTGCCGAGCCTGATGAGCGCCAACGTGCCGGCGGCGCGCAAGGAACTGGCCCAGAACGCCTACTCGAGGTGGATGAACGAGGGCGGCGCCAGCGTCACCATCGGCGAGCACGGCGCCGAGGGGACCACCGCCACCCTCGCGGCCGCCGACCCCGACGCGCCACCCATCGTGAAGGGTCAGCACGACGGCTCGGACATCACGCTGCACGACGGGGCCGTGGTCATCGCCGCCATCACCAGCTGCACCAACACCTCGAATCCGTCGGTGATGATCGGCGCGGGGCTCGTGGCCAAGAAGGCGGTGGAGCGCGGGCTCATGACCAAGCCGTGGGTCAAGACCAGCCTGGCGCCGGGCTCGCGGGTGGTCACGGACTACCTCGAGGGCTCGGGTCTCCAGCCGTACCTGGACCAGCTCCGGTTCCAGACCGTGGGCTACGGCTGTACCACCTGCATCGGCAACAGCGGCCCCCTGCCCGACGTGATCGCGGGCCTGATCGACGAGCATTCGCTGGTGACCGCGGCCGTGCTGAGCGGCAACCGCAACTTCGAGGCGCGGGTGCACCCGCAGGTCCGGGCCAACTACCTGGCGTCGCCGATGCTGGTCGTGGCGTTCGCCCTCGCCGGACGGGTGGACATCGACCTGAGCTGCGAGCCGCTCGGCACCGGCAAGGACGGACGCCCGGTGTTGCTGCGCGATATCTGGCCCACCCCGGCAGAGATCAAGGACACGATGGCCAGCTCGCTCAAGCCCGAGCTCTTCGCCAAGCGGTACGCCGCCGTGTTCGAGGGTGACGAGACCTGGCGCGCGCTCGAGGTTCCAGAGGGCAGCCGCTACGCCTGGGACCCGGCGTCCACCTACGTGCAGGAGCCGCCGTTCTTCCTCAACCTCCCGCCGGAGCCCGGCCCGCTGCACGACATCGGCGGGGCGCGGGTGCTGGCCGTCCTGGGCGACTCGGTCACCACCGATCACATCAGCCCGGCCGGCTCGATCCCGAAGAACGGGCCGGCGGCGCGGTACCTCAAGGAGCACGGGGTCGAGCAGGCCGACTGGAACACGTTCGGCTCGCGCCGCGGCAACCACGAGGTCATGATGCGGGGCACGTTCGGCAACGTGCGCATCGCCAACGCGCTGGTGCCCGGGAAAGAGGGGAACTGGACGCTCCACTTCCCGACCGGCGAGGTGATCTCGATCTACGACGCCGCCATGCGTTACCAGCAGGCGGGCACCCCGCTCGTGGTCCTGACGGGCAAGGAATACGGGACCGGCTCGAGTCGGGACTGGGCCGCCAAGGGCCCGGCGCTGCTCGGAGTCAAGGCGGTCATCGCCGAGAGCTACGAGCGGATCCACCGCAGCAACCTGGTAGGCATGGGGGTGCTGCCGCTGGCGTATCAGCCGGGCACGGACCGCACGACACTTGGCCTCACCGGGACCGAGATTATCAGCATCTCGGGCATCGCCAAGGGGCTCACACCGGGCGGGACGGTGACCGTGACGGCGCGTGACGACCAGGGCAAGGAGACCGTGTTTCCGGCCGTGGTTCGGCTCAACTCGGCCGTGGAGCTCGACTACTACCGGCATGGAGGGATCCTGCAGCGGGTGCTGCGGCAGTTCCTGGCGGCTGGCTGAGATCTGTCCCGGAGCTGGCGGGCATCGGGGCGAACCGGCGATCGCATTCACCATGCGAAACACGGAAGGCAGGGAGACGGCCACGGGAAGGTGCTGAGGTAACTGCAAGGCCTTTGCGGGTGTGCTGTTCACCCCCGGCATTCTTCCGTGGCCGTTTCCGTGCCTTCCGTGTTTCCGTGGTGAACAGAAACGAAACGCCCCCCGAACAACCGTTCGGAGGGCGTTCCGCCTAAGGAGAGGCAGGACCGCTCAGGCCACCAGATCGCGCAGCCGGTCGCCGGTCTCGCCTTCGCGGAGGCGCAGGAGGGCCCGGTCCCGCAGCTGGCGAATCCGCTCGCGGGTGACGCCCATCATCCGGCCGATCTCCTCGAGCGTGCGGCTGTTGCCGTCGTCGAGGCCGAAGTAGAGCCGCAGCACCTTGGCGTCCCGCGGCGGCAGCGCGGCGAGCGCGGCCTCGATGTCGCGGGTCTGGCTGTTGGCCATGGTGCTCATATCGGTGCTTTCCTGCTCACCGCTGGTGAACCGCTCGATGCGCTCGTTGCCCTCACCGTCGCGGGT
This sequence comes from Gemmatimonadales bacterium, assembly GCA_050733015.1. Classification (GTDB taxonomy): domain Bacteria; phylum Gemmatimonadota; class Gemmatimonadetes; order Gemmatimonadales; family GWC2-71-9; genus CAVVWJ01. The sequence continues at coordinate 12,619 of JBOHSB010000161.1, forward strand.
CGGGTGGTCGAGGCGGACGGCCTCCGAGTTGAGCGCGCTGAGCGAGCGCACCGCCTCGACCGTGAGGCCGGTGGCGCGGGCCAGCTCCTCGGTGGTGGGCATGCGGCCGAGCTTGTCCTTGAGCAGCGTAGTGGTGCGACCCAGCCGGCTCAGGTCGGCGGTGCGGTTGAGCGGCACGCGGACCGGCCGGCCGTGACGCGCGATGGCCGCCTGCACCGCCTGGCGGATCCACCAGACGGCGTACGAGATGAACTTGACGCCCCGGTCCGGATCGAACTTCCGGGCGGCGGTCATCAGCCCCAGGTTGCCCTCGCCGATCAGGTCGACCAGGGGCACCCCGCGGTTCTGGAACTTCTTGGCCACGGACACGACGAAGCGGACGTTGTGGCGGGCCAGTTTCTCCTGGGCCGTCACGTTGCCCTTGAACGCCTTCCGCGCGAGCTCCATCTCCTCCTCGCGGTTGAGGAGGGGCACCCGGCTGATCTCGTCGAGATACAGGTCCAGGCTCTCACGGCCTTCATCGATTGCACGAGCGATCTGCGCCGGTCGCACCGGGCGACGCTTGCCACGTGCCTTTACAGTCACGCTGTTGGCCTCCTCAGGACTCCCGTCCCCGCACGGTATACCAGCAAGGATCCTGGAACCGACTGGATTTAAGACGGGCCAATATATTGCCTAAGATGCCTAAAATCAACACCTTAGGCTAAGACGTGACAGGGAGCATAGTTGCGCCGGCGCAACGGCTGGCCAGGCTGGGAGTTGTACAAGAGGAGACGCGGGCTGCGGGATGGCAGTCCGAGGAGACGGGCGGCGCTGCAGGGGTACGGGCCCAAACTTAGTTTAGGTAGCTACTACTACGACCCCTCCACTCGATTGATCGGGCAAGTACCCCGCCGGAGTCCACCCCGTCAGTGCAGGCCGCTCCCCCCCGACAGCTGCTTCACCAGCTCGCCGATCACGTTCTTCGCGTCCCCGAACAGCATCCAGGTCTTGTCCGAGAAATAGAGCTCGTTGTCGATCCCGGCGAACCCCGGATTCTTGCTCCGCTTGATGGCGAACACCGTGCGGGCCCGGTCGGCGTCGATGATCGGCATGCCGTAGATCGGGCTCGACTTCTCGGTGCGCGCCGCGGGGTTCACCACGTCGTTGGCTCCCACCACCAGCGCCACGTCGGCCTGCGGCATGTCCGGGTTGATCTCGTCCATTTCCACCAGATCGGTATACGGGATGTTGGCCTCGGCCAGCAGCACGTT
>JBOHSB010000162.1:0-7467 GCA_050733015.1 Gemmatimonadales bacterium
GAATCATGGAGCTGAGACATCTTCGCTACTTCGTCGCCGTCGCCGAGGAAGGCAGCCTGACGGTTGCGGCCGAGCGACGACTGCACACGGCGCAACCGTCGTTGAGCCGCCAGATGCGGGATCTGGAGTACGAGGTCGGCACCCAGCTCATGGTCCGCAGCGCACGAGGTGTCGAACTCACATCCGCCGGCAGGGTCTTCCTCGACCATGCCCGGCTGGCGCTGGCCCAGGTCGAGGCAGCCCGAGAAGCGGCACGCCGAGCCGCGGAGCCAACCAAACCGTCGTTCGCGCTCGGCTTCCTGACCGGACAGGAGATGGACTGGCTGCCCGAAGCGATGCGAATCCTTCACGATGAACTACCCAACATGCAGGTCACGATCGCCAGCCAATATTCGCCGGACCTCGCTGACGCTCTCATGCGGAGCAAGCTGGACCTGGCCTTCATGCGGCCGGAGACGCGAGCGCCCGATCTGACCTACCGGCTGGTCATCAAAGAGCCGCTCGTCGCCGTGCTGCCGAGCGACCACCGCCTCGCTTCACGCGAGGCTATCGATACGCAGGACATTGTCGGCGAGACGTTCATCAGTGTATCGAATACGGCTCCCACCCTGCGAGTCGTCATCGACGACTACTTGAAACGCACCGGCCTCGACATCAAGCCGGATCACGAGGTGGACAATCTCGCCATGGCGATGTCGCTGGTGGCATCGACGCGCGGTGTGGCGCTGCTGCCTGCCTACGCACGGAATTTTCTGCCCTGGTCGGTAATCAGTCGCCCCATTAAGGGCGACCCGCCGACGATCGACCTGGTTATCGGCTATCACAAGGCCAACGCATCTCGGACTCTGAAGCTGTTCCTTTCAAGAGCGGACGAAATGATCGCTCGGGTATCGAACAAGCTCAGCGAACTCGCCGACGGAGGCGAGGGAAATGGGCCTTGAAAAGCTGGGACGTGCGCGCAACGCCTGGAGGTGGCGGTGTAGGAGGCAACTCGCCAAACTGGCGATGCCTCGGTCGCGCGGCCTGCCGTGTCGTTCTCAGCGAAGCGAGCCAGCGCTGACAGTCGCCGGCTGGCGGTGAGGATGGTCCGTTCCGAGGGAGTTACGCTGACGACCCTCGACAACCGAACCTCACCAAGGCCGGCGCCGCCGGAGCTATTGGGCACGTCCGGTTCAATTCCAGGGCGGGGGCCAGGTCGACCTCGTGATCGAACGGTATGTCGGCCGTTCCATTGCGATCATGCGCGGCGATGTCCGCTGACGATGCTCGGCAGGCACGCCGGTCACGGGCTGGGCGATGGCCCGGCCCCGTGGCAGGTCTTACACTTCTTGCCCGATCCGCAGAGAACGGGGATCGTTCCGCCCCAGCTCCCGAACCGGGGCTGCCGCCGGACGCCCGACCGGCCCTCGGCTACCTCGAGGCTCTGTCCACCCGTCGTACTCCGGGCTATCCTCACCCTACCCCACTCTCTGGATCGCCTAGGGAGGCCCCATGCGAGCCCGCATCGTCTTCAACGGGCATGAATACTCTGGCATCGAGGAGATGCCCGACGACGTCCGGCGCGCATTTCAGGACAAGCTGGCACTGCTGACCAAGGACGCCGATCACGACGGGGTACCCGATGTTCTCCAGCGGAAAGACATCGGCGCCGAGGGTGCCGCCATCGCCATCAACGGACACACCATCGAGAACATCAACGACCTGCCGACACCGCTCAGGTGGCTCGTGAGCTCGATGCTCGAGCATGCCGTGGGCGAGGCGGCTGTGCTGCAGCGGTCTACCACGCCCACCCCCGAGCTAGTCAGGATGCTCCGGAGCCTCGATGCCACCAGCACTGCCCTTCGGACGCGGCTCCTGACGTTGTCGGCCGGCCTGGCAGGCGCGCTCGTGGCGCTCGGGACCTGGATCATGGTGCACATGGATGCGGGCTCGCGGAGGCAGGGGAGCACCTTCTATATCGGCCTCCTTGTTCTCCTGGCCTTCGCGTGGCTGGTGAACAGTGTCGTCGGCCTCATACGCGGCGCAAAGCGGTAGCTGCCGCCGCGGAGTGCCGATACCAGCGGGGCCTCCGTTCCCTCCCCCGCTCCAAGCCGGTAACGTTCTCTCATCATGAATCCGGCCGCTATCACCATCGTCGGCGGGGGTGCGTCCGTCCCGCGCCTGTGCGAGGCGCTCGCGCGCGAGATTGCCCTCCCAGAGGTCGTGCTCCGGCTGACGGCCCGGCGGCTGGATCGCGTCCGCGTCCTGGCGGACCACAGCGCCAAGCGCATCGCGGCCGCTCGACCAGGGTGGTCGGTCGAGGCCGCACCCTCGCTCGAGACGGCGCTCGAGAGCGCCGCGATCGTCGTGCTGCTGGTCCGCGTCGGCGGGCTCGAGGCGCGAGCGTGGGACGAGTCGTTCCCGGGCCGCTTCGGTCTCGTCGGGGACGAAGGCCTGGGCCCCGGTGGCGTCGCGAACGCCTGGCGCACCCTGCCGGAGCTCACGCGCATCGCCCGCGCGATCCGGCAGGTGGCTCCCGGTGCTCGCGTCGTCAACCTCATGGGTCCGCTGGGGCCGACCACCCGGTTGCTGTTGGACCACGGGCTGCGTACGGTCGGTGTGTGCGAGCTGCCGCAGGCGACCATCGAGGCGTGGCTGGCTCAGGCCGATGCGACCGACGCCACGTGGCGCTACGGCGGCCTCAATCACCTGGGCTGGTTCTGGGACGTGCGCTCTGGCGACCGGGACGTGCTCCGGCTGCTATCCGGCTCGGCCGCCTCGCCGGACCGCAGGGCGCCCATCGACCGCCCGACGCTCGAGCGGTACCGCGCCGCGCCGTTGCGCTACTTCTATGAAGTGTTCGATCCGCCGGCAGGCCGGAGGCTCGGGCTGACGCGCGCTCCCGCTCGGGCACGCGAGCTGAAGGCGCTGTCCGAGTCGCTCGTGCAGCGGTATTCGGCGAGCCCGGGCCAGGCTGCCGGAGAGGCGGAGACGCGCCCCACCCCATGGCTCGACCGGGTGACGGCGCCGATCGCCTCCGCCTTTCTCGGGGGACCGGCCTATTCAGGGTTCGTCGATCTACCGAACCAGGGCATGATCCCCGAGCTGCCTCCCGACAGCGTGGTGGAGGTCGCGGCGACCTTCACGGCCGACGGTGCGGCGCCGGTGCCGCCCGGCCCGCTGCCGGAGCCCGTCGCGCGGTTCCTGCGCGACGTCGCCGAAGCCGAGGCGCTGGCGTATGCGGCCGGGACCCGGCGGGATCCCGACCTGCTGGCCGACGCGATGCGTGCGCTGCCGCTATCAATTCCGGAACACGCCGTGGCGGAGCTCGCTCGTCTGGCTCGAGCGGAGCCAGCCGATTTTCCCGCCACAGGCTGAATCCGTTCCCGTCAGGAGACCGTCGATGAAGCTGGGGCTCTGCGCTCAGGTGCTGTACCACCTGCCCTTCGACGAGGCGTTGACCACCGCCCGCCGGCTCGGATTCGAGGCGATCGAGCTGCCGGTCGATGCCCGGAATCCGTTCGTCGATCTCGATGAGGCGCTGGCGGGGGGATGGCGGCGCATCGGCCAGGCGGTCCGGGGCGCCGGCCTGGAGATTTCCGCCCTGTCCAATCATCAGGAGGGACAACTTCTGCTCGGGCCGCACGGCGCCGACACCGACGTGATTCACCCGGGAAGCCCCGAGGAGAAGATCGCGTACGCCGGCAGGCGGCTGGCACAGACGGCCGCCCTGGCCCAGCGGCTGGAGGTCGGCGTCGTGTGCGGCTTCACCGGCTGCGAGGACTATTCTCGCTGGTTCCCCTGGCCGCTCGAGGATGGCTTCGAGCGAATGGGCCGGACCTTCCGCGAGCGGGTGTGGCCGGTGCTCGAGGCATGTGCCCGCGTCGGTGTCCGCTTCGCCCACGAGTGCCACCCCAGGCAGTTCGCCTACAACCTGGAGACGGCCCAGCTCGCCCTCGCCCTGGTCGAGCAGCATCCGGCCCTGGGGTTCAACTTCGATCCGGCGAACCTGATGCTGGCGGGCATGGATCCGGTGATCTTCGTCGCCGAGCTGGGCTCGCGCATCCTGCACGTGCACGCGAAGGACGGCGAGGCGGTGGCGCACCGGGTCGGGCGGTCGGGGCTGCTCGCGCACGGCGCGTGGGATCGCCCGGACCGTGGATTTCGGTTTCGCGTGCCCGGCTGGGGAGATCTCAACTGGAAGCGGCTGATCTCGGAGCTGCACTCGGTGGGCTATGACGGGGTGCTGGCCGTGGAGCACGAAGACCCGGTCATGGGGCGGCTCGAGGGGCTGCGGAAAGCCGCGGATCACCTGGCGCCGTTGCTGCTGCACGAGCCGCGCGAGAGTCGGTGGTGGTAGAGGGAAACCGGTCCATGGCCAGGAGTGCCGCCCCGACGGCTCCGGCCTCATAGCCGGCCCGGGCCAGCTCGAAGCGGCATTGGCCCGCTTCCGGAAACGCCTCCCGGCGCGCCGAGGCCGCCACCCGCGCCAGCCATGGTCCGCCCAGCTCGGATACCCCTCCTCCCAGCACGACCAGCTCAGGATTGAGCAGGTTGAGGGCGTTGGCGAGCCCGACGCCCAGCAGCTCAGCGGCCACCCTCACTACGTCACCCAGCGCCGGATGGCCTGCCCGTGTGTGCTCGGCGAGCGATACCCCCGCGCCGAGCTGGGCCTCGATCGCCGCGCCCGAGGCGTACATGTTGAGGCACCCGCGCCGGCCACACCAGCAGGTCGGACCGTGACGGTCGATGGTCACGTTGCCGATCTCGCCGGCCACCCCGGTATGGCCGCGCCAGAGCCGGCCGTGCACGGCCAAGGCCCCGCCGATCCCCGTACCCACGGCCACGAACAGCATGCTGTCGGGCGCGTCGGCCGTCCGAACCCTGAGCTCCGCCACCGCGGCCGCGTTCACGTCGTTGTCGACCACGCAGGGCACGCCCAGCTCCTTCGCCGCCAGCTCGGCCAGCCGCACCTCGCGCCAGCCGTCGAGCATGACGCTCCCATGCGCCACGCCCTGCTCGAAGTCCACCTGGCCGGGGAAGCCGATTCCGGCCACGTCGAAGGGACCGGCGCTCGCGCGCAGCTCGGCGGCCACCTCCGAGAGGAGCCGGCAGGCTTCGGCCGGACCGGTAGCGCGTCCGGTCGCCCGGACAGCGCGGCCCAGCACGGCGCCCGCCCCGTCGGTCAGGCAGCCGAGGAGCTTGCTTCCGCCGAGGTCGATGCCGAGGGCACGCATGACGGGTCTCCGACGCAGCGGTGGAGGGTGGGGTGTGCCGCGATGTCCTCGAGCGCCTGCTCGATCTCGGCGTCGGAGACCTCCGCGACGATTTCCACCTCACCGATGTCCCGAGGCAGCACGAAGTTGAGCTTCCGGCCCCGGACCAGCCGGATGTCTTCCAGCCGCCCACAGGTAGCGAACAGGTCCGACCGGCTGACGCACGGGGGAAGGCCGTAGCGGTCGAGCGCCAGAAAGATGCGCTCGAGCGTGTGACGGGAGCAGAGGCCGCGGCGACGGGCGACGGCGGTGGCGACCGCCAGTCCGAATCCTACCGCTTCGCCATGGAGCAGCCGGTCGTAGCCCGTCTGCACCTCGAGTGCATGCCCGAACGTGTGTCCCAGGTTGAGCACGCGGCGCAGGTTTCTCTCATAGGGATCGGGTGCGAGCAGGGCGATCTTCCCTTCGCTCGCCCGCCCCACCACCTCGCCCAGGAGGCGCGCGTCCTGGCCGCTTCGAACGGCGGCGCTTTCCGTCTCCAGCAACTCGAACAGGATGGGGTCGCCGATGATGGCCACCTTGAGGGCCTCGGCCACACCGGCACCGATCTGGCGGCGATCCAGCGTCCGGAGCAACAGCGGATCGCAGAACACCGCCCGAGGATGGGCGAAGGCCCCCACGAAGTTCTTGGCCCACGCCATGTTGATGGCCACCTTGCCGCCGATCGCCGCGTCGAGCTGGGCCAGGAGCGTGGTCGGGACATTCAGGTACGCGACGCCGCGCATGTAGGTCGCCGCCACGAATCCGCCGACGTCCATGATGATGCCGCCACCCAGGTTGACCAGCAGCGCGCGACGGTCGAACCGAAGCTCGTGCAGCCGTTCGATCAGGCTCAGGTAGTGCTCGGACGCCTTGGAAGGCTCTCCCGCCGGCAGCAGCACCGTGTCCGCGCGGACACCGCGCTCGCGCAGCCGTCCGACCAACGTGCGGCCGAACAGCTCATGCACGTTCGGATCCGTCAACACCACCATCTGCGCACCGGGGCTCAGGCCTTGAAGCCGCCGGGGCAGAGTCTCGAACAGGCCGGCCTCGATCTCCACCGGATAGCGGTGACTGCTGTCGGCCTCCACGCTCGCCAGGAATCTCGCTCGAGGCGGACGTTGCCCGCCGTCCTTCACCGCCTCGGCGACCGGCCCTCGGTAGTACTCCAGCAGATCCCCCAGACTCCGATCCAGTGGATAGCGCGGGCGGAAACCCAGCGCCTGCAGCCGGCTGATGTCCGCGACGTAGCGGGGGATATCCGCTGGACGCCGCGCCGTGACCTCGACCTCCACGCTGCCGTCCAGGCCGGCATGCCGGAGAATGGCGTGGAACACCTGCTCCACCGGCGACTCGATGCCGCTGGCCAGGTTGTAGGTGCGCCCGGCAACGCCCGTGCGCGCGAGAAGCTCGAGCGCGGCGGCCGCGTCCCGTACGTCGAAGAAGTCGCGCGTGGCCGTCAGCGGCTCGATCTGGAGGACACGGGGCAGCAGCTCCGCACCGATGGCCGCGGCCTGGCTGGTGATGCGCCCGCAGAAATGCCGCTCCTCCTGACCCGGGCCCACGAGATTGAAGAGGCGCGCCCAGATGGCGGGAACCTGGTACCGAGCCGCAAGAATCCGGGAGGCGTTTTCCGCCGCCAGCTTGCTGACGCCATACAGATCGATCGGCGCGCACGGTGTGCCCTCGTGGATCGGAAGCTCCTTGTCGCTGACCTGTCCGTACAGATAGCCGGTGGAGCCCAGCACGAGGACGGGAGGCTCGATGCCCGATTCGCGGATGGCCTCGAGCAGGGAGACCGTGCCTTCCACGTTGGTGCGGAACAGGTGGTCGGCCGGAGCGTCACGCAGCCCCGAGGCCAGGTGGAAGATCCAGTTGGGCCGGAACTCGCCCAGCAGCCCGGTGAGCTCGGGTTGACGAAGCAGGTCGAGCGATGCGTAGTGGTAGCGGGGGCACAGCAACGCCCGGTGGAGCTCGGGGGGCAAGGGGGCCGGCACCCGCCGCGAGCCCCACTGCACCGAGTGGGTGAACTCGTCGTCCAGCCTCGGCGAACGGCCCAACCCGACGATCTGGCTCTCGTCGTTGCACCCGAGCAGGTGGGCCACGAGGTACCGGCCCAGAAATCCCTGCGCACCGGTCACCAGAATGCGACTGTTCATGGCTGCTCCCCAACCCACTCGAGGGTTTCGCGCAGACCGTCCGCCAACGGCACCCGAGGACGCCAGCCCAGTTG
>JBOHSB010000163.1:0-4067 GCA_050733015.1 Gemmatimonadales bacterium
AACCGACACTGCGTTCTTTTGTGGCGGTTCGGCCCGCCCCCCTCGTGCGGAGCCGGCGCCCCGACCTACGCGTGGTCCGGCCGAAAGAAGTCCCACGTCTCGAGCCCCGGCGCGATCGTCGCTTGCCCCACGACCTGGTATCCCATGTGCCGGTACAGGGCCACGTTCCGCTCGCTCTCGGTACTGAGCGTCACCCCGCGCGAATCCGCCCGCTCCCGCGACATCGCGTGCACCCGCTCCAGCAGCGCCCGCCCGAGGCCGCGGCCCTGACGGTCCGGCAGCACGGCCAGCATGTTCACGTGAATGTTGGGCTCGTCCACCCCGGTCGAGTCCCACGCCCGCACGCAGTCGTCGTAGCGCGCCCGCGCATCCGCCCCCAGCGTGGCCCAGGTCTGGTCGCGGAGCAGCTCGAGCTCCGGCGGCGGCACCCCGTCGGGCAGGGTACACACGGCGGCGGCGACCAGTTCGCCGCCCTCCGAGATCCCCAGGATCGGGTCATCCTGGAGCACCCGGGCGCCGTGGAAGAAGCCGATGAGGGTGCGGAGCCGCTCGGCGTAGTCGCCCCGATCGCCCAGCACGTAACGCATGACGGGGTAGTCGGCGAACGCCTCGCACACCACGCGAACGACGTCGTCAGCGGTGGCGCGGCCGTCGAGCAGGGCAGGGGCGTCGGTCATACGATGGGGAGATGCTGCAGGACGGGGGCAAGCTCGCCGCTCACGTGGTCCCGTTGACCAGCCGCTGAAACCGCGGGTTCCCCCGCAGCCGGTCCCACGTCGGATCGGCGCGGAGCCAGGCCGGCGACAGGTAGTACGGCACGCGGAGCAGCGGCTCGAGCATGTCCAGCGCCTTCTCGGGCTCGCCCAACATCGTGTAGATCCGGGCGAGCTGATGCTGCATGTACGTTCCGTTCAGGGCGTCCCTCGAGATCGGCCTCAGCGCGACGCCGCGCTCGCCCTCGCGGATGGCCTCGGCCTTCCGCCCCGCATAGGCCAGCGCCACGCCGTGGAGCGTGTGCAGCTGCGGATCATCCGGGGCCCCGCGGAGCTGCTCCTCGAGCGCCATCCGCGCAGAGTCGCCATAGGCTCGGGCCAGCCGGTCGTCGCCCATCAGCGCCCGCACCCCCGCGATGGACAGCCCCCACGATGCCGCGTCGTCGTCGAACTCGCTCGGCGGGAGCCGGACCAGCAGCCGGCGCTGTTCGTCGTTGAACAGCCAGAACATCTCGTAGTAGGTGGCGAGGTAGGCCACCCAGCGCGTGGGTGTGATGGCGGCCGGCGGCTTCTCGACGATCGCGCGCGCGCCCGCCAGGTCGCCCTGGCTCGCCAGGATCATCGCCTTGGTCTCGTAGGGGAGCGGGTTGGCCGGGCCGAGGGCGATCCACCGGTCGGCGCTCGCCAGGGCCTCGTCGTATCGTCTCGCCGCGAGCAGAGCCTGCGTGAGCGTCTGGGCCGTCTGCCCCGCGCGGGGGTCCAGCCGCTGGGCTTGGCGCGTGTGCTCGAGCGCGGCGTCCCAGCGGCCCAGCGTCTGCTCCGCCAGCCCGATGCCGCGGAACAGCTCGGCGTTCGACGGCGACTGGCGCTCGCCCCGACTGTACTCCTCGATGGCCCCCGCGTAGTCGAACTTGACCCGCCGCAGGTAGTCCCCCATCGCGAGGTGACCCTCCGGCCGGTCCGGCGCCAGCGCCAGCGCCCGCTCGGCGGCCACGCGCGAGCGCTCGACCAGTCCCGGCGTGGGGAAGCCGACGATGGCGATGAACGAGGCTGCCTGCGACAGCCGGGCCCAGGCCGCGGCGTACGTCGTATCGAGCGCCACCGCCTGCTCGAAGTAGCTCATGGCTTGGCGGAGTCGCACCAGCTCGCCGCTGCTCTGGCTGATGAGCTCCTGGCCCTTCAGATAGGCGTCGTACGCCGCCAGGTTCCGGGTCGGCCGTGCCGCCAGGTCCTGCCGGGTGCTGTCGCCGAGCGCGAGGTCGAGCGCCTGTGCCACCCGGCCCGCGATGTCGGCCTGCACCTGGAACACGTCGGTCAGCGCGGCGTCGAACGGCTGCTGCCACCGCGTGGTGGCGGCAGACCCTGGCGTCACCTGCACCAGCTCGGGGCTCACCCGAACCCGGCTCTGGCCGCCCTCGCGCTTCTCCCAGCGGATCTTGCCGATCAGCAGGTACCGGACGCCGAGCTCCTGAGCGATCTGCTCGGGCGGCTTGGCCGAATGCTTGTACTGGCCGGCGCTGCTGCTCGCGATCACCTTGAGCCCCGCCAGCGTCGCCAGCTTGCCGCGGACCTCGTCGGTGATGCCGTCGGCGAAATACTCGTCGGAGGAGTCGCCCAGGTTCTCGAACGGAAGGACGGCGAGGAGGCGGGCGCCGCCGGGGCCGGTCGGCTCGGCGGCGCCGTGCGAGCGGAGCCAGCCGAACAGCACGCCGAGTCCGAGCAGGAACCCGACTCCGAGTGCCAGGGCCAGCGGCCGGCGGCGCGAGGCCGCCGGCGTCCGCCCGGTCGCGGGCGACGTCGCGAGCGTCGGCGCGGTGGAGGCGCCTGTGGAGGTGGCCGCGGTCGTCCGGACGCTCGCCTCCTCCAGCGCCCGCGCGAACTCGGCCGCGGTGGCGAAGCGATCCGCCGGCGCCCGGGCGAGGGCGTGCGCCACCGCTTGCGCCACGCCCTCCGGCACCGTGTCGCGCAGCTCGCGCAGCGGCCGCGGCGGCTCGAGCATCCGCCGCGCGATCATCGCCTGCGCGGTGGGTCCGGAGAAGGGCGTCTCCCCCGCCAGCATCTCGTAGAGCACGATGCCGAGGCTGTAGATGTCGGTGCGGGCGTCCAGCGACTTATCGGCCGTCGCCTGCTCCGGGCTCATGTAGGCGGGCGTGCCGAGGGTGAGACCGGTCTCGGTCAGCCGCTCGTCGTCGCCGCCGAGCGCCCGCGCGATCCCGAAGTCGGCCACCAGCGCCTGCCCGTCCGCCAGCAGGATGTTCTCCGGCTTGATGTCCCGGTGGACCGCGCCGTGCCGGTGGGCATAGTCGAGCGCCAGCGCCGCTTCGCGGGTGATCCGCACCGCGTCGGCGACGGGCAGCTGGCGCTCGCGCCGGAGCCGGTCGCGCAGGCTCTCGCCTTCGATGTACGGCATGGTGAACCACAGGCGACCCGCGGCCTCGCCCGAGTCGAGCACGGTGAGGATGTGGGGGTGCTGCAGGCGGGCGGCGAGCTTGATCTCGCGCAGGAACCGCTCGGAGCCGAGGCCGGCCGCCACCTCGGGATGGAGCACCTTGAGGGCCACCGGGCGGTCGTGCCGCAGGTCGCGGGCGAGGTAGACCGTGGCCATGCCCCCACGCCCGAGCTCACGCTCGAGCGCGTAGCGCTCGGCCAGCCCCTCCCGCAGTTCCGGCGGCGGGTCAGCCACGGCGGCGCTCCCTATGGAGACGGTGGTAAGACGAGTCGGGTGCCCCAAATAAAACCGTGCGGTCGGCTTCCGCCAGCGGCGCCGGGCCTCTCAGCCGCCGGCCGGTGAGGCGCGAGCCTACCCGCTTCCCTCGACCAGCTTCCGAAACCGCGGGTTGCCGCGCAGCGGGTCGAACGTGGGATCGATCTTGAGCCAGCCCGGCGAGAGGTAGTACGGAATCCCGAGCAGCGGCTCGAGCGCGTCGAGTGCCCGCTCCGGCTCGCCCAGCAGCAGATAGATGCGCGCGAGTTGGTGCTGCATGTACGGCGCGCGGTAGGCGTTCCGGCTCTGCGGGGCGAGCCGCACGGCGAGCCGCCCCTCGCGCACCGCCTCCGATTTGCGGCCCATGTAGGCCAGAGCCGTCCCCAGGAGGGCGTGGAGCTGCGCGTTGTCGGGCGCTTCGCGCAGGTAGACCTCGCCGGCCATGCGCGCCGAGTCGGCGTAGGCCCGGGCGCGCGCGATGTCGCCCCGCAGCGCGAAGGTGGCGGCCAGTGCCAGGCCCCAGCTCTCCCGGTCGTCGTCGAACGGCCCTGGCGGCAGCCGCAGCAGCAGCCGCTGCTGCTCGTCGTCGAGCAGCCAGAACAGGTCGTAGTAGGTCGCCACCCCCTGCACCAGCGCGGTCGGCTCGACCT
>JBOHSB010000164.1:0-17854 GCA_050733015.1 Gemmatimonadales bacterium
GATCATCACCCCGCTCAAGGACCGGATCGGGTCGGAGGTCATCACCCACTACCCGCGCACGGTGCAGCTCGGCATGGAGATCACGGCCCAGGAGGCCTGGGTCCGCCGCGGCGGGAAGACGCTGGACGTTCCCGACTTCGTGCTGGAGGTGATCGAGCGGGTGGCGTTCGAGGCCCGGGAGGACAAGCGGGTGGACAAGCGCTCGGGCGTGAGCCAGCGGCTGCCGATCAGCGTGCTCGAGAACGCGGTGTCCAACGCCGAGCGGCGGGCCACCATGCTGGGCGAGGAGCGGATCGTCCCCCGGGTGAGCGACGTCTACGCGGCGGTCCCCTCGATCACCGGCAAGCTCGAGCTGGAGTACGAGGGCGAGCTCCAGGGCGGCGACGCCATCGCCCGCGAGCTCATCCGCCGCGCGGCCGGCAAGGTGGTGGAGGACCGCATGGGCGGGGCCGACCTGGGCAAGATCGTGGCCTGGTTCGACCAGGGCGGCGCGCTCAAGGTCCCGGGCGACGAAAAGTCCGAGCTGTGCTTCCAGGGATTCAGCGTGGTGCCCGGGCTGGTCGAGACCGTGGCCGAGTTCGGCCTCTCCTCCCGCACCGACCACCCGCGCGCCGTCGCCGCCTGCGAGCTGGTGCTGGAGGGCCTCGCGGCCCAGAAGCGCATCAGCCGGAGCGAGGAGCTGGGCTATACCCGGATGAAGCCCGAGCGGCGGGAGCCGGGGTATGGGAAAGGCGGGATCTCGTTCGGATGAGAAAGGACGTCCTCCTCACCACCCCATCGCCCGCGCCCGCCCGACCACCACCTCCGTCGCTCCGTCGAAGCCGAGCACGCCGGTATTGATCGTGATGTGGTAGTTGACGGGATCGTTCCAGTCCCGGCGGTAGTACTCGCTGTTGTAGCGGGCGCGCATCTTGTCGGTCTTGTCGAGGACCGCGGCGGCCTTGTCGGGCGGGCACCCCAGCCGGCTGGCGGCGACCTGGATCCGGAAGGCCCGTGGCGCCACCAGTTTCACGTGCAGCGCGTCGGCCTCGCGGGACAGCACGGCCGGCGCCGCCCTCCCCACCAGCACCACCTTGCCCTGCGCGGCGATCTCCGCCACCACGGTCTCGGTGATCTTGACCAGGTCCGCCTCTGGGACGTCCAATACCGCCCCGGCCGAGTGGGGCGGCGGGAACACCTCGGGCGACGCGGCGGCGAGGGTCCGCGCCAGCCGCTCGACGAAGGTCGAGACCCGCTCCTCCCGCTCGGCCACGTGCTCGGGCGGGAGGCCGGCCCGGGCGGCCACCTGCTCCACCAGCTCGTTGTCCACCACGCGCCAGCCGAGCGCCGTCGCCACCTGCCGGGCCACGAGGGAGCCTCCGGCTCCGAACTGGCGGGAAATGGTGATCAGCATGGGGCTAAGATGGGCGATGGCGCGAGAGGGCGATAGGGCGTTGTAGGACGATAAGGCGATAGGACGATTGGGCGATACGGGAACGCGTGATTGTGGGGATGGCGCGGATACCCTCCCTCGAGGGATTCTCCGTCCTGACCGGTTCATTTCAGCTCAGGGCCGGTCGCGTCCCTCGGGCTCAAGGCCGGCGCGGAATCGGTTGCCATCCTATCGCGCGTTCGACCTATCGCCCTCTCGTCCGACATCGCCACATCACTCGATCTCGTCCTCCACATCCGCCACGCCACCCCCCACGCCACCACCAGGCACACCAGCCCCCCGCTTGCCACCGCGATGCGCACGCCGTAGTGCTCCGCGATCCAGCCGGCCTCGAGGGAGCCGAACGGCGCCATGCCGAGGACCACGAACGAGTAGAACCCCATGACCCGGCCGCGGAGGTGGTCGGGGGCCGGGGTCTGGAGCATCGTGTTCGCGGCGATGCCGTTGAGCGCCATGAGGCAGCCGGCCATGGTGAACAGCACGATCGCCGACCAGAAGTTCGGGGCCAGCGCGGCGGCCGTGAGCACCAGGCCGAACAACACCGACGAGCCGAGCACCAGCCGGGCGCGGCGGGTGCGACCCCCCATGCCCGCCATGAAGAGCGCGGCCCCCGCGGCGCCCACGCCGACGGCGGAGACCAGGATGCCGTAGCCCGCGGCGTCGAGCTGGAGCGCGTCGCGGGCGAACACCGGCATCATCGTCATGAACGAGAACCCGAACACCGCGAAGGTGGCGATGACGGTCATGACCGCGCGGGGCCAGCGGTTGCCGAAGACGTAGGCGAAGCCCTCGCGCATGGCCTCGAGCGCGGGCGTATGCGGGTGCGACTGTCGTGGCTCGACCCGCATCAGCACCAGGCCCCAGATCACCGCGAGGTAGCTGGCCGCGTTGGCGAAGTAGCAGGCCGCGAGCCCGACCGTCGCGATGAGCACCCCGGCGATCGCCGGCCCCACCACGCGCGCCACGTTGAACGCGCTCGACCCCAGCGCGATCGCGTTCATCAGGTCCTCGCGGCCCACGATCTCGGCGATCAGGGCCTGCCGGGTGGGCACCTCGAATGCCGCCAGGCAGCCGAAGAACACGGCGAGCCCCATGACCCAGTGCACCGTCACCTGGTCGAGCGCGATCAGGATGCCGAGCGTGAGCGCCTCGAGCAGCATGAGCGACTGGAGGATCAGCACCAGGCGGTGCTTGTTCACCCGGTCCGCCACGACGCCGCCGTAGAGCGTGAGCAGGAGGATCGGCAGGGTGCCGAGCGTCGTCACCAGCCCGACCTGGAACGCCGAGTTGGTGAGGTGCAGCACCAGCCAGCCCGAGGCCACCGTCTGGATCCAGGTGCCGCACAGGGAGACGAACTGACCGATGAGGAACAGCCGGAAGTTCCGGTGGCGGAAGGCGGCGAGAAGGCTGGGCGTGGGCACGCGGGAAACTAGACCGACGGGACGACAGGACGAAAGGACCGTTCCGGCGCCGGGGAGAAAGGGCGGTAGGTGAACAGGAGCTCAGCCGGACAAGATCGTCGTGGGCCTCCAGTCGGCGGGAGTCTCGACGAGCGATGGTCGAACGGTACCTGATCCTGGCGAACGTGCGCCGAGTGGCAGCGAACCCCTCCTATCTCGGTGCGATCGGCTCGGAGGGCGGGGCTCCGAGGAAGCGCGCGGGGCTCAGCACGAACTGGTCGAACCCGACGCCCTCCATCCCGGCTTGCAGGCGGACCGTGACCTCGCCGCTGGTCCGGAACGAGAGCTGCGGCCCGCATCCCACCCAGTCCCAGCCTTGGCGGGCCGGTCCCTGCGCCGTCAAATAGCTCCCTGTCCCCGGCCGGTACGCATCCTTCTTCGCCGGGTCGAGGGCGTTGGTGAACTGCACCCAGAGCCGGTTCGCCTGCGACTTGGCTTGCGGCACCCCAACCTTCATGTGAATCCAGCAGCCATAGGAGACCCCTCCCTCCACGGTGACCTTGAAGGTCACGTGAGGATCTTCCTCGGGCGGCGGATCGAGCTCTTCCCCGTGATGTGGCGTCCCGATCATGCGCCCTCCGGGCGACGCCGGGTCGTTCCAGAACTCGAACTCGTATAGGGCGCTACGCGGCAGGTCGGAGGCGTAGACGACCACCTCCCGGGGAGCGGCGACGGTCGCCAGTAGCACGAGCGCGACCGGAGCCACGAACCCAAGGGCCTTCATCGTTGCGCCTCCTGGAACAGCCACCGCTTCGAGGGAATGCTGGCTTCGAGCTCGCGCAGGAGATCCCGCGCCACCATCAGGACCGCGACCGAGTCCTGGCCGGCGGCGGGCCTGATGTCCATGCCGACTGCCCCGATGAGCCGGCCGGTGGTGTCATGGAGCGCCTGGGTGATGTCATAGACGGGGTCGTCGTTGGTGGGGGGTTCTACGTACGCGTCGCCCGTCCGCATCGGCCCGTTCTCGTCGGCATCGCATGGATGGCCCACGTCCTTCGGATCGGTGGCCGCGACTGTCGTGCATCTGCCGGCGGAGTCCACGGCCAGCTCGACCGCCGCGAGCTCCTTGTGCGTGCGGACGAACTCCCGCACGAGCTGCTCCGCGACGGTGGGCCGCGGCACCTGCGCCGCGATCCTGGTCGTGGCCAGGGTCGTAAGCGCGATCAGCGCACTGAAGACCGACTGAGGCAGCATGGGCCCTCGGGGCAGATGAGGGGTCGTAGGCGATGTCGCGACGGGCGCATGGTGGATCGAAGCTGATCCCCGCGGCGCCGACCGCGCTCGTGCCCGTGGACTATGGAGCTTGTAGCGCCAGGTTCCTGCGCTGGACAGGCTGGGTTTGCCGATACACCTCACTGATCCGGTAGGCACGTCGCTCCAGCTGCAGCACCCTCTCGCTGACTTCTTCCAGCTCGCGTGGATTGAGACGCACGATCTTCACCAGTGCCAACGTCTCTGCCTCTGGGTCGCCCACTGCCGCGACCTTGATAATGCCAACTCCGGGCGCGTGGAACTTGCGCTGGTGCCCGCTCTCCGGATCGAGCGGGCTGTTTTCGTCGGTGACCAGAACGTGCTCGTAGCACTTACCGGGGACACATATCCTCAGCTCCCTGCTAACAACCTTCGCGCAGTCCAGGAAGTCGATACCGGGCGACGAGCCCTGGAGGTACCTGGGCCTGTCCAGCCCCGGGTGTCCCCGCATGTGCAGGCCAGCTTTCGCCCGCGCTACGCCGGCGATCCAGGTACTCGGGGCTCCGGCAAACTTTCCATCCTCATACTCCTCGGGGTACTCCCCAACGTTCCAGACATTGCCGCCGTCGTCCTGCGCGAAAAAGGCGAGCTCACTCTCCGTCAGCTGGCCCTGGTCGATGTCTCTGTCCCAGATCACCACGGCGCGCACACCATTGATTCTCTTGGTCAGGTCGGTGACGGTGAACACTACCCGATGGGGACGCTCTCCCGCGCCTCGATTGGCCTGCCCCTCCAGGATGAGCTGCGTCCCCGGGACCATGGGCAGGAATCTGTTGTCGACACGGGCCGGGTGGGAAAAATTCCCCGCGTCGAAGCGGTTGACCTGGCAAAAGTCGCCCGGATTCGTTGCCAGCGACAGATCGGATGCAGGAGGGCCGGTTGGATTCCAATCGCACGACGTGGCGACGAGCCCGGCGGCGAGCAACGCCAGCGATATCGGAACGCGGTGGGGAGACATGTGGCACCTCCATGAAACCGACTGGCGATGTCTCTGGTCCATCATTGGGCCGGCTCGAGGCGACCAGGAGACCTGCTCTGACCAAATCGCAGGTACAGACTCGGGACGACGAACAGGTTGAGCACCGTCGAGGTGAGGAGGCCGCCCAGAATCACAATCGCCATCGGGTACTCGATCTCGTGGCCGGGGATGTCGCCCCTCATCACCAGGGGCACCAGGGCGAGGGCGGTGGCGAGCGCGGTCATCAGAATCGGCGACAGCCGCTCGCGCGCGCCCCGCAGGGCGAGCGCCGAGCCAAAGGCCTCGCCTTCGTACCGCTCCAGATGCTGATAGTGGCTGATCAGCATGATCTGGTTGCGCGCCGCGATCCCGAACACGGTAAGAAAGCCGACCAGCGAGCCGAGGGAGATCACGTCGCCGGTGAGGTACACCCCGAGGAGTCCGCCCACCAGCGCCGAGGGCAGGGTCAGGAAGGCGAGCACCGCCAGGCGCACGCGCTCGAAGGACGCCAACAGGATCAGAAACACGCCGACCGCCGCGCCGATCGCGAACAGGAACAGCCGGGTCTGGGCCGCCTGCCGCTCGGCATACTCGCCCAGGACGACCGCGTGATACCCCAAGGGGAAGTGGATGTGCTCGAGGCGATCCTCCACTTGGTCCGCGACGGCGCCCAGGTCGCGGTCGGTGACCTCGGCGCCGACGTCGATCCGCCGCGAGTCGTTCTCGCGGTAGATCACGCTCTGGGCCGGCGCGATGCGCACATCGGCGACCTCGGCCAACCGCACCTGTCCACCGTCCGGGGTGTCGATCGGCAGGTTGCGAATGCTGGTCAGGCTGCGGCGGGTGGCGGGCGTGCTCCACACGTTGACGTCATAGGCCTTGCCGTCCCGGAAGATGTCGCCCACTTCCTCACCGGCCAGCAAGGTTCCGGACGCTCGGCGCACGTCGCCCGGCTTGAGGCCGTGGCGCTGCGCTGCCGCGAGGTTGACCTGGACTTGGATCTGGGGCACCTCGGACTGGAGCTGCACGTTCAGATCGACGATCCCGGGGATGCTCCGGAGCGAATCCCGCACCTCCCCGGCCTTGGCGTGAATCGTCCCCAAGTCCGGTCCGTAGATCCGCACTACAAGACTCTGGCTCGATCCGGACAGCACCTCGTCGATGCGCTCGTTCAGGTAGGTCTCCACATTGTGGAACAGCCCGGGATAGGCGTACACGACGGCTTCGATGGCGGCGATCGTCTCGTCGTAGTCCACCTTCGGGTCGACGCTGATCCAGTTCTCCCCGAAGTTGACGCCGTTGAGCTCGTCGGCCAGGAGGGCCTGCCCGATGTGGGAGCCGAAATTGCGCACTCCCGGAACGGTCCGCAGCTCCTTGCTGAGTCGGGACACGATCCGCCGCTCTTCCGTCACCGAGCTGCCGGGCTTGGTGATCCAATGGATCAGGAAATCCCGCTCCTTGAAGTGAGGGAACAGGGACTCGCCGAGCTGGGGTACCACGGCGCAGCCGACCGCGACCACGACCGCCGTGCCGGCGAACACCGGCCCGGGGCGCTTCACGATTCGGGTCAGCAGGGCCACATAGGATCGCTGGAGCCACCGCACCAGCGGTTGCTCACGGGGAGCGAGGGGAGCGTTCGCCAGGAGCAGCAGGCACATCGCGGGCGTGACCGTCAGCGCCACGACCAGGGAGGCCAGCACCGCCAACCCGTAGGCCAGCGCCATCGGCTGGAAGAAGGCGCCGGACAACCCCCCGATGAAGAAGATGGGCAGCACGACCACCGCATCGATCAGGGTGGCGTGGATGATGGCCTGGCGCACCTCGAGCGACGCCGCGAGCACCACACTCGCCGTGGAGCGACGGCTCCCTTCCTGGCGGGCCTGCCGCAGTCGCCGCACGATGTTCTCGACGTCGATGATCGCATCGTCCACCACGACCCCGATCGCGATCACGAATCCGGCCAGAATCATCGTGTTGATGACGGCGCCTGACAGGTAGAGCACCAGGGCGCCGGCCATGAGGGACAGCGGGATCGCGATCATGCTGATCACGGCGGTGCGCCACTGGAACTGGAACGCGGCGATGACCAGGATCACGAGCAGGCAGCCGAGCACCAGCGCCCGGGTGAGATTGTCGAGCGCCACCTGAATGAAGTCCGCCGGGCGGAAGATGGTCGGGTCCATGTCGACCCCCGGCAGGCCGGGGCGCAACAGGTCGAGCGACTCCTCGACCCCGTGCGTCACGTCGAGCGTGTTGGCCCAGGGGAATTTTTCCACCACCAACATGAGCCCTGGGCCGTCATTGACGACGGCGTCACCGAACAGTGGCCAGGTGTCCCACACGACGTCGGACACGTCGCTCAACCGGAGCGGGCTGCCGTCGGGCTTCCGGCGATCCGCCATGGGGACCTGCGCCAAGCCCTCGGGCGAGGAGATGGCCAGGACGTGCCGGATGCCGAGCCGCTGATTGGCCGTCTCGACACCCCCGCCGGTCCCGATCACCGCGCCCTTCGAGAACTGCAGGATCCCGACTTCGAGGGCGTCCGCCGTCGCTTCCATGACCTGATCGAGCGAGACCCGGTGCGCGAGCATGCGCTGGGGGTCGACCTGTACCTGCGGCATCTTGATGCGCTCGCCCCAGATGGCCACGTTCGCCACGCCGGGGACTCCCAGCAGGCGAGCTCTGATGGTCCAATACGCGACCATGGACAGGTCCATCAGCGAGACGCTCGTGGAGGACACGCCGATCTTCATGACCCGGCCGGTCGACGAAACCGGAGGAATGATCACCGGCGGCGCGGCCCAGGTGGGCAAGGTGGTGAGCACCGTGACCAGGCGCTCCTGTACCAGCTGTCTGGCCCGGACGACGTCGGTCCCCGGCTTGAAGAGCAACTCGATCGACGACAGGTCGGGAATCGACTTGGAGCGCATCAGATCGAGCTCGCCGAGGCCGTTGAACGCCTGCTCCAGCGGCACGGTGACCAGGGACTCCACTTCATCCGCGGACAGGCCAAGGCAGGGCGTCTGCACCTCGACGCGGGGTGGCGCGAACTCCGGAAACGCGTCCACCGGCATGTGGGGGATCTGGGCGACGCCGTACCCCATCATCGCCACGGCCAGCGCCAGCACGAGGAACCGGAATCGCAGGCTCGCTCGAACGATCGCCCGCATCATGCGCCGAGCCCTCCCCGGGCGGTCATTCTTCCTCGAACTCCTCTTCGGACCCGTACAGCTCCGCGGCCCCGACCGTCACGACCGTGGTGCCGACGGGTGGGCCGTCGGACAGCACCGCCACGTCGCGCTCGATATAGTCCACCGTGACGGGGGCGCGGACGAAGGTGAGCGGCTCGGGGCTGGCGTATGCCCAGGTGTCGCCGTCAGTATCGTAGAGAATCGCGGCGTAGGCGACGACCTTGCGCGGCGTTCCTGCCACCAGCTCGGTCTCAACCTGCGCGGTCTGGATGTCGAGCCGTCGGGCGGCCTGTTCCGTCAAGGTCAGCCGGTTGAGATCCGTGCCTTCGATCTGCTCGACTTTGACGGCCCTGGGCTCGCTCTCCGCGGCGACGGAGGGCCGGCCGCACGCGGCCAGCGGCGCCACCGCAATCCACAGGCCGAGCAGGCTCCATCGATCGATTGGCCTCACCATGTTCTCCTCCTCATCGAGCGATTACGCGGGGGTCTCCAGCAGTCCGCTGGGGATCTCCCGCTGGAGGTCGCGTGCCCCGGTCATCCCGAGGCGCAAGTAGAGCGCGGGAACGATGAACAGCGTGACGAAGGTGGAGGTCGCCAGACCGCCGAGAACCACGGCGGCCATCGGGTGCCCGACCTCGAGTCCGGGCGCGTCGCCCAGCAGCAGCGCCGGCAAGAGCACCGCGGCGATGGCCACCGTCGTCATCAGGATCGGGGTCACTCGTTCGCGGGACCCGCGCAGCACGAGCCCCGAGCCGAAGGGTTCGGCTCCCCCGCGTTCGAGATCCTGGTAGTGGTGGATCAGGGTGATGCCGTTGCGGGCGGCGATCCCGGTCAGCGCGACGAAGCCGGCCAGCGAGCCGAGCGAAAGCACCCCGCCGGCGGCGGCGACGGCCAGGAGTCCGCCCACGAGCGCCGCCGCCGTGGTCGCCAGGGAGAGGACCGCCAGCCACCAGCTCCCGTAGGCTGCCTGCAGCAGGAGGAAGATGCAGATGCCCGCTGCAGCCGCGACGGCGAGGAGACGGCCCTGCACCACCTGCCGCGCGGCGTAGCCCCCAAGCACCTCCGCGTGGTATTCGAGGGGCAGGGGAACCTGCCGCAGGCGATCCCGGAGCTCGGCCGCGACGGCGCCGTGCTCCCGGCCTCGAACACCGGCGACTACGTCCACATAACGCTTGACCGCTTCGTGGCGGATGACGCTCGGACTGGCGACCACGCGAACGTGCGCGATGTCACCCAGGCGCACGTGTCCACCGGCCGGGGTGTCGATCAGGAGACTCCGCAGGCTGGTGAGGCTCTGCCGGGTCTCCGGCGTGCTCCACACCACCACGTCGAACACCTTCTGCTCCTCGAACACGTTCCCGACCTGCAGGCCGGAAAACATGGTGGCGGCCGCCCGGCGGACATCGCCGGGTTTGATCCCGTACTGCTGGGCCGCGGCGAGATCGACCTCGACTTCCAGAATGGGCTCACGCTGGGGGAGATCCAGGCGGGCCTCGGTGAGGCCGGGGATCCCGGCCATGGCCTCGCGAATATCCCCGGCCGCCCGCTGGAGTACGTCGTCCGCGCTCCCGTACACGCGCACGACCACGGAGTCCGTCAAACCGGCGGGCACGGCTCGGCTCCGGTCCGTCAAGTAGGTGCGCACGTCGTGCCGGAGCCCCGGGTAGCCCCGCAACACGTTCTGGATGTGGTCGAGCGTCCGCTCGTGGTCGGCCGCGCGATCGAGGCTGACCCAAAGCTCGGCGGAGCTGACGTTGACGACCTGGTCGCCGAAGATCGCTCGGCCGACGTGCGCACCCACGTTGCGGACGCCGGGGATCGACCGCAGCTCACGACCGATGCGCCCCGAGATCCGGCTCATTTCCGGCTGCGAGGTACCCGGCACGCTGGTCAGACGGATCATCAGCTCCCGTTCCTTGAACCTGGGGAGGACCGAGCGCGTGAGGGACCCCGAGACCGCGAACCCCAACGCCACTAGGAGAGCGAGGCGGCCGAGCGCCATGCGGGGTCTCCCGACGACGCTGGACAGCGCCCCCCCATAGGCTCGCTCCAGCCAGCCGGACAGCGGGGACTCGCGACGCCCGTTCGGCCCCGGGGGCTGGAGCAGGAGGCACAACGCCGGGGTGACGGTCAGCGCGACTCCGATGGAGGCCAGCACCGCCAAGGTGTAGGACGCGACCAGGGGCCGGACGAAGGCACCAGGCAGCCCGCCAATGAACAGCATCGGTGCCAGCGCCAGCAGCACGATCAGCGTGGCGAAGAGGAGCGCGCTCCACGACTCCGCCGAGGCCTCGAGGATCACCGTGGCCGCCGAGGGACTTCCGCCCGCCTGCCGCCGTTCACGCAGGCGTCGGGCAATGCGGTCGACCTGAATGACCGCGTCGTCCACCACCACGGCCAGGGCCATGAGGAGACCCGCCAGCACCATCAGGTTGGTGGTGGCCCCGCGGAGGTACAGCACCAGCGCCCCGGCCAGGACCGACAGCGGCACCGCGACGGCGCCGATCACGGCCCAGCGCCAGTCGTTGAAGAGGAGGCCGAGCGCCAGGAGCAGCAACCCGAACCCAAGGAGGGCGGCGAGCCCCAGGTTGCGGATCGACGCCTGAACGAATGCCGCCGGTCGAACGATCTTGGAGTCGATTTCCAGGCCGGTTAGACCCGGGCGCAGCTCCTTGAGGGCATCCTCCAGTCCCCGCGTCACCTCCCGAAGGTTCGTCCCTGGGAACCGGTCCACGACCAGCATCAGGCTGGAGTTGTCCTTGGTGAGCGCGTCCCCGATCAGGGGCTGATGACCTTCCACCACGTCCGCCACGTCGCCCAGGTGCACCCCGGAGGCCTCGATCGGGACCTGTGCCAAACCCTGCGGCGAGACGATCGGCAGGATATGCCGGATCCCCAGCCGCTGATTGGCGTTGTCGATGAAACCTCCGGTGCCGGGCGTGGAGGCCTCAACGAAGCTGAGGGACGACACCCACAGGGCATTGCCGGTGGTCTCCAGGACCTGGAGCAGCGAGATCTTGCGATCCCGCAACCGCTTGGGATCGACCAGGACCTGGAGCTGCCGCTCGCGCTGGCCCCAAATCGCCACGTTGGCTACGCCGGGGACGCCCAGCAACCGCGGCCCGATGGTCCACCGAGCGAGCACGGACTGCTGGATCAGGGAGAGAGAATCCGAGGACAGCCCGATGAGCATGACCCGGCTGGTGGACGAGAGCGGCTGGAGCATGGTGGGCGGTCGCGACACGTGCGGCAGCGCGAATGCCTGGGTCAGGCGCTCCGACACCATCTGGCGCGCCCGCATCAGATCGGTCCCGGGCTTGAAGACGAGGACGATCGAGGACAGCCCCGGCGCCGACTCGGAGCGGATGCTCTCCAGCCAGGGCACCCCGTTGAGCAGATCCTGTTCCAGCCCGAGCGTGATCAACTGCTCCACTTCCTCGGCGGACAGTCCCAGGGCCTCGGTCTGGATCTCCACGCGAGGCGGCGTGAACTCGGGCAGGACCTCCACCGGTGCCTGGCGCATCTGCCTGGCCCCGAGCCACATCGTCCCGGCGGCGATGGCCACGACCAGCAGGCGATATTTCAGGCTCGTCGCAACAATGGAGCGCATCATCCGTGCAGACCTCCCCCGGGCCTAGAGCCGGTAGGCATACTGCAGCTTCACCAGCAGTTGATTGGAGTCGAAGCCGAACCGGTCGGTGAGATCGCGCTGCAAGTTGTGATTGAACACCACGAACAGCTCGCCCAACGGATCGAACGTCCAGCGCAGGCGCGTGTTGGTACCGAGATTGCGACTCTCGTTGTCGTACTGGAGGAAGCTGGCGAGCTGGAGGTCGGCGGACACGTTCACCTGGAGCCGCCCGCTGTAGAGCTGCTGGACGAAGTCGCCGTCCGGCAATTGCGCGCTGTTCCGCTCCCAGCCCAGCTCCGCCGCGACAAAGGCCGACGGCTTGACCCGCAGGGTCAGGGCGAGACTCTTGAGATTGCCGCCGTAGAAGCTCCCCACCGACCCGGTGACCTCGCCGTTGATCTTGCGCTTCGCCGCCAGCTCGCCCTGCACCGTGTAGCGGGTCCAGCGATAGGTCCCTGCGGGGACGCTCACCGTCTTGGTGTCCGAGCCGAACAGCTCGAAGTCTTCGGTCGGCCGGTCCCCCTCGGGCTCGATGTCGAACTCGAACCGATCGCCGCTCTCCAGCTTCCAATCGAGCGGCTTCATCGAGATCAGATAGCTCTCCCAGCGTCCGTGCAGGTCCGTCACGAGGCTGGGATCGAACTCGAAGAACATCTGGCGTACCAGCGGCCATCCCGGCCGTGGCGTGAAGGCCGCTTCCATCTGCCAGATCTGGACCCCGGTGCGGGGCACGAATGAGAGGGAAGGATTGAAGTCTTCCCCGATGTGTTTGTACGCCAGGGCGAGGTCCCACAGATCATTGGGGTAGTCGATCATGCCACCGAAGGCGCTGGCGCCCCCGAGATCGTCGCGGTGGTTGCGCAGCCCCCAGGCGCCAACCAGAAAGTTCTTGTCGCCCCGGAATTCGGACGTTTGGTAGGTGAAGTCCACACCGCCCATCCAGCTGCCGGGGAGCCGGAGTGGGTCGCCGGCCGTCGCGATCATGCCGACCGAGGACTCGGCGAGGATGTTCTGCTTGACCCGCACCACACCCATCGTGGCGTTGGTCCCCAGCGTGTCCGCCCGCCCGGTCCGCAGGGCCAGCGCCGCGACATTGGTATTGCCGATCCGGCCGTTGAGCTTGCCCCCGACCCGCAGCGGGATCTGGAGCAGGTCCTCTTCCTCCCCCTGCAGCCCGATGCGGCGACTGTGAAACGGGATCACATCCTCCCCGGTGCCGAACCCGAACTCGAAGATGTCCGCGCCTTCGAGGAAGAAAGTTCGCTTTTCCGGGAACAGCAGATCGAAGCGGGTCAGATTGGTCTGCCGGGCGTCCACCTCGGTTTCGGCGAAATCGGTGTTGACGGTCAGCGAGGCCACCAGGTTGGGGCCCAGCCGCTTGGTCGCGTCCAGGCTGATGTCGGAGTCGTAGGTCCGGTCCTCGTCCGGCGCAGGCTTGCTGGCGTTGCCGACGAGGCTGGGACGGATGCTCAGGCCCAGCCCGAGATCGAACGCCGGGAGGTCGGCGAGCACCCCGGCATGGCTGGTCTGGTAGATCTCGTAGTCGCGATTGGCGCCAGCCCACCGACTGGTCTCCTGCAGCCGCTGCACCCGGCGCTCCACGTTGAAGCCCCAGCCCGTCAGGCCCTGCTTGAAGCTCAGGGTCTTGATCGGGATCCGGATCTCGGCGCTCCACCCGCGGCCGTCACGCGACGTCGCCGCCTCCCAGATTCCGTCCCAATCGGTGTTGACCTCTTCGCCCTGGGCGGACACCAGGCCGTCGAACCGGGCCCCGTTGGGATTGACCGCGAACACGTACCCCGAACGCCCGTCCCGAAACGGATCGAGGACCAGCACGACGTGATCTTCCAGCTCCAGATCGAAATCGCGGGTCTTAGCGAACGCGACGAGCCCCACCGCCTCGGGGTCGCGACAGACGATGCCGAACACCAGCTCGCCCGGACTCGCCAGCACCTTGACCGTCGTCGGCGCGGCGGAAACGCCGCCCTCCTCGGGCTCGGTCGTGACCAGGCCGGCGATCGAGTCCGCGGTGGCCCACCAGGGCTCGTCCAGCCGGCCGTCGAGAGTGAACTCGGTGTGGAACGCCGCCACATGAAGCTGCGGCCGCGCCTCGTCCTCGCTCGCGCTTTCGTCGTCCAGACTTTCGGCGCTCGGGTTCTCGCCGCTGGTGAGCTCGCCGCTGGCGGTATCGCGGCTCGCGCTGTCGGGGCTCGCGGCATCGCCACCGGTGCGCTCACCACCGCTGCGCTCGCCGCCGACGTTCTCGCCGCCGACGTTCTCGCCGCCGCTGCTCTCGCCGTCCGTGCTCTCGCCGCCGGTGCCGTCGGCCCTCGCGATCCCGCCGGTCGCGATCCCGCCGCCCGTGACGTCGAAGGCGGCGCTCCTGGCGTCGGCAAACCCATCGGCCATGGCCGTGAGCGTATACCCGGCGCCCAGGTCGTCGAAGGCGAGATCGCTGAAGGTGGCGACACCGTCCACCGCGGCAACCCGGGTGGTGCCCGACAGGGTGACCCCTTCATCGCCCTCCTGGTCGCCGGCCGGAGGCGTGACCTCGAGCGTCACCTCTCCGGTAAATCGCGTGAGGGTCTGCCCCGACCCATCCTGCGCCGCGACTTGCACCGCCGGCCGGATCGTCGTCTCTGCTGGCGTCGTGCTCGGCTGCACCGTGAACACGAGCCGCAGGGTGTCCTGCACTCGCATCCCGGGGGGGAGGAGCAGCGACATGGCGAGACCAGCGCACCATGTGATCATCGTCTGACTCCGGAGGAAGTCTTGTTCGGGATGCTGATAGGCTGCGCCCGACATGCGCGGGCCGCTATAGATGCGTGGATATAGTGCCGTATAACTTTCGTTGGTCCGTACCGTTACCGAAGCGCCGGCGGCAGCGACGCCCGAGCCATGTGCCGAGCGGGTCGACTATCCGGGTCTCCCCACGCGAGGTATGTTCCCTCCACTAGCGCTACCATAGGGCGCAGCGAACTGCCGGCGCGCCGTGCGCGCCGGCCGGGCGACGGGACACCGCCATGGCTGAGGCCCACTTCGTACGGCGGCTCGTGGGTGCGGACTACTCCCCCCGAATTCGCGCCGAGCGGCTGATCGCCACCAGCCGCGTGGTGTTGGCGGGGCTGTCGCTCATGGCCGTCTGGCTCGATCCCTACAGGCCGGTGAGCCACGAGCAGACCCTCTACTTGCTGCTGCTCGGCTATCTGGTGTTCGCGCTCGCCGCGGCCGCGTTCGTGTGGCTCGGGCAGGAGGCGCTGGTCGTCCTGGGTTTTGTCACCCACCTCGTGGACATCTCCCTGTTCTCGCTCCTGACCTACTTCACCGAGGGCCCGACCAGTCCTTTCTTCATCTATTTCATGTTCTCCATGGTGGGCGCGACGCTCCGCTGGCAGTGGCGCGGCGCCCTGTGGACCGCGGCCGCGGCTCTCATCGGGTTCAACGGGGTCAGTGTGTATGCCAGCGAGGTGATGGACGACCCGGCGTTCGAGGAGAACCGGTTCGTCATCCGGAGTGTCTACCTCGCGGTCATGGCCTGGCTGCTGGGATACCTCGGCGCCTATGAGGAGCGGCGGCGGCGCGAAATGTCGGCACTGGCGGCCTGGCCCGGGGCCCTGGTGCGCGAGCCCGAAATCCCGCCTGGCGGGATTCTCGAGAGCGCCGCCCGAATCCTGGGCGCGCCACGGGTGCTGTTGATCTGGGAAGAGCCGGACGAGCCGTGGCTGCATTTCGCGTCCTGGAGCAACGGCGAGTTCCGCTCCTGGCGCGAGGCGCCCGCCACGTTTCAGCCGGTGATCGCCGAGCCGCTGGCAGGGCTGACGTTTCTCTCGAAGGATGTCCGCGCGCCGGTGCCCGTGATCTTGCGGCGTGCCCCCGACGAGCCGCGCGGCTGGCGCGGCGCGCCGGTCCACCCGGCCCTGCAGTCGCGATTCGCCATGGCGGCGGTGCTCTGCCTGCCGCTCCACGGCGAATGCATGGACGGCCATCTCTTCGCCCTCGACAAGCGGCGCATGACGAGTGACGATCTCCTGCTGGGGGAGGTGGTGGCCCGCCAGGTGGTGTCGTCGGTGGACCAATCGCTGCTGTCTCGGCGGCTGCGTCAGACGGCCGCGGCCGAGGAGCGCATCCGATTGTCACGGGACCTGCACGACGGCGTGCTGCAGTCACTGACTGGAGCGGCCCTCCAGCTGGAGACGGTGCAACGCCTGTGGGACTCGGAGCCGGCGGCGGCGCGGGGCCAGGTCGGGGCGATTCAGCGGCTCATCGGCGACGAGCAGCGCAACTTGCGGGGGTTCATTCGCGACTCGAAGCTGGCGCCGGCCGGCCTGACCGCCGGAACGGAGGGCCTGCAAGCCGGCCTGCGCGACCTGGTCCGTCGGCTCGAGGATCTGTGGGGCCTCCGAGTGGCGCTCGAGGTGGACAGGCTGCATGACCCGTCGTCCGACGCGCTGGTGTACGACCTCTGCCTCATCGTCCAGGAGGCGCTGGTCAACGCCGCGCGGCACGCGGCGGCCTCCGAAGTCCACGTGCGAGTCGCGTCCGAGGATGGTCAGGTGCACATCGTCGTGACCGACAACGGTCGGGGCTTCGGGTTCCAGGGAGACTACGACCACGCGAAGCTCACCGCCCTCGGCCTCGGACCGGTCATGTTGAAGGAGCGCGTGAAGTCCCTGGGAGGCAGCCTGGCGATCCACTCGACCCCGGCCGGGGCCCGCCTGGACATCTTCGTGCCGGCCGAGCCCAAGGCCAATTAGCATGCCCATCCGGCTCGTCCTGGCCGACGACCACCCGATCGTCCTCGACGGCCTCGAGAACCTGTTCCGGCTCGAGCGGGACTTTCAGGTCGTGGCCCGCTGCGTGAACGGCGAGGAGGCCCTGGTCGCCGTGCGGCGTCATCACCCCGACGTGCTGATCCTCGACATCCGCATGCCCCGCAAGGACGGACTCGCCGTCCTGCGCGAACTGCAGCATGAGAAGCTGTCGACCAAGGTGGTATTACTCGCCGCCGTGCTCGAGGAAGAGGAGGTCCTCGAAGCCCTTCGCCTGGGCGTGCGCGGGATGGTGCTGAAAGAGCTCGCCCCGCAGATGGTCATCCAGTGTGCGCGGAAGGTCCACGCGGGAGGGCAGTGGCTCGAGAAGCACGCGTTCGGCCGGGCGGTGGATATCCTGCTGCGACGCGAGGCCGGCGGACGCGAAGCCGCCGGCATCCTCACGCCGCGCGAGCTGGAGATGGTGGCCATGGTGGCACGAGGACTCCGCAACAGGGAGATGTCGCAGCGCCTCGCGATCAGCGAAGGGACCGTGAAGATTCACCTGCACCACATCTATCGGAAACTCAACGTCGAAAACCGGGTCGAGCTGATTCTCTACGCCCAGTCCAAGCGGCTGGTGTAAGGCGGCCCGCTCGGGAGTCCGCACTCGGCCTATCGCCCAACCCGCCCTCCCGTATTATGCATTCCACAGGAGGCCTGCTCATGCGCTTCACCACCTACAGCAAGTACCACCCCGAGATGGCCGACGCGGTCAACCTCCAGGGGCTGCTCGATCAGCTCACCGATTTCCTGCTTCAAAGCGGATTCGCCGGTGGGTCCCCGTCGTTCTGGCACGACGAGATGCCCGACGGCGAGCGCTCGATGGACGCGCTCCGGCAGGCCATCCTGCAGGCGCTGATGGACTCCGGCCAGCTCACGCCCGACATGCTCAAGGTGCTGCGGGGGGAGTCCACCGGCGACCAGGCGCGCGACAAGCAGATCGAGGGGCAGCTGGGCGAGCTGCTCGACAAGATCGTCCAGCGGCTGATCGACGAAGGCTACCTCAACGTCAGCCAGGCGCCGCAGGTGCCCCAGGGCTACCAGTCCATGTTCGGCCCCGGCGGCCAGGCCCGCTCGGCGGCCCAGCAGGTGCAGTTCAACCTCACCGAGAAGGGCATCG
>JBOHSB010000165.1:0-6286 GCA_050733015.1 Gemmatimonadales bacterium
CTGCGCCTCGCCGCCCGAGAGCGTGGTCGCGGGCTGCCCCAGCCGCAGGTAGCCGAGCCCCACCTGCTGAAGCTGCCACAGCGCGGCGCCCAGTTTGGGCTGGTGCCGGAAGCGCGTGATCGCCTCGTCCACGGTCCACTGCAGCACGTCGTGGATCGACTTCCCCTGGATGCGGACATCGAGCACATCGCGGCGGTAGCGGGTGCCTCCGCACACCTCGCACGGAACGAAGACATCGGCCAGGAACACCATCTCCACCTGGACGTGACCCGCGCCATCGCATGCGTCGCAGCGGCCCCCGGGCAGGTTGAACGAGAACGTCGCGGACGAGTACCTCCGCTCCCGCGCCAGCGGCTGGGCCGCGAACAGCTCGCGGATCTCGTCGAACGCCCGGATGTAGGTGATGGGATTCGAGCGGGGCGAGCGGCCGATGGGCGACTGGTCCACCAGCAGCACGTCGTTGAGCAGCTCCCACCCGGTGAACGATTCGACTCGCCCGACCGGCTCGCCCAGGTGGCTCTTGGCGGAATGCTCGCCGTGCAGGCGTGCTTCGAGGTTGCGGTAGACCACGTCGTGGAGCAGCGAGCTCTTGCCTGACCCGCTCACGCCGGTGATCGCCGTCAGGGTGCCCAGTGGGATGTCGGCGTCCACGCCCTTGAGGTTGTGGAGGGTGGCGCCCCGGATCCGGAGCCAGCGCGGTCCCGCCGGGCGTCGGGCGCTGGGCACCGCGATGCGCTTCTGACCGGTGAGGTACTGGCCCGTGAGCGACGCGGCCGCCGTCTCGACCGGGCCGGCGTGGACCACTCGGCCGCCCCGGTCGCCCGCGCCAGGGCCCAGTTCGAGCATGAAGTCGGCCTGGCGGATAGCGGCCAGGTCGTGCTCGACGACGACGACCGTGTTGCCCGCGTCGCGCAGGCGCCGGAGCAGCGCGAGCAGACGGTCGGTATCGCGCGCATGGAGGCCGATGGATGGCTCGTCGAGCACGTACAGCGTGTCCACCAGCCTCGAGCCGAGGGCGTTGGCCAGCGCGATGCGCTGGGCCTCGCCGCCGGAGAGGGTGCGGGTCTGGCGGTCCAAGGTGAGGTACCCGAGACCGACGTCGCGGAGGAAGCCGAGCCGGGCCTCGAGCTGCGCTACGACGAGCTCCGCGATGTCGCGCTCCCAGGGCGTGAGCTCCAGCGCCGCGATCCACTGGTGGATGCCGTCCACTGAGCGGCAGGACACGTCCGCGATGGTGTCCTGGCCGATGCGGACGGCCAACGCGTCGGGATTGAGCCGGCTTCCGGCGCAGGTATCGCAGGTCTTCGCGAGCTGGTACTGCCGGAGAAAGACCCGGATGTACTGCTTGTACCGCTTCTCCTCCAGGCCCTTGAGGAACGGGAAGATCCCGACATAGCGCCCTTTCCTGCCGTAGAGCAGCTCGCGCCGGTGCGCCGCCTTGAGCTTGTGCCAGGGTTTGGACGTGTCCGCGCCGAGGCTCCGGGCGCAGTCGAGCAGAAGCCGGCGGCGCGACTCGTAGCGGGGCTTGGTCCAGGGATCGATCGCGCCGGCGGCGAGACTGCGCGAGGGATCGGGGACCACCAGCGACTCGTCGTACTCGAGCACCGCGCCGAAGCCGTTGCACCGCGCGCACGCCCCGCGCGGGTTGTTGAACGAGAACAGCGCCGGCGTGACGGTGGCGGCGGGCGTGTCGCAGGCGCTGCAGGCCGGAAATCGGGTGAAGCGCAGGCGACCCGGGTCCGCCTCGCCGGCCGCGTGCAGCACCACGGCGATCCCCTCACCCTCCTGGAACGCGGCCGCGACCGACTCGGCCAGCCGGCCCGCCGTCGCCGGGTCCGCGCTCAACCGATCCACGATCACCAGCAGCTCGTCGGCCCGGGTGAGGTCGAGGCCCGCGGGCAGCTCATCGAGATGGTGCGGCGTGCCGTCGGCGAGCACGCGGACGAAGCCGAGGGCGCGAAGATTCTCGACCACCGCCTCGTGGGTGAGCCGCGCGACCGGCGGGAGCGGAAAGGCCACCTGAAGCCTGGCGCCGGGCACGGCGGCCAGCACGTCGTCGGCCGCGCTCTGCGGGGTGTCGCGCCGGACCGGGGCACCGCAGGTCCGGCAGTAGCTCCGCCCCACCCGGGCCCACAGGAGACGCAGATAGTCGTAGACCTCGGTGGCCGTGCCGACCGTGGAGCGGCTGCTGACAGTGGGGTTCCGCTGCTCGATGGCGACGGACGGTGCGATACCCTCGAGGTGATCTACCAGGGGCTTCGGCATCCGCTCGAGGAACTGCTTCGCGTAGGTCGACAGCGATTCGATGTACCGCCGTTGCCCCTCCGCGTAGAGGGTGTCGAACGCCAGCGTGCTCTTGCCGGAGCCCGACGGACCGGTGATGACGGTGAGGGCGCGGTGCGGCAGCTCGACGGTGATTCCCTGCAGGTTGTTCTGCCGAGCGTTGACGATGCGGATCATTGGGGGGAAGGATAAGGGGTTCGGGACATGTTCGGGAGGACGGGAGGACCGCAGGACGGAAAGACCGAAGCACGGAAAGAGGGAAGCAAGAACTGGAGCAACGACCTCACGTGGGGCAGCAAGTCCTTCCGTCCTTCCGCCTTCCCGCCTTAGGTTTCGCCTCACATGTCCCGGCTCCTCACCCCCAAGTTCCTGCTCCGTGGCTTCGAGTTCTCGGTCCTGGCCTCATTGGTGGGATTCGGGATCATCCTCCTCTACGGGAACGACTTTCAGGCGTTCCTGGCCGGCATCCGCCGGCTCCACTGGGCCTGGCTGCTGGTCGGCCTCGCCCTGGCGTCGCTGGACTGGATTGGCGGCGGGCTCCGGAACTGGGTGGTGGCCCGGCACGTCTACCCCAGTCCCTCGCTCAAGGGCTGTATCCTGGCCGGAGGGATGGGCGCGTGGGCCGGGTACATCACCCCGCTCAACTCGGGCGCCGGCCCGATGACGATGTACACCATGCGGCGCTACGGCGTGCCGCTGCCGGTCGCGGTCACGTCCACCTTCATGAGCTTCGTTGCGACCGTGCTGTTCTTCGCGATCGCCGGGCCGCTGGCCCTGCTGTTCGGCGCCGGCCGCTCGCTGGGGCAGCGCGGTAACGTGCTCGGTCTGTCCTTGTACGACCTGTTTCGGGGCAGTCTCACGATCATCGGCGGCATCGGCGTCCTGATGGCGATCGTGATCTTCTTCCCCCGCTTCGTCCGGGATCTGATCCACCGCCTCGCGGAGTGGGTCGGGCGCCGGAGCCAGCGGGTGGCGCAGCGGCTCGAGCGGCTGCGCGGAGGGATCGACGAGATCCACGCGAGCGTCATCGCATTCAACAGCCCCACCGGGTGGCTCACGCTGGTGTGGGCCACCCTCCTCTCGGCCCCGTCCCACGCCAACAAGCTGCTCGCCGGCTACGTCGCGCTCCGCGCCCTCGGTCTTCACGCCAACTTCGTCGACATCCTGCTGGTGCAGACCCTGGTGATGTTCCTGCTCTACTTCGCGCCGACGCCCGGAGCCTCCGGTATCGGCGAGGTGCTGTCGGCCGCTGTGATGAGCTCGTACGTACCGCGGGAGTTGACCCCGATCTACATCCTCATCTGGCGCCTCATCCTCACCTACTTCACGCTCGGCTTCGGCTTCCTGGTGTTCTCGAGCTGGGTCCGCCGCGGGCTCAAGGGCGTGGACCAGGGCATCCTGGCCGAGCCCGCGGGGTAGTCCATGAGTCTGACCTCCGACGACACCGACGCCGGCGGGCGAGGGTACGACGCCGGACTGTTGCGCCGCCTGCTGGGGTACCTCCGGCCCTACCGCTGGCTGACCGCCGCTGCCATCACGCTGCTCATGTCGCAGTCGGTCCTCGCGCTGGTGGGGCCGAGGCTGACCGAGCACGCCTTGGACGTGGCGGTCCCCAGGCACGACATGGGCCTGCTGGGCCTCCTGGCCGGACTGTACCTGGCGACGCTGCTGCTCGACTTCGTTGTCGAATACGGCGGGACGTTGCTCATGACCTATATCGGGCAGCGGGTCATGTACGATCTCCGGATGGAGATCTTCGGCCACCTGCAGCGTCTCAGCATCACCTACTTCGACCGGAACCCGGTCGGCCGGCTCATGACCCGGGTGACGTCGGACGTGGAGACGCTGAACGAGCTGTTCTCCTCGGGCGTCGTGACCATCTTCGGGGACGCGTTCACCCTGGTCGCGATCATGGGCATGATGCTCGCCATCGACTGGCGACTCGCACTGGTGACGTTCGCGGTCATTCCGCTGGTGTGGCTCACGGCGCGCATCTTTCGCCGCCGGGTGCGGGAGGCGTTCGGGGACATTCGGGTCCGGCTGGCCCGGTTGAACGCCTTCCTGCAGGAACGGCTCAGCGGCATGCGCGTGGTGCAGCTGTTCGGGCGCGAGGAGGACATGGCCCGGCGATTCGGCGCGCTCAACCGCGATCATCTGGAGGCGCACCTCCGGTCGATCACGATCTACGCGGTGTTCTTCCCGGCCGTCGAGCTGCTCACGGCCGTCGCGATGGCGCTGCTGCTGTGGTATGGCGGGCTGCGGGTGCTGGACGGCACCCTCACCGTGGGCATCCTGGCGGCCTTCATCCAGTACACCCGCCGCTTTTTCCAGCCGCTCCAGGACCTGTCGGAAAAGTTCAACCTGCTGCAGAGCGCGATGGCCTCGTCCGAGCGGGTCTTCAGCCTGCTGGACGAGCCGGTGACGGTGCGCGAGCCCGAGCATCCCGTGGCGCTGCCCCGGCCGGTGCGGGGTGCGGTGAGCTTCGAGGGCGTCTGGTTCCGCTATTCGCCGACGGGGCCCTGGGTGCTCAAGGACGTCTCCTTCACCGCCTCGCCCGGGCAGACCATCGCCCTGGTGGGTCACACGGGGGCCGGCAAGACCACGATCGTGAACCTGCTGCTCCGGTTCTACGATCCCGACCGGGGCCGGATCACCGTCGACGGCGTGGACATCCGAAACCTGTCGACCAGCGACCTCCGCTCGATCATCGGCTTCGTGCAGCAGGACCTGTTTCTCTTCACCGGCGATGTGCAGCACAATCTGACCCTGGACGCTTCGATCCCGGCCGAGGCGGGCCGGGAGGCGGCCCGGCGGGTGGGCGCGGACCGGTTCATCGAGCGGCTCCCGTCCGGCTACCACCACGTGCTGGGCGAGCGCGGCCGGAGCCTCAGCGTCGGCGAGCGGCAGCTGTTGAGCTTCGCCCGGGCGCTGGCGCTCGATCCCAGGATCCTGGTGCTCGACGAAGCGACCAGCTCGGTGGACGCGGAGGCCGAGGCGCTGATCCAGCGGGCGATCGCGGAGCTGATGGCCGGGCGCACCAGCCTGGTGGTGGCGCATCGCCTCAGCACGATTCTCCACGCCGACGAGATCCTGGTGCTGCACCACGGGGAGATACGAGAGCGCGGCAGCCACCGCGAGCTGCTTGCCCAGCGGGGCCTGTACGACCGCCTGTACCAGCTCCAGCTGCGAGGGCAGGAGCAGCGCAAGATTGCCTAACCCGAATTTGCTTGCGCGGTTACGGGCCGCGGGATACGTTTGTCGGCGGCCGTTCTCTACTCAGGAATTTGATCGATGATGCACCTCGAATTCGGCGGCGCGCGGATCCCCGTGCCCGCCGGTGAGACGATCATAGGGTCTGCTCCGGGCTGTGCCGTCATGCTCGAGGGCGCGGGCATTCTGCCCCGGCACGCCATCGTGCAGGGCACGCCGCAAGGAGCGGCCGCGCTGCGCGCGGCGTCGCCCGAGGCGGAGATCATCGTCAACGGCGTGCGCCTCGGCCTCGATCCCACCCCCCTGCTTCACGGCGACAAGATCCAGATCGGATCGCACGAGATCCTGGCCGTCGACAGCCGGCGCGTCGGCCACACGCAGCTGTTCGATTCCGGCGCCTTCGCCGACCTCACGCCCGCCCGCATCTCGGCCCAGTCCGCTCCCGCCGGCGCCACCGGCGGCCGCCTCGTCTGTCTCACCGACGGGCGCGAGTACACCATGGCCGGCCCCAGCCTGGTCTTCGGCCGCGACGCCGGGTCGGACGTCGTGGTGGCCGGCACCGAAGTATCCCGCCGTCACGCCGAGATCGAGGCCACGCCGGAGGGCTACGTCCTCAACGATCTCAGCGTCAACGGCACCTACGTGAACGGCGAGCGGGTCGGGCGACAGCACCTCCTCGCCCGGGCCGACGTGATCCGCATCGGCCACGACGAGTTTCGCTTCTACGCCGACGTGGCGGCGCCTCCGGCGTCGCGCGGCCGGCGAAGCGTGCCGCCCGTGACCGCGCCCCAGC
>JBOHSB010000166.1:0-4941 GCA_050733015.1 Gemmatimonadales bacterium
GGCCAAGCCTGCCCGGCCCCGGCGGGCCTCCGCCGGAACGAAGAAGTGACCGACGCGGCAGCGGACGCGATTGCGACCTACCACGACCTCTTGAGCGACGCGGTCGCGGCCGAGTCGCAGGCGCAGCTCGACGGCCAACTCCGGGCGCGGGGCCTCTTCTTCGGGGAGCGGCCGCTGTGTACCGTGCTGCGACCCAGGCTCATGTCGCCCGGGCAGCACCGGGCGCTGCAGGCCGGGGTGGCCGCCATCATGGGTGCGTTCACCCGTGCGCACGAGGCCGCGATGGCCGACCCGGCCCTTCGCGAGCAGTTCTGCCTCGAGCCGTGGGAAGAGCGCCTGATCACCTGCGATCCCGGCTTCGCGGAGCCGAGCCCAACGTCCCGCCTGGATGCCTTCTTCGTCAACGGCGCGCTCCGGTTTACCGAGTACAACGCCGAGACCCCGGCGGGCGCGGGGTACAACGACGCGCTGTCCCAGGCCTTCTACGGACTGCCCGTGATGCGCCGGTTTCTCCGCCAGTACGACGTGCGGCCGCTGCCCGCGCGCCACGGCGTGCTCCGGGTGCTGCTCGATGCGTACGAGCAGTGGGGCGGGCGCCGCGAGCCGCCGGCCATCGCCATCCTGGACTGGAAGGACGTGCCCACCTTCAGCGAGTTCGTCCTGTTCCGGGATTACTTCCGTGAGCAGGGCATCGCCTGCGAGATCGTGGACCCGCGGGAGGTCGAGTACCGGCAGGGCCGGCTCCGCGCCGGCGACTTCACGATCACCTTGGTGTATAAGCGGGTGCTCTTGAGCGAGCTGGTGGGACGCGAAGGCATGGAGAACGCGGTGCTGCGAGCCGTCCGGGACCGGGCGGTGTGCATGGTCAACCCGGTCCAGTGCAAGCTGCTCCACAAGAAGACCAGCCTGGCGGTGCTGAGCGACGAACGGAACGCGGCCTGGTTCGACGAACGCGAGCGGCGCGCCATCGAGGCCCACATCCCCTGGACCCGCAAGGTCGAGGAGCGGCGGACCCAGTTTCACGGCCAGCCGGTCGACCTGGTGCCGTTCGTGTTGCGCTCGCGCGAGCGCATGGTCCTCAAGCCCAACGATGACTACGGCGGGGCCGGCATCGTGCTCGGCTGGGAGGTGGACGCCGCCGGGTGGGAGGCGGCCGTCCGGACCGCGCTTGCCCGGCCCTACATCGTGCAGGACAGGATCGTGCTCCCATTCGAGTCGTATCCCAGCCTCGTCGAGGGCAAGGTCAGGTTCGACGATCGCATGCTGGACACCGCGCCGTTCGTCGCCCACGGCGAGTCAGTGGACGGCTGCCTCACGCGGCTCTCGACCGCTGCCTTGCTCAACGTCACCCACGGCGGCGGCTCCACGGTGCCGACGTTCGTGGTGGAGAAGCGAACATGAAACCCCCGTCACTGACGCTCGGGATCGAGGAGGAGTACCAGATCATCGATCCGGAGACCCGCGAGCTCAAGTCCTACATCACCGAGATCCTGAACGGTGATCAGATGCTGCTCGGCGAAATCAAACCCGAGCTGCACCAGTCGATGGTGGAGATCGGCACCCGCGTGTGCCGCACGCCGGCGGAGGTCCGGGCGGAGCTGGTGCGGCTGCGCGGTCACGTGATGCAGCTCGCCGCCCGGAACGGCCTCGTCATCGCGGCGGCGGGCACCCATCCATTCTCCTCCTGGCTCACCCAGGAGATTACCCCGTTGGAGCGGTACATGGGCGTGCGCCAGGATCTGGCGGACCTGGCGCAGCAGCTCCTGATCTTCGGTACCCACGTCCACGTCGGGATCGAAGACCCGGACTTCCTGATCGACGCCATGAACGTGGCCCGCTACTTCGTGCCTCACGTGCTGACGCTGTCCACCAGCTCGCCCTTCTGGATGGGCCGCGACACCGGCCTGAAATCCTACCGGAGCATCATCTTCCGCAACTTCCCCCGAACCGGTATCCCGCCGGTCCTGGAGTCGGGGACCGCCTACGCGGCCCTGGTGGATACCCTCACGCGGACCGGCTGCATCCCGAACGGCTCCAAGATCTGGTGGGACGTCCGGCCCAACCACAGCTACCCGACGCTCGAGTTCCGCGTGTGCGACGTCTGCACCAGGGTCGACGAGGCGGTGTGCGTGGCCGCGATCTTGCAAGCCATCGTGGCGAAGCTGTGGAAGCTTCGGCGCGACAACCTGACGTTCCGGGTCTATCCCACGGCGCTGATCGAGGAGAACAAGTGGCGGGCCGTCCGCTACGGGCTGGACGGCAAGCTGATCGACCTGGGGAAAGACCAGGAGCAGCCGGCTCGCACGCTGGTCCGCGAGCTGATCGAGTGGTTCGTCGACGACGTCCTGGACGAGCTGGGCAGCCGGAAGGAGGTGGAATACGCCTTTCAGATTCTGGAGCACGGCACCAGTGCGGACCGGCAGCTCGCGCGATTCCGCCGGACCGGGGATCTCAAGGCCGTGGTGGACTCGCTGGTCTCCGAGACCGCGGAAGGCGTGATAGATTCGAGGGAACCCGTGACCGCCGTCCGGCGTTGAAGCCCCGACCGCTGGAACCACGTCAACCGGGAAGCAGGGCGATGCGACCGATCATCGGAGTTCCGACCCAGACACTCGAGGAAACCCCCGGCGAGCTGCCGCGCTGCTGGGTGATGAGCCAGCAGTACGTCCGGGTACTGGTCGCGGCGGGCGCGGTGCCGTGGATCATTCCGCTCCTCCGGGGCGACACGTCCACCCTTCGCGCCATCTATGACCGTCTCGACGGCGTCTTCCTGCCCGGCGGCGTCGACCTGCATCCTTCCGCCTATCACGAAGAGGCGAGCCCGCTGTGCGGGCGCACCGACCCCGACCGTGACGAGGTCGAGCTGACGCTGGCCCGCTGGGCCATGGAGGACGAGAAGCCGCTCCTGGCGGTGTGCCGCGGGGTCCAGGTCATCAACGTGGCGGCGGGCGGCACGGTGCATCAGGACCTGGCCGCGCAGGTCCCCGGGTCCATCAAGCACGATTACTTCCCCGGCCAGGGCCCCTACGCGCGCGACCTGCTGGTGCACGAGGTCCGCATCCCGGCCGACACCCGGCTCGGGCGACTGCTCGGGATCCCGACCGTCCGGGTGAACAGCATGCACCACCAGGGGATCAAGCGAGTGGCGGAGGGCCTGCGGCCCAATGCCTTTGCCCCTGACGGATTGGTCGAGGGTCTGGAGTCCCCGAACGGGCACTTTCTGCTGGGGGTACAGTGGCACCCTGAGGCGCTGGCGGACCGTGATCCCGTCATGCGGCGGTTGTTCGCCGCATTTGTGGAGGCCACCGGGAGCTAGGCGCCGCGCTTGCTCGGTCCCCAATCCAATACACCCTTGACCTGCGCCTGACCAGACCGCTATCTTGTGAGTCTGTTTCAGTTTGACTCGATTCACGCGCAGCTTCAAGGGCAGCTTTACCACATGAAAACCTTTACCGCCACTCCGGCCGACATCACTCACGACTGGCACGTCGTGGATGCCGCCGGCGTGCCGCTCGGACGGCTGGCGAGTGCTATCGCCCAGCTCATCCGGGGCAAGCACAAGCCGACCTACACGCCCCACATGGACGGCGGTGACTTCGTCGTCGTGATCAACGCCGAGAAAGTCCGGCTCACCGGGCGGAAGCTGGACAACAAGAAGTACTTCAGCCACACGGGGTACATGGGCCACGAGCGCTTCACCGCGGCCCGCGATCTCATCGCCAAGCATCCGGACCGGGTCATCGAGAAAGCGGTGTTCGGCATGCTGCCCAAGACG
This sequence comes from Gemmatimonadales bacterium, assembly GCA_050733015.1. GTDB lineage: Bacteria > Gemmatimonadota > Gemmatimonadetes > Gemmatimonadales > GWC2-71-9 > CAVVWJ01. The sequence goes on from JBOHSB010000166.1 coordinate 3,776, forward strand.
TCGCTCGCCCGGCAGAAGATGCGGGGCAAGCTCAAGGTGTACGCCGGCCCCGAGCACCCGCACGCCGCTCAGCAGCCCAAGTCGTTCTCCGTCACTCCGTCGAAGGTGACCGCATGACCGCCGCCCCCGAATTCCGCTGGCAGGCCGTCGGCCGCCGCAAGACGAGCGTCGCCCGGGTGTACCTCACCCCCGGGACGGGCAAGTGGGACATCAACGGCCGCACGCTGGGCGACTACTTCCCGCGGCCCTCGCTGGTGCAGCACATCCAGCAGAGCTTCACGGCCACCGACACGCTCGGCGCGTTCGACGTGAAGGCGCACGTGGACGGCGGCGGGCAGGCGGGCCAGGCCGGCGCCCTTCGGCTGGCCATCGCGCGGGCGCTGGTGGAGGCGGATGGGCAGCACCGGACCAAGCTCCGGGCCGCCGGGCTCATGACGCGCGATCCGCGCGCCGTCGAGCGTAAGAAGCCGGGTCGCCCAGGCGCCCGGAAGCGGTTCCAGTTCAGCAAGAGATAAGACCGAACGACGGAAGGACGGAAAGACCAGCGACGGAAGACGGAAGGTGGTACGGGACGTTCCGTCCTACCGTCCTTCACACCTTCCGTCCTATCTCGCACATCGCGGGATCCGGCTCGTGGGTGCCCCTGCGGGGGTCGCGGACGGAGATGAACGCGGTGGACGCTCAACCCTAACGACAGATTGGACACGTACACCCGCATGGCACAGCCCCAACTACAGGACCTGCTCGAGGCCGGCGTCCACTTCGGCCACCAGACTCGTCGGTGGAACCCGAAGATGCGACGCTTCATTTTCGCCGAGCGCTCGGGCATCTACATCATCGATCTCCAGAAGACCCTGCGGCAAATCCAGAAGGCGCAGGAGCTGCTCAAGAGCGTCGTCCTCAAGGGCGAAGGCGTGCTCTTCGTGTGCACCAAGAAGCAGCTCAAGGCCATCGTCCAGGCGGAGGCGGCCGACAGTGGCGCCTTCTACGTGACCGAGCGCTGGCTGGGCGGCATGCTCACCAACTTCCAGACGGTGAAGAAGCAGGTCCGCCGCCTGAAGGATCTCGAGGCCGGCAGTGAAGAGGGCGGCGACTTCCAGAATTACACGAAGAAAGAGCAGCTCATGATGTCCCGCGAGCGCGACAAGCTGAACAAGTATCTGTCG
>JBOHSB010000167.1:0-3353 GCA_050733015.1 Gemmatimonadales bacterium
CACCGAAGTCGACAAGCAGGGCATGGGCACGACCGCCTCGGTGCTGATCGTGTCGGCGACGCGCTATCTGATCGGGCAGGTCGGTGACTCGCGCGTGTACCTGTTGCGCGATGGCGCGCTCCAGCAGCTCTCGAAGGACCACTCGTACGTGCAGGAGCAGGTCGACGCCGGCCTGCTCACGCCCGAGCAGGCCCGGGTCCACCCCTACAGTAACGTGATCACCCGCTGCGTCGGGGCGAGCATGGACGTCGTGCCCGATATCTACTTCGGGACCCTCGAGGCGGGCGACGTGATCCTGCTGGCCTCCGACGGGCTCACCGGCATGCTCGAGGACGAGCAGCTGACCCGTATTCTCAGCGCCGACGGCGGGCCGCAGCACTGGGTGGACCGCATGGTCACCGAGGCCAACCGCCGCGGAGGGCTGGACAACATTACGGCGATCGTCATCCGGATCGATTCAGTGGACAGCACGACCGGCGAGCACCCGACGGCGGCGGCGGCGGTGGGGTCGACCTAGAGGCTCGGGTCCCGAAGACGCGAAGCGAGACAGACCTCGTCTGTCTCGCTTCGCTCGATTGAACGGACGCGGCGGCTCGACCGGCCGCCTAGCTCGGCCGGACGGGTGCCTTGGCGCGCTGGGGTGAGGGGCTGAGCTCGCGCTCCAGGCGGATGTCGGCCCGGGCGTATTCCTCGTCCGCCAGCGGGACGCGGAGGAAGCCATGCTTCTCGTACAGGCGGATGGCCGGGGCGAGCTTGGTGTTGGAGACGATCACGACGCGCCGGGCGCCGGTCTGGCGGGAGAACTCCACGGCGGCGTCCATCAGAAGGTCGCCGTAGCCTCGGCCCCGCGCCTCCGGGACCACCGCCATCTTCGCGATCTCATGCACGGCGGGGCCGTGCCGAACCACGGCGCAGGTGCCGAGGACCTTGCCGTCCTCGACCACGAAGAAGATCTGGCCGCCCGGGGCGATGATCTTGCCCACCGGGTCGCGAAAGGTCGCACGATCCGCCTCCTCGAGGGTGAACCAGGTCTCGATCCACTCCCGGTTCAGGCGCTCGAACTCGCCCCGCCACTCGTCGCGATAGGTCACCACCTCGGCCATCGCCCGTCCTCCGGTGTGCCTCGCCGAGCCGCCGCCGGCTCAGTGACGGGCGAAGAGTGCCGTCTTTCCATCGCGGGCGAACGACAGGACCTCGTACGGCTCGGCGGCCTCACCCGGCACGGCCATGCCCGGTCCGCTCTTGGGCATGCCCGGCGCCGCCAGCCCGGCGACGGCCGGCCGCTCCGCGAGGAGCCGACGGAGGTCGCTCGCGGGCACGTGCCCCTCGACGACGTACCGGCCCAGCAACGCCGTGTGGCACGAGCGCACCGATGGGGGCACGCCCATCTCGTGCTTGATCGTGTCCATGTCTTCCTCGTCGTGGACCGTCGGCGCGAATCCGTTGGCGCGCAGATGGTCCACCCACTTGGCGCAGCACTCGCATGAGGCGCTCTTGTAGACCGTAATGGCGGTCGGCGGGGCCGCCGGGCGCGCGAGCGCGCGCGAGGCGCCGATAGAGCCGAAGGCGAGGCCGGCGGCCTGCGCCACGAAGTCCCGGCGACTGATCATCGAACGCTTCTCCTCTGGAGCAGTGGCGATCCTTCATCCAACCGCCGGCGGACCTCGTCGGCGGTGCAGGTCAAGAGCTCGGGGACACCGTGGAGCGGCACCGGCGTCGCGTCCTTCACGAACACCCGCAGCCGGCGGGCGCTCCGGTAGAGCTCGTCGGCCACCCGCGGCAGGCCCAGCTGGCCGACCCGGCCCGCGTCGGTCAGGCGCTCGACGGCGCCTTCCCGCGTGCGGAGGGGCAGGTCGACTCCCAGCATCGACGAGCGTGCCGGGAAGTCTAACAGCACCTCGCCCGGCGCGAGGCCCACTTCGCGCGCCACGGCGTCCTCCACCCGCTCCAGCAGGTCCGGATCCTCGGCGACCCAGGGGTCCGCGTCGTCCGGCACGTCGCTCGCGGGCAGATCGACGGCCCGTTTGTACAGCCGCCGGGCCCGGATCGCGATGGCGAGCTCGTTGCCGTCGCGGGTGATGAGCCGCTCCATCAGCCCGTCGTCGGTCGCCTCGGCGATCTCCTCCACGGTGAGGCGGCCGCGCGCGACCGCGCCGCGCACGGCGCGCTTGAACATGCAGGTCGCCGCGCGGACCGCGTGATGCCAGTAGACGTTGCGGTACATCTGGTACTTGGCGAACAGCAGCGACTCGAGCGCGCTTACGCCCTTCTCCAGCACGCCGACCTCGTAGCGGCCGGGGGCGGTCTCGACCAGCGTGAGAGTCGCGAGGAGTCGATCCACGTCCACCGTGCCGTAGGGGACGCCGCACATCCGGGCGTCGCGGCTCAGGTAGTCGATCTTGTCGAGATCGAGCGAGCCCGAGATCAGGCCCTGGAGCGCGCTGGGACTCGCGCCGCGAATGAGCGCGCCGAGCGAGGCCGCGAAGCCGGCACCTCCGATCTCGCACAGCCGCTGGCCCAGCTCACCCTGGCCGAGCTTGGCCACGCCCAGCTGTTCGTGGGACGGAAAGCCGGCTTCCTCCAGCGCGTGGGAGAAGGGGTAATGCCCGATGTCGTGCAGTAGCGCGGCGAGCCGCACGGCCAGACACTCCGCGATCGGAACCTGCTCCAGCTCGCCGCGCTCCTCGAGGCTCGCCAGCGCGCGCCGGGTGAGGTGGTAGGCGCCGAGCGCGTGCTCGAACCGGGTGTGGGTCGCGCCGGGATAGACCAGGAAGGCGTGCCCCACCTGGCGCACGTAGCGGAGTCGCTGCACGGCCGCCGTGTCCAGCGCGAGGAGCGCGGGGCGGTCGAGACGGATGTTGTCCCAGAGAGGATCGCGGATGACTTCGAGATCTTTGGGGTGCAGCATGGGGGGAATGTAGCTGCGGTGAGCGGTGAGCGGGACCAGCACACCAGCGCTCTATGGTGGGTCGTTCCACCTACCGCTTACCGCTTACCGCTCACCGCTTACCGCTCACCGCTCACCGGCTACTGCTCACCACCTACCGCTGTTCCGGGCCGGCCGCCGCCACCACGTCCGAGACGCCCGAGCGGTACTGCTCGAAGTTCTCGCGGAACATCCGGGCCAGCTTGCGGGCCTGCTCGTCGTACGCGGCCGGGTCGGCCCAGGTGCGCCGCGGAACCAGGATCTCCGGCGGCACGTCGGGCACGCTGGTGGGGACCTCGACGCCGAACACCGGGTCCTTCACGAAGGTGGCGCGATCGAGGGCGCCGGCGAGCGCGGCCCGGACCATCGCCCGGGTGTAGGCCAGCTTCATCCGCGAGCCGACGCCGTACGCGCCACCGGTCCACCC
>JBOHSB010000168.1:0-1667 GCA_050733015.1 Gemmatimonadales bacterium
GGATGAAGACGTGGTCCGCCCGACTGGATCGTCCTATCGCCCGTTCGCCCTATCGCCCTATCGTCCTATCCGCCAGCCTCGCCCGATCGTCGGTTCCCACTTTCCTTCGCGCCTGCGGCTCGATCCCCACCTCGCGCGCCTTGCGCCGGAAGCCGGGGCCGTGGTCCACCGGCAGACCGCTCTCCGCCTGCCACTGGTGCACCATCTCGTGCAGCACGGTGTGCTCGACCTCGGACCACGGATGGCGGAGAATGTGGCGGCGGCTGATGGCGATCTCGGTGGGCCGGCCGGTCCGGAGATCCACCGCCAGCTCGCCCAGCCGCGTGCGCATCCGGCCGGACAGCCGGATAGGGATGGTGCCGAGCAGGCCGCCGAAATGATCGCGGTTGAGTCGCTCGTGGACCGACGCCACGCGCTGCAGCAGCGTGATGTCGCCCGGCCGCGGCCGCTCGGCGCCGGCCGGACGCGGCGTCGGCGCGTACAGCTCCACCGGGAAGCCGAGGAACTCGCGCTCGGCCAGGCGACGCATGGCCCGGGGAAGCCGAGGGTTGAGGAACCGCACGATGGCGCGGAGCACCCGGTCCGGGGCGCTGGCGTAGCCCTGGTGCAGGCGAAGCTCGCCCCGCGCCGACAGGGAGACCATCACGGTGCGATTAGTGTGGGTGCGCACACTGCCGACCTCGTGGAGGCCGAGGAGTTTGAGGCGGTGGGTGAGCAGATCGTTCACTTCATGGCCCCTGGTCTCCTCCGGCCACCGACACCGCCACGCCTGGGGCGCCTTCGCGAGCGAAGGAGTAGACGTCCGAGGTGAGAAAGCGGCGCGACACCGACTCCCAGCGGTAGTGGCGGATATGCACGGCTCGTCCATCCACCTTGACCAGATTGAACACCGATGGCCGGCCGCCCCGGGTCCGGAAGCTGTGGGTGCCGGCCGTGCTTACGGCCAGGGCGCCGTCGATTTGCCCCGCGGCCTCGTGGTGATCGTGTCCACAGAGGATGACGTCCGCCCCGCTCGCCAGCAGCCGGCGATAGGCCGAGCGCCAGTTGGCGAGTCCCATCCGGCGCGAGTGGGCGCCGCGGAGCACGTTGTGATGGAATGTCAGGATGCGGACGGACCCCGGCTCGGCGTTGGCGAAGATCCCGGCGACCCGCCTGGTCTCCGATGCCGGCAGGTGGCCCTTCACCGCCACGTCCCGCAGGTTCAAGGTCAACGATCCGAGGGCGACACCGTAACTGCTGAGGGCGCCCGCGATGATCGCGCCGGGAATCTCGAGCACCGGAGTGAGATCGCCGAAGTAGCTGGCGTACTTGGCGTACTTGACCTCCCGACCGGCCAGTCCCAGCGGGCTCCGCCACCACGCGATGTCGTGGTTTCCCGGAATGATGAGGACCGGCGCGTGTTGCCGCAGCCGCTGCATGAACGCGTGCGCGGCCTGGAACTCGCCGTGGCGGGCACGCTGGCTCACGTCGCCGGAGATCACCGTCGCGGCCGCGCCGAGGGTCGGCAGGAAATCCTCGAGCGCCTCGAGCTGCGCGAGGTCGGCGTAGCCGCCGAAATGAAGGTCGGAGAGATGGACGACCGTGACGGGCGCGTCGCTCATGGGCAGCAAGCTACACGGTCGTGGTGAGCGATGGGAGAGAGCGCGCGCCAGGCAGAGCATTGGTCC
>JBOHSB010000169.1:0-3119 GCA_050733015.1 Gemmatimonadales bacterium
CGATAGCCCGAACATCCTGATAACTCAGAGTGATCCCGGCCGCACTCCTGTCGGGTATGGCGATTAAGCTCCTCACCGGAGAAGCCGCTCTGGTTGCCGCGATGGCAGAGGAGGCGGAGGCCGTCGCCCAGGCGACGGACAACCCGGTGGGGCCCTACGGCCCGCTGATGCTGGCCGCCTGGCAGGGCCGTGAAGCCGAAACCGTCCAGCTGATCGCGGCCACCACGGGAGAGATGGTGGCGCGCGGCGAGGGACAGTGGCTGACCGCCGCGGCCTGGGCGACCGCCGTGCTGAACAACGGCCTGGGCCGCTACGACGAGGCGCTGGCCGCCGCCAAGCAGGGCACCGAGTACCCCCACGAGCTGGGGCTGGCGACCTGGTCGACGGCCGAGCTGATCGAAGCGGCGGCCCGGGCCGGGGCACCAGAATGCGCGGCCGGCGCCATGGCGCGCCTGTCGGAGATCACCACGGCCAGCGGCACCGAGTGGGCACTCGGCATCCAGGCCCGCTCACGGGCGCTGCTCAGCGACGGCGAGTTCGCCGAGCGGCTATACCGCGAGGCGACCCGGCGGCTCGGGCACACCCGCATCCGGGCGGAACTGGCCCGCGCACACCTGCTCTACGGCGAGTGGCTACGCCGCCAGAACCGCCGCATCGACGCACGCGACCAGCTCCGCGTGGCCTACCAGATGCTGACCGAGATGGGTTTCGAGGGGTTCGCCGAGCGCGCCCGGCGCGAGCTGCTGGCCACCGGGGAGACCGTACGCAAGCGCACCGTCTCGACGGACAGCGAACTGACCGCGCAGGAGGCCCAGATCGCCCGGCTGGCCGACGACGGGCACACCAACACGGAGATCGGCGTCCGGCTGTTCATCAGCGGACGCACGGTCGAGTGGCACATGCACAAGGTCTTCGCCAAGCTCGGCATCAGGTCCAGGAAAGAGCTCCGTGAGGCGCTGCACGAACTCGGACAACTGGCTCTGCCCGCCTAGCTCGCAGCGCGCGGGAGCGCTCGGCGCAGGCCGTCGCGGCCTGCGGTGGTGGTCCCGCTGAACCCCAGCCCGGCCCGTTCGGCCCATTCGGCCTCCGTGATCGCCTCCGGGTCGGCCGGAAGGTAATGGCTGAGGATGAGCTCACGGACCCGGGCGCGCTCGGCGACGCCGCCGACCTCGGTGACGTCGGTGTGCAGGGCGGCTATCCGCATCAGTTCGGCCGCGGTCGTGCCGTTTCAGGTTAGCCGAGGTCGGCCACCTGGTGGACGAGGATGTCGGCCTCCTGAGCCAGGGCGATCAGATCATCGTTGACCGTGGTATCGCCGGAGAACACGACGGAGCCGTCCGCGGTGTCGAAACGGTAACCCAGAGCCGGGACCGCATGGGCGTGCGTCACCGCGACGGCGGTGACCCGGACCGCTCCGTCATCGAAAACCACGACTGGAACCCGGGGGATGCCCTCGGTCCGGGCCGGGACGTGGATGTCGATGCCCCGGACCAGCGCGCCGGCGTCCGGCATGTGGGCATCCAGCGGCAGGATGTTTCAGGTGGGAGACGTATCCAGCCAGGATGCTCTGGACCAGATCCGCCGCGCCAGGGCCGGCCGTTCGGGAAAATGGTCGTCTCACGGTGGAAGAGCGCATCGCCTTCCGGCAGCGCTCCGGGGCGTGACGGCCCGTAGACCCGGATCGGCGGCAGCGGGCCGTCCGCGTTCTCGCGGACGCCCCACGGGTAGAGAATCATCCCGGCCAGATCGCCGGTGTGGTCGGCGTGAAGGTGGGCGAGGAACACCGCTTCCAGCCGGGAGAAGTCCAGGCCCGCGCCGGCGAAGGCGGACGGCGAACCGCGACCGCAGTCGATGACGAAGACTCGTTCGTCGACGACCAGCGCCGATGAGATCCCGCCGCGGCCGGCGACGGGCAGGGGTGCGCCCGCCGTGCCAAGCAGTACCAGTTCGGTGGTCATGCTCGCCCCTGCTCTCTTGCCGTTCCTGGTGGCTACCCGATCTTGGTGAGCAGCCGGAAGGCGGCTCCGGTGCCCGCTCCGTAGGCGAGGTGGGCGCTCAGGTCCCTGGCCAGCGTCTTCGCGTCATATTCCCAGATCGGCCGGTACAGTCCGGCCTCCGGCAGGACCACGTAGCCGGCGGCCCATACCGCGGCGCCGAAGGGCAACCCGTAAAGGGCATGCGGCCGGCGCAGGGACCCGGCCAGGACGCCGTACGCCGCCCCCGCCGCCGATCCGTAGCCCCAGTGTGCGGCGGTGCTGATGAGCCAAGCCCAGCGGTCCGGGATTTTACGCTGGGTGAATCCCTCGATCAGGCGCCTCACGGCCTGCCCGGGGTCAGGGGCCTTCTCCCAGCTATCGACCGGTCCGAATTCCCACGCCAGCGGGCTATCCGTACCGCCCGCACGGCGATACATGACGTACCGGACCGTGTCCATGCTCGCGGTCCCCACGGCTCCGGCCAGGAGGCCGCCCACGACGACGGCCAGCGGGGTCATCGGGTGTTTTCTGGTGTGCATTTTCTGCTCCTGGTGGTAATCGTTACTGCGGCGCGAGCCAGGCCATCGCGGCGGTGACCAGAGCCTCGGTGCCGGTGCGCAAGGTGGGCTGCAGCGGGGGCAGGAATTTCGGGGAGTGATTGGCGGGGAGGTCCGCCAGACGCCCGTCCTTCTCGGCGGTGAGATAGACCTGCCGGTCGGTACGTCCGATGCCCCAGTAGGTATACGGGATGCCCGCGGCATCGGGAATGATGCCGAAGTCCTCGCTGACGGTCTGCCGGTCAAGCACGACGGCGTTGTCGCCGAAATGCTCAGCGAACACTGCCGCCACGCGTGCCGTGGTGGCGGCGTCGTTATCGAGGAGCGGGAAGCTGGCCAGGGTCTCGAAATCAGGGTCCTTGGGTGAGCCGGAGGCCTGGCACTCGGCGCGGATGATCCGCTGTATCGCGGCGAGCATGCGCTTACGGGTCGGCTGGGAGTAGCTGCGCACGTTGAGCTGCAGAACAGCGTGGTCGGGAATGACGTTGCTCCTGGTGCCGGCCTGGACGCTGCCGACGGTCACTATCGCGATCTCGCCGGGCGTGACCTCGCGGGACACGACGGTCTGCAGCCGGACGATGATCAT
>JBOHSB010000170.1:0-16824 GCA_050733015.1 Gemmatimonadales bacterium
GCGTGGGAGGGGCCGGTGGAGGCGGGGCCGGGCGCGGTGGGGCCGCCCGGCTCGCGGGCGGCGCCGGGACACTCACGGGCCCCGAGACCGGGCCGGTCAGCGCGGCGATGGCGGCTGAGGCGCGCTCGCTCGATGGGTCATGCTCCTGGACGCGCCGGTAGACCGCGAGCGCCTTGCCCGTCGCGCCCGCCCGGCCCAGCGCGTCACCCAGCGCCAGGTAGGCGTCCAGCAGAGGGGCACGCTCACCGGTCCGGAAGGCGAGCTCGACCCGCTTCTGATGATGGTGGATCGCATCCGGCTCGAGCGCCACGAGCCGGTCGGCGATCCCGGCCGCGCTGGACCAGTCTTCCCCCCGCTCGTACCCCTCGAGCGAGAGCCGCAGCTCCTCGGCGGCGCGCGGCAGCTCACCGACCAGCAGCAGCCGGTCGGCCAGCTCGCGATGCAGATCGGGATTCTCGGGGTCGTCAACGATCCGGTCCTCGAGCTCCGCCAGGTCGTCGGTTGGCGCGGGGATCGGCTCCGCGTCGATGAGCGGCAACCCTGCGGTGGCCGACGGGGTCGCGGGCTCCTCGTCGAAGTCGAGATCGAGATCGGCCTCGGGCTCCTCCGGCGCCTCGAAATCCACTTCGGTCGCTGCCAAAGACAGGTCGAGGTCCTCGGTGGTGTCGAGCAGGCCTTCCACCGGCTCGGCGTCCGGTGGCGCCGGCGGGTCCATCGATTCGAGCGGGACACCCTCGAAGGCGACGTCGTCCGGCGTGGCCTCGAGCTCGAGACCGGCCACCGACCCGACGGCGTCGACCTCCATGTCCGCTTCGACCGTCTGCTCCAGCCCGGCGACGGCCGCCGCCGACTCCGGGACCGGAATTTCGTCGCTCGCGTAGGCGGCCTCGGTGAGCTCGAGACCCTCGGGCGGTGGCGCCTCGACCACCGGGTGCTGGTCGGGAGCGGGAGGCGGCGCCGCGGTCGGCAGGTGGAGGCCGGTATCGAGAAAGACGAGGTCGCCGCGTCCCGGCGCCTTGGGCCGCGGCGACATGGCCGGCGCCGATGTGGCATGGGTGCCGCCGGCGGGCTCGGGCGGCCGGAGCGAGCCGCCGATTTCCAGATCGCCCGCGATCTTGGCGAGCTGCTCGAGCGCTTCCTCCTCGCGTGATGCCGCCCGCAGCAGCTCCACCAGCATCATCCGGATCTCCTGGCTGCCGGAGAACTGGTCGGCGAACTCCTTGACCGACTGAAACGCCTGGTCGAGCTGCCCCAGCCCGTTCATCCGCTCCAGGAACTCGATCAGATTCCGCTTGGCCTCGATGACGACGTTCTTGCGGGCATGGAGCTGGGCCAGCTTGAGGTAGGTCTGGACCCGCCCGGGGTTGACCCGGAGGATCTTGCCGCAGAGCGCGATGGCGTTGTTGAAGAAGCCTTGGTCGGCGTACAGATCCACCGCCCGCTCATAGGAGCGGACAGCCGCAGCGGTATCGTTGATCTTGAGGTAGAGGTCGCCGACGCGATTGTACAGCGAGAGGTCGGGGCTGGTTTCCGCGCCGGATTCGATCTGCTGGATGGCTTTGAGGTAGACTTCGATCGCCTTCCGCCAATCCTCCTTCTGCTCGAACTTCCGCGCCGAGTCTTTCAGCTTTTCCAGATTCATGCGGCTCGGGCTGGGAAGGGGGACCGAAAATAAGGCTGGGAGTGAGCGAAAGGTACCGGGCTGCCACCCCACCGGCAAGCAGTCTACGCGGGCCCTGGATCGAGCTCGCCGAGGGCCACGGCGCGGGCCAGCCGCTCGAGGTCGGGCCCGGGCGGACGGTCGGTGTCGAGCCGCGGCACGGCCGGCGCCAGACCCCGCAGCCGGCGGTACAGGTCGCCCACGCCGCGCCCCGGCGCCAAGGGTTTCAGGAACTCGAGCCCCTGGGCGGCGCACAGCAGCTCCGCCGCCACCACCCGCTGGGCGTTGGCGAGGATCCGCTGGGCCTTCCAGGCCGCGGCCATGCCCATGGGAACGAAGTCTTCCTGGTTGGCATCGGTCGGGATGGACCCGATGCTCGCCGGCATCGCGATGGCCCTTGACTCCGCCACCAGGGAAGCCGCCGTGATCTGAACCATCATGAACCCGCTCGACAGGCCCGAGTCGGCCGTGAGGAACGCGGGCAGCCCCTGGGAGAGGTCCGGATTGACCAGCCGCTCCACCCGGCGCTCGGCGATGCCCTGCAGGGTGGTGAGCGTCATGGCGAGCACATCCAGCGCCTGGGCCACGGGCTGACCGTGAAAATTTCCGCCCGAAATGACGTCACCCCCATCGAACACGAGGGGGTTGTCGGTCGAGGCGTTGAGCTCGACGGCCACGGTCTCCTCGGCGAACCGGATGGCGTCGGCCACGGCCCCGAGCACCTGCGGCGCGCAGCGGAGGCTGTAGGCGTCCTGGACCCTTGGGTCGTTCTCTCGGTGTGATTCCCGGATCTCGCTCTCGGCCAGGAGCGCGCGCATCAGGGCCGCGGCCTCGGACTGGCCCCGGTGCGGGCGCGCCGCGTGAATCCGGGGATCGAGGGGCGCCGGCGTACCCCGAAGCGCCTCCAGGCTCATCGCCGCGGCGCCGACCGCCGTGCGCCACAGCACGCGGGCGTCGTGCACCAGCAGGGCGAGCAGCGCGGTCTGCGCCTGAGTGCCGTTGATGAACGCCAGCCCCTCCTTCGGCGCCAACGCGAACGGCGTGAGACCGGCCGCATCGAGGGCCTGGCGAGCCGGCCCGGTCCCCGCGCCGCTGTGAACCTCTCCCTCTCCCATCAGCGCCAGCGCTATGTGGCTGAGCGGCGCCAGGTCGCCGCTGGCCCCGACGCTCCCCTGCTCCGGCACGACGGGCACGACGCCGGCATTGAGCATCGCCACGAGCGCCTCGACCAACTCAGGTCGGACGCCGCTGGTCGGCCGGAGGAGCACGTTGGCCCGGAGCAGCATGACGGCCCGCACGACCGGGGCCGCCAGCGGCGCGCCCACGCCGGCGGCGTGGCTGCGGATGAGGTTGACCTGCAGCTGGTCCAGCTTGTCGGGAGCGACCCGGACATTGGCCAGCTTGCCGAAGCCGGTGTTGATCCCGTAGATGGTCTGGCCGGAAGCGATCGCGGCCTCCACCAGCCGGCGGCTTCCCAGCAGCGCGGTCCGCGCCGAGGCATTCACCCCGACGCGGGTCCCCGCGTCGCGGGCGACCCGCACCACCTCCTCGACCGTCAGCGAGCGGCCATCCAGCATGCAGTCTGTGCGAGGCATGGCCCGAAATAACCCGGCACGACGCGGGGATTCAACCCCCGCGAGGTTCCGGGTGCGCGGCGACGCGCGAGGGGGACAGGCCGGATCGCCACAAAAGAACGCCGTGGCGGTTCGGCCTGTCCCCCTCGCGCGTCGCCCGGAGCCCTGGATGCCGGGGGTCGCTGGGTGCTTCGGGCCAAGCTACTTCTTCATGCCTGGCCTGACGAGGAGCTCGGGGTTGCCGGGATCGGTCTGGTAGGCCCAGTCCATGATTAGAAAGTCATGTCCGACGTGGCTCAGGCGGACTGCGCCGTAACGCTTGAAGCCGTCGCCGCCGTCCATCTGGAACACGTACCCGTACCCCGGAATCGCCAAGATGCCGGTCGTGCGGTAGGTCCGGTCGGCGGCGAAGTCGATCGAGGTCAGATCTTCCACCGGGTTGTTGTCGTCGTAGTACTCCACGCCGGTGCCGGCCCGAACGGGCGTGAGGTACAGATCGCCCGCGTTGTCGCGGTCGACGAAGAAGTCGATGTCCGAGCCGGCGCCGGAGCGCACCAGGCCGAGCTCGTTCGCCTGCACGGCGGCATCGCCGTTGAGGTCGTCCCAGAAGCGGAACCCGCTGCCCGCGGCCTGAAACTGGGTCGCGTAGAGAATGATGTTGCGGGAGTCGGGTCTCGGCGTGTCCGAGCGCAGCGGCGACCGGTCGCTCTCGAATCCGTCGACACTGGTGGCCGTTACCGAGAAGCAGCGCGGGATGCCGTTGGACAGCGCCCCAACCACGAATTCTGGGGCGACCGTGGTGCCTTCGAGCTGCCAGCTCGAGCCGCACACGTTCTGATCGAGGTTGTACGTCGTGCTGTAGATCCGATAATTCTGGAAGGTGCTGGGGTCGGACGTGTAGGAATTGTCGGTCCAGGTGAGCGCGATGGCTCCGTCGAGCGAGGTGCTGGACAGGCTCGCCGGCACGTCGGGCGGCACGCCGGGGCCGGTCCGGTCGTTGGATGAGCAGGCCGTCACCACGGCGATCGCGCCGAGCATCCGCCAGCCACGCATAGGTTTCTCCGAAGGGGTTCTCGCGCCGGAACTGCGAATAACATGCCAGTTGACTGATTAGCTAACTGTATGTCATACATATACTTAGCTTGTCTTGCGCGATTGCGGCCTGTCCGGATCCGGGGACGGCTCAGCGCTCGATGGTCGTCTGGTCGTAGTCGAACTTGAGCTCTGGCAGATCGGTCAGATAAATGGTGAAGTAGAACGCGAAGTTGCCGCTGGGGCTCTTCGCGAAGCTGAATGCCGCCCGCCACTCGTGCAGCTCCCGCTCGAGGCGCACGTTCTGGCCCTCGAATTTCCCGTCGGTGATGTTGTACTGGGTGGTCCAGGACAACGACCAGAAGGGCGTCGGCGAGAAGTTGGTGCTGAAGCCGAGACTCTGCCGGTCGGGAACCGGCGGCAGGGTGGTCACGCCGGTGAGTGGCCGGGTGCGACTGAGTTGATAGTTGAAGTTGGCGGTGAACGCCCGCCCGGGCTGCCGCAGCGGGGCCTGGCTCGGGCTGAAGAACCCGCCCGGCCGGGCGCGCCGTCCCGATTCCGCGACGTACGAGCTCGGCACCTGCTCGGTCCCGCGCGCCTGGCCGGACGACTTCCCTCCCAGCCCGAAGATCGAGCCGATGGCGCGGAAGGTGTTGCCCGAGAGCGCGAAGCTGGCGCTCACGTTCTGCAGGAACGGATCGAACTTCGCACTGTCGACCCCGACGGTTCCCCGCCACAGGTCGTGCGTCAGGCTGAGGTTGAACCCCGGCAGCAGGTCGCTCAGGATCGAGTTGGTCACACTCTGCGTGGCCCATCCCGTGAAGCCCGGCTTCTTGGCCTTCTCGAAGTCGTACGTGAGGCCGCTGGTGCTGATGCTGAGCAGGCGGATCTTCCGGCTCTCCGCGGCGCTGGTATCGGTCCCGCTGGACTTGTACTTGCCCTCGAACGTCTGCGACAGCGCCACGGTCACCTGTTGCTGCGCGTCGCTCCTGAGCTCTGCGGCTTGCCCTGGCACCGCGATGGCCTGGGCGAAGGCCTCGGGGACGTTCGCGGCGGGCTGGTAGTTCCAGGTGATCACCGGTGAGAGGCTATGCCGGATGCGCGCCAGCGGACCGATGCCGGGGAAGAAGCCGAACAGCGTGGGCGACGCCGTGGCGCCGAAGCGGAACCGCTTGCCCTGCTGGACCCAGTCCCCGTTGGTGTTGCGGTTCCGGATGGCGAACGGCCCCGACGTGGTATTCCCTACCCCGATGCCGGGCTGGATCTTCCAGCTCCCCCGGAACAGCACCGGCAGGTTGATGCCGGTGTCCCAGTCGAACGAGCTCTCGAAGTCGCTCAGGAAGGTGCGGCGCACCTCGATGCTGTCGGTGGGGTCCGGCGTGGCCGGATTGTCGGTCCGGAAGGTGACGACCTCCTGGCCCTTGGACCGTTGGTCGTTGAGCTGGACCGAGTTCTGCCAGTTGAATCCGCCGAATCGCACCGGCGTATCGAAGCTCAGTGCCGTGACCCGGGTGGTCGCGTCGGTGGTCACCGTGTCGAACAGCCCGCCCGGGAGCGCACGCAGCAGCGTGTCCGCCGACGGATTCTTGGTCGTGTTGTTGGTGAAGCTGAGCCCGGGCGACCAGGTGATGTCGGAGCCGAGCGCGATCGGCACCGGCGAGAGCGTGAGCGCGGGCAACAGCTGCTGCACGCTCCCATCGGTGAGGTTCTGGCGCCGGTTGCCGCCCAGCGTCAGCGTGCCCCACGGCAGCCGCTTGGAGTAGTTGAGCGAGCTGGTGATCTGCTGCGTGCTCTGCAGCGGGTCGATCGCATTCCGTTGAATGATGGTGGTGTTGCTGGCGTAGTTGATGTTGAAATTGAGACTGGTGGACAGGCTGAACTGCTGGCTGTGGTCCCACCGGAAGTTGAACCCCGACCCGCCCCCGACCTGCCGCTGCTCGTTGAACCCGACCGTGCCGCTCATGAACCGGTTGAGCCAGCGATACTGTCCGCTGGCCCCGTACTGCACATACCGGTTGGCGAACCAGTCGAGCCGGCCGGTGAGGTCGAAGTAGTCGTTCGGCGCCCAGTAGTAGCCGATGTTGCTGATCTGGCGGTTGTACGTGCGGGTCGGCCGCACGAGGTCGTTCAACCCGAACTGGGGGATCAGGATCCCCGAGTGCCGTCCTGGCCGGGTGTCCTGAAAGATGAACGGCAGCCACAGGATGGGAACGTCGCGCACATAGAGCACCACCGGACGCGCCACGAACATGCTCTTCGAGATCCACTTCATCTCTCGGGCGCTGAAATGGTAGTGCGGGGTCGGCAAGTTGCAGCTGGTGATCTCGCTCGATCCGGCGTAGATGCGGCTGGAGCTCGAGTCCTGGGCGACGTTCCCGCGCAGGAACCACACGGTCGAGCCTTCGGTGAAGTTGGTGAGCGCGTCGTTCACCGTGCCGCGCCGTTTGCAGGTGTCGTAGCGGATGCCCTCGCCGACCAGCACCTGTCCCCGGTCGAACAGGTAGGGCGTGCCGCTGGCGTCGAGCAGGCAGCTGTCCCGCTGGTAGCGGATCGTGTCCGCCTCGAGCATCGCGCCCTGCCGCTCGGTCAGCGCCTTCCCCGTGAGCAGCACCCGGGAGTCCTCGATGAAGACCGTGGCGGTGTCGGCCCGATAGCGCGTGAACTGGTAGCCGGGCCTCGCCTTCAGCGCCTGGAGCACCGAGTCGTCCGGCGCGAAGCTGCGGGTCGGGCCCGTGGGGATGCCGAGGCGGCCGGCGGTGGCGCTGTCCAGCGCCTGCCCCGGCTTCTTCCGCCGGAGGGTGTCCTGCAGCGAGTCCGGCAGCCCCTGGCGTGGCTGGACCTGCGTCGGGCGGGGCTTGACCGGCACCTGGGCGTCTGCCCGCGGGGCGCCCAGTCCGAGGCCCACCAGCACGAGCGCCGCCAGGGCCGCCGCCTTGCGCCGGCGGCGGCGAATGACCACCGCGCCCGCGTAGCCCACCTCGTACAGCAGGATCAGCGGGATGGTCATCATGATCATGCTGATGAGGTCGGTCCCGGGCGACAACAGCGCGCCTGCGACGCAGGCGCCCACGATCGCGAACCTTCGGAACCGTGACAGCTCTTCGGGGCCGATCACCTCGAGCCAGGCCAGGATGACGATGATCAGCGGCAGCTCGAACGAGAGGCCCAGCGCGAGCACCACCTGCAGCACGAAGTCAAAGTATGCATCGTAGGTGATGAACGGCTGGATGGCCTCGGTCTGAAAGCTGAACAGCACCCGGAGCGCCTGCGGCACGACGAACACGTAGGCCACGCCAGCACCGATGAGGAACAGCACCAGCCCCACGAACAGCGAGGGAACCAGTGCGCGCTTTTCCCGGGCGTACAGGGCCGGGGTGAGAAACGCCCACAGCTGCCACAGGATCACCGGCGAGGCGAGGACCAGACCGACCATGAAGCCGAGCTTGAAGACGATCATGACCGGCTCGGTCGGGCTGGTGACGATCAGCTTCCCGCCGGCGCCGGTGAGGTAGGGCGCGATCGGCTGCTTGAGGAGATTGACGAGCTGGAAGTGCTGGACCAGCCAGAGACCGAGCGCGAAGCCGACCACGATGGCCGCGAGCGAGCGGAGAATGCGCCAGCGGAGTTCCTCGAGATGGTCGAGGAAGGGCATCTCCCCGGGGGACCCGGTCATGCGGCCGGCGGGCGCCCGGGCTTAACGCCCGAGCGCCTTCAAGCGATCACGTGCCAGCGCGGCCTCGTCCGACTGGGGATACTTCTGCACCACGCGCTGGTAGGCGTCCTTCGCCTTGGCGGTGTCCTTCCGCCGCTCCGCGAGGAGGCCGAGGTTGTACAGCGCCGAGGGAGCGCGGGCCGAGGTGGGGTACCGGTCGATAACCTGCGAGTAATACACGCCGGCCGAATCCGGACTGTCCGCGGCGAAGCTCTGGCCGATGAAGTACAGCGCGTCGGGCGCGCGCGAGCCGTTGGGATAGGTCCGGAGCATTTCCCGGAGTCCCTGGCGGGCGGTCGTCGTGGAGCCGCGCCGCAGCTGGGCCAGCGAGGCCTCGTACATCGCGTCCGCCGAGGCGGACGGTGCACCGGTAGGCTGGGCCGTGTCGCCCGGGGTCGCGGGGGCCTGTCCCGGCGCGGGGGTATCGCTCTGCTGTGCCGCGCGGGCCTCGAGCTGGGTCCTGAGCTCGCTCAACCGCTGCTGGCTCTGCCCGGTCAGCTCCTGAAGCTGCACCAGCTGCTGCTGGATGTTGTAGAGGTCCTGGGAGACGTCGCCCTTGATCTGGGCTACGGTGTGCCGCGTCGTGGCCAGCGAGTCCATGATCTGGCGCTGCAACTGGATGACTTCGGCCAGCTGCGCGGCCCGGGTCGAGTCGCGCCGGAGACTCTCGGCCCGGAGCAGCGCGACCTCGCCCTGCACCAGCTGCAGGTCGCCCTTGGAGACGCAGCCCGCCAGCCCCGACGCGGCCGCAGCGGCCGCGAGCAGGGTGGCGGTCAGGCCTCCTCGACGCGAGCTCACTGCGGCGCGACGAGGTTGTCGCCGCCGGCCGTGATCTGGAACTCGTCCCGCCGGTTCTGGGCGTAGGCGGCCTCGTCGTGGCCGGGGTTGAGCGGCCGCTCTTCGCCGTAGGACACGACGTCCATACGGGAGGCGTCGATCCCCTTGTTCTCCAAGTACCGCTTGGCCGCGGCCGCGCGCCGGTTGCCCAGGGCAAGGTTGTACTCGTCCGAGCCCCGCTCGTCGGCATGGCCGCTGATCTGGACCTTGACGTTGGGGTTGGCGCCCAGGATCGCCGCCTTCCGGTCGAGCGTGCCCTGATCGGCCGAGCGGATGACCGCCTGGTCGTACTCGAAGTTGATCATGGCCGCCAAGTCCGCCGCGACCGCCTTGGCCTTCTCCGCGGCCGCGTTCGCCGCCGCGATCGAATCCGCCCGCCGACGCTCGGCGCTGTTGTCGACCGGGGCCGGCGCCGGGGCCGGCGTCGGAGCGGGGGTCGCCTCGGGCGCGGGTTGCTCGGGCTTCGGCTTCCCGCCGCAAGCGGCAGCGAACCCGGCGGTGGCCAGGACCAACAACAGGGTAGGTGCGCGCATCAGAACTCCACGTTCGGGGTTAGGGGGCGACCGCGGTCCGACTCAGGCGGCGGGACCACGCAGGGAGCCGGGCGGCGCCAGGCGTTCGAAGCTGGCGCACCCGGCCGGTCTCGACGTCGATGACCCAGAGCTGGCGGGCCCCGCTCCGGTCAGAGACGAAGGTGATGTGGCGGCCGTCGGGAGCCCAGGTCGGGTCCTCGTTGCGGCCGGACGACGTGAGCTGGCGGACCCGCCGCCCCGCCACGTCGACGAGGAACAGCTGCGGGCTGCCGCTGACCTCACGATGGAACACGACATTGGCCCCGTCGGGAGACCACTCCGGGGCGTTGGAGCTGCCGGTGGCGCCGTAGTCGAACGGCGCGAGCAGTTCCTGATCGGTGCCGTCGGCGGCCATGACGTAGACTTGGGGCGGCCCCGCCCGCGTCGACACGAAGGCGATGCGGCGGCCATCTGGTGAAAACGTTGGAGATAAGTTGTCCGCATAGCGTCCCACGGTCAAGCGTTGCGCGCAGCAGCGATCCGCGATGTTCGCGAGAAAAATGTCCGTCCCGGTCTCGTCGGAGTGCGCGTACGCCAGCAGCCGTCCGTCGGGCGAAAAGGCCGGCGTGATGTTCAGCCCCGTGTTGGTCCCCGGGACCTGCGCCGCCGCGCCGCTGCTCAGCGTCTGCACCATGATGCCGCCCCGACCGCCCGCGAGCACGGTGTAGGCGAACCGTTGACCGTCGGGCGACCACGCCGGCGACAGCGAGGTCTGGCCAGCGGCCGTGAGCGGAGTGATCGTTTCGCCATCACTGTCCATCAGGTACACCCTGCCGCCCGATACGAAGAGAATGCGCGAGGTCGCGATGCCAGCGGTGCCGGTCGCCCAGCGGGCGACCTCGTCGGCGATCCGATGCACCTCCATCCGGTAGGTCGGGTCGGTCAGCGGCGGCAGGGCGAAGGTCTGCTGGTTCTGCACCTTGCCGGCAGCGACATCGTGGAGCCGCACCGCCACGCCGCCGGCAGCGTCGGACAGCTCGACGCCGAACTGGGCGCCCAGGGCCTTGTAGATCCCGTAGCTGATCCCGCCACCCTCGGCCCCGCCGCGCCCCGTCGGCCCCGCGCCCGGATCTCCGACCTCGACAATCTGGAACCGGTCGCTGTAGTCGAGATCGCGCCGGACGATGGCGCGAGCCGAGTCCAGGGTCGACGCGCCGGGCAGAACCACCAGGCCGGGACGAATCCCGGGCTGGTACTCGAGGATCACGCGGACGTTGTCGATCCCTTTGGTCGTGTCCTGCGCCGAGGCGGAAGTGGCCGTCAGGCAGCAGGCAAGGGCAAAGGCGAGGAAGCGGGCGAACAGTCGGGTCATCGCGTCGTAGGCTTGAAGTAGATGCTCACGGGCAGCACGTCGGCATCCCAGCCGTCGGGCAACGGCCCGAAGCCGCGGGCGTTCCCGGCAGCCTCGATCGCGCCCTGCGCGCTGAGGTCGAAGCTGAAGCTGCCCGAGCGGGAAACAAAGTTGATGTCACGCACCGTGCCGTCGCGCAGGATGAGAAAGCTGATCTCCGCGGAGCGGCTCTGCCGGCCCGGGTCCCGCTCCCAGTTGCGGTAGACCTGGTTCACGATGTTCCGCAGGTACTCCGGAAACGGAAACTGAAGTCCCGGGGTCTTGATCGTCGCGGCGTCCGTGCCGGTGCTGGGGGTCTCGCCGGGCGCCGGTGTCACCGGCGAGGCCGTCTTCGGCGGCGGCTCGTGATTCTCCGGCGTCGGCGGCGGCTTTGGAGCCGGCGGGGCCGGCGCCTTGGCCGGCTTGGGCTTGGGCGGCGGCTTTACCGGCGCCGGCTTCTCCACCGGTGGTGTGGGCACCGCTTCCCGCGCGACCCGTCGCTGCGGCGGTGTGGCCGGAGCGGCCAGCAGCTCGACGGTATAGGCGGGCGGCCCGGCCTGCGCGGGCTTCACCTGGGTGAACGCCAGCGCCACCGCGCCACCGTGGACCAGCAGCGAGCCGAGAATACCCACCGTCGTGCCGGGTGAGCGCCCGCGGTCGGTCCGGACGTTCACGGCGAGCCTTCCTCCGCCGCCACCAGGCCCACGTTCTGAATGCCCGCGCCCCGGATCACAGCGAGAACTCGGACGACTTGTCCATAGGGGACACGAGTGTCCGCTTGCAGGTACACGCCCTGCGGCTTCCGCGTCGCCACCAGCGAGCGGAAGGTCACTCGGAAGTCCTTGTATGAAACCGGCGTCTGGTCGACGAAGATGCGTCCGTCACGATTCACCGACACCACCATGCCTTCGCGGGGGTCGAGCGGCTTGGCCTCGGCCCTGGGCAGCTCGACATCCACGCCGCCCTGCATCAACGGTGCCGTGATCATGAATACGATCAGCAGCACTAGCATGACGTCCACCAGCGAGGTCACGTTGACGTCCGCCATGAGCGGCAGGTCACCCCGCTGACTGCCGAGTCCGCCACCCAGGCCGGCCACCTAGAGCAGGCCCTCCCGGGCCATCGTGCCGATGAGTTCGTTGGCGAACCCCTCGAGCTCCCCGGCGAACAGGCGGACGCGGTTCACGTACAGGTTGTAGGCGATGACGGCTGGAATGGCCGCGGCCAGGCCCGCGAAGGTGGCGACCAGCGCCTCGGCCACGCCCGGCGCCACGGCGGCGAGGTTGCCGGAGCCCTTGGTGGCGATACCGGTGAAGGCGCTGATGATGCCCAGCGTGGTCCCCAGCAGGCCGAGCAGCGGGCTCACCGAGCCGATGGTGGCCAGCCACGGGATGTAGTGGCCCAGCAGATCCCGCTCGGCCGCGACCTCCTTCCCCAGCACCATCTTGAGGGCCTCGAGCTGGGTTGGGGTAAGGGTGCTGCGGTCGGCGCCCCGCTCTTCGCGCAGGGCGCCGGGACGGAGCTCGGAATAGAAGGTGATCGCCTCGCGGAACAGCCGGTTGTAGGGCGACGGCGGCTGCTTCATCACCGCGTGATACGCCTCCTGGAGGCGGGTGGTGCGCTCCATCTCCGCGAAGAAGCGGTCGGCCTGCTTGTTGAGCCGCCGGAACTGCCACCACTTGAGGATGATGATGAACCAGGAGACCAGCGAGAACACCACGGTGATGATCAGGACGACCTTGGTCTCGGTGCTCGCCGTCAGGACCAGCTCCACGGCCGAGCTCGGCACGGCGCCACCCGTCTGCAGGATCATCGTCCCTCCGTGCGGAACCACTCCACCAGCAGTGGCAGGCCGTCGTCGAAGCCCCACTTGGGCGCCCAGCCCATCACCCGCTTGGCCTTGCCGATGTCGAGCGCGCTGCGGAACAGCTCGCCCGGCCGCGGCGGGGCGAACTCGAGCTCCGGCTTCTGTTTCATGACCTTGCCCACCGCCTCGGCCAGCTCCAGCACGTTGGTCTGGCGCGAGGTGGCGATGTTGAAGGCAGGGGCGTCGAATTCACCGGTGGACGGGAGGGTGATGCTGGTCGCCAGGACATTGGCACGTGCCACATCCTTCACGAACACGTAATCCCGGGTCTGCTTGCCGTCGCCGAAGACCGTCAGCTTCTGCTTCTCGAGCAGCCGCGACACGAAGATCGAGACCACCCCCGCCTCCGACTTCGGGTCCTGCCGTGGACCGAACACGTTGGCGTAGCGCATCGCCACACCCTCGAACCCGCGCAGCGCCCCGAGCGCCCGGAGGTAGTACTCGCCCGAAAGCTTGCTGACGCCATAGGGGCTCACGGGCAGCTTGGGCGCGGTCTCCGGCGTGGGAATGACCTCCGGATCGCCATAGACCACCCCGCCGCTGCTGGCGAAGATGACGCGCTTGACGCCACCCTCACCGGCGCCCTCGAGCAGATTCACGAGCCCCACGACGTTGATCCCGGCGTCGAACGCGGGCTGGTCGACGGACACGCGGACATCGATCTGGGCGGCGTGGTGGTTGATCGCGTCGAACTTGCCGGTCGCGACCAGCTGGCGCGCCTCGGGGGACCGGATATCGGCGCGAACGAAGCGCGCGGCCTTCGGCACGTTGCGCTCGTGGCCGCGCGACAGATCGTCGAGGATGACCACCTCCCACCCGTCCTCCAGGTAGGCCTCGGCGATATGAGACCCGATGAACCCCGCCCCGCCGGTGACCAGAACCCGCCCGCTCATGCGCCGCGTCTCGCCATGATCGCTCCAGTTGGGGAATGCCGCGCGAAGGGAACCGTCGCCCCGCAATATAGATAGGCGAGGTGAGGAAGGAACCGGGACGCACCGGACGGAAAGCGACGCGGCGCCGGGGAGCCCCCCCGGCGCCGCGTCATCGCCTCACTCCCGGAGGTCAGGACGGGAGCTTGGCGACCTGCCGCGCGTCGGCACCCGGCTGGATGTCCGGCGAAAGGACGTTGAGCAGGCGGGCAGTGGCGGTGTGCTCGCGCACGTGCACCACCTGCAGCGTGGCCATCACGTCATTGATGAGCTGTCGGCCGTCGGACAGGCGCTCGGGGCGGCGCCGGATCTCGAACAGGTCGCCGGGCGCGACGCCATCCTGGCGGCCCTTGTCGAGGAAGACGACCATCTGCGGTGCCTTCATGTCCTGGCGGCTGGGGCCACCCAGGAAGGTGGCGCGTACGCCCTCGGTGACCGGCACCGCGTGCGCCTCGCCGGCAGGCGTGAACTTCTCGGCCGGCAGCACGTGCTGGCCGAGGCGGATGGGGCCGTAGGTGGCGACCACGCTGGCCACATAGCGACCCTGGACGGTGTCGGTCACGCGGGCCAGGCCGGTCGGGATGACCACGTCGCCGTGCGACCCGAGCTCAGGACCGATCTGCGCCACGAGCAGGGTGTCGCCGATCTGGTAGGTGGCGCCGCGGGGGGCCTCGATGGCCACCAGGGCATAGGGCATGGCGGCCGCGTTGGCGCTGCTGGCGCGAATCTGCTGCGGGACGACCGGACCGAGCACCTTGCCGAACGGCAGATCCTGGTTCTCCGTGAGGAAGCCGGACGAGTAGAACTCACTGCGGCGCAGGGCGCGGTAAGGCTGATGCTTGTAGGCCCGCAGGCTCTCTTCCAGCATCCTCGCGCGCTTGGGGCCGAACAGCCCCCGCTCACCGCCCGGCTCATTGGCCGAGACCGCGGTGAGTTGCGCGAGGGTCTCCTGCGGTGCGTCAGAGGCCACATCCTGCCCACCGGCGGCAGCCGGCGCCGGGGTGGCGCTGGTGTCGACTGAGGCCACGGTCGTATCGACCGGCGTCTCGGCGACGGCACGGGTGAGCACGGCGCTGTCGGCCGGCGCCTGCGCGACCGCCGCGGGCGGCTCGGGCGTATCGGTGGCGGGGACGGCCTTCACGCTGTCGCCACCGGCGAGGCTCAGCACTTCGCCGGGATAGATCCAATGCGGATCCTCGACCACGCTGGTGTTGAGCCGGTAGATATCGGGCCAAAGGAAAGGATCGCCGCGGTACTGTTTGGCGAGGTCCCACAGCGTATCGCCCGCGCGGACCGTATGGGTCTGGGGCGCGGCAGCCTGGGCCGATGCGAGACCCGGCGTCAGGGCCAGGGCAAACAAGCCAAGCCACTTCCAGTGGAACGTGCGCAGCATCGGGGTCTCCCAGCGACTTCGGTGTCGGATATGGAGATGGCGTTCGAGAACCGGACCGTGATTCTGGGGCGGAAGGCGCAAATTCAACGCCAGTGGTCAGAGGCTTCCGACGGTATGGCTAACAGATTGGAAGACTTGCGGTTGGCTTGCCAGCCTGGCCGGGCGGCCCCCGGCCGGCTCTGGCGATTGGCCGGGGGTCGGGAGTTATTCCGCGGCGGCCGTTTGGGCCAGGGGGCCGGCCGGGGGCCGCCCCCGAACGGTGAGCGCGGGCCCCGCGGCCGAGCCGGGCTCAGAACGGCAGATCGTCATCCTCGGCGTCGAGCGCCTCGGGGAAGTCCTCGAACGACTCCTTGCCCTTGGGCGCCGCGGCGGCGGCCGCGCCGACCTTACCGGCCGAGGAGAAGGACGACTCCGCCCCGTCACCCCGTCCCGACAGCATGATCAGCTCCCGGGCGGTGATCTCGGTGGTGTAGCGCGTCTGGCCCTCGCGATCCTGCCACGAGCGATACTCGATGCTCCCCTCGACGTATACCTTGTCGCCCTTCTTGCAGTAGCGCTCGGCGATGTCGGCGAGGTTGGACCCCTTGTTGTTCCAGAGCACCACGCGATGCCACTCGGTCTTCTCCTGCTTCTCACCGGCCTGGTTTTTCCATTGCCGGCTGGTCGCGACCGAGAGGGTCGCCACGCGGGAGCCGTTCGAGGTGCTGCGGACTTCCGGGTCCGCGCCGAGGTTCCCGATCAGGATCGCTTTGTTCAGACTCCGGCTCACATGCACCTCCTGGATGCTGACGTGGGGCCACGACCGTGGACCCGTGGAAAGTGTAGACCTCGCGTGGAGCGCCGTCAACCAAACGCCCGCGCCCGGCGGCGAAATCCCTCACCGGCACCGCGCCGCCTCAGGCCCGCTGCTCCATGGCGAGCCGCAGCACCAGCGCGTCCTCGCGCGGGTTGCGGTAGTAGGACGCGCGCTGCCCCACCGGCCGGAAGCCGTGCCCGATGTAGAGCGCCTGGGCGGAAATGTTGGACTCGCGCACCTCGAGAAACACCTCGTCCACGCGGCGCCGACGAAACGCGGTCAGGCCGGCGCCCAGCAATGCGCCCCCGATGCCGCGCCGGCGAAACTCGGGTGCGACGGCCAGGTTGAGCACCTCGCCGGTCCCCGCCACCTCGCGGCCGATGAGGTACCCGGCCACACCTCGCCCGGTCTCGGCCACCAGCCCGAAGGTCCACGGCGAGGTGAGCGCCTCGCGGAAGCTGCCCTCGCTCCACGGATCGCTGAACGCGCGCCGCTCGATCCCGACGAGCGACTCGGCGTCAGCCGGGGCGGCCGATCGAATCCGGTAAGGGGCGTCCATGCGCCGTCTCCCAACGAGCCTGCGCTTCGGCCGGCCTGCCGTAGACCGGCTCCCACCCTTCGACCGCGGTCACCCGTTGGGCTCCCCCCGAGCGGTTCACCAGCCCGATCAGCGCACGCGCGCGCGGCGCGCCCTCGGGTGACGCCACGAGCGTACGCCCGAGGCTCGCCTCGAGCGCCTCCCTGAGCGCCGGCGGCACGTCACCGACAAGGCGGTCGGCCGAGAGCCCCCGCGCCATGAGGTCGTCCGGGTGGTAGACCGCGGGTGCGAGCAGCGCCTGGATCGCGATGTCTCCGAACCGGTAGGCGGCGGCGTAGACCTCGCCCCGGAGGGCGTTGGCCACCGCGAGCACCGTGTCGCCCGGCCGCGCGACGCCGCTGGCCCGCACCAGCAACGACGGCGCGGTCCACAGCGGAAGATCGCGGACCCGCGCCAGCGCCTTGGCCACCGCGGCGCCCACTCGCAGGCCGGTGAAGCTGCCGGGCCCGTCGCTCACCGCGAGACCCGTGACGCCGCCGAGTCCGATGCCTGCGTCCGCGAGCAGGCGCTCGATCGCCGGCAGC
>JBOHSB010000171.1:0-1660 GCA_050733015.1 Gemmatimonadales bacterium
CATTCGCACCGATCGTGGCGCCCCGGCGAACCCGCGTCGGCTTGAACTCGGCCTTCCGCGATACATGCGCGCGTGGATTGACCACGTTTGTGAAAACGCAGCTCGGCCCGCAGAAGACGTCGTCCTCGAGAATGACGCCTTCGTAGATCGAGACGTTGTTCTGGACCTTCACGTTGTTGCCGAGCCTGGTGCCGCCCATGACCACGACGTTCTGGCCCAGGTTGCACCGATCCCCGATCACCGCTCCCGGCAGGACATGGCAGAAGTGCCAGATCTTCGTCCCGCGGCCGATGATGGCGCCGTCGTCGACGTAGCTGGATTCGTGGACGAAGTAGTCGGTCATCGGACTCTCAAGTATCGGTGAAAGTGGCCCCGCTCGGTGCTCCGCTGCTAGCGTCACGTCATGGTAGCGCCGCCGCGGGCGGCAGCGGCATGGTAGCGCCGCGCGGGCCGCGCCCCGATGCCGAGCGAGGCAGCTAATCGTGATTCAGGTACTCACCGGCGCTGCCGATCATCTTCACCTCCGGCTCGAGCCGCACGCCGAATTTCTCCTCCACCTCGCGCTGCGCCAGCTCGATCAGGGTCCCCACGTCGGCCGCGGTGGCAGCGCCGGTATTCACGAAATAGTTCGCGTGCATGAGCGACACCTCGGCGCCACCGATGCGCTTGCCCTTGAGTCCCGCGGCCTCGATGAGTTGCCCCGCGGTGCGCGGGCCCCCTTCCCGGTTCCAGCTGGGTCCCGCGGGATTCTTGAACACGCTCCCACAACATG
This sequence comes from Gemmatimonadales bacterium, assembly GCA_050733015.1. GTDB lineage: Bacteria > Gemmatimonadota > Gemmatimonadetes > Gemmatimonadales > GWC2-71-9 > CAVVWJ01. The sequence goes on from JBOHSB010000171.1 coordinate 773, forward strand.
GCTGGTTGAACGGCGTTCCGCGCTGCCGCCACTCGAACATCTCGGCGATTTCTTCGTCGAGCTTCGCTTGCTCCTCCGGCCGCAGACGCACGACCGTCTCGAGCACCACCCGTCCGTCGAGCCCGCTCCGTCGGTAGGTGAAGGGCACCTCGGCCCGCGAGAGCACGGCGTCGCGCCCCGAGTCGTCGACCACGGTCACCCGCTCGACCACCTCCGCCCAGTCGCCACCGTGGCATCCGGCATTCATGTAGACGCCCCCACCAGCCGTGCCCGGCACGCCCACGAAGATGTGGAGCCCCGCATAGCCAGCCGCCGTGGTGCGCCGGGCCGCCAGCGGCGCCGGCAATCCCGCTCCGACGGTCCACCGCTCTCCCTCCTGCCGCAGATGGTCGAGTCCCTTTCCGAGCCGGATGACGAGTGCGTCGAGCCCGCCGTCGGGGAGCAGGATGTTCGATCCGAGTCCGATCGCAAACCAGGGCACCCCGGCCTCGTGCGCCAGGCGCAACGCGGCGCCCACATCTTCCGCCGCGGCCGGCAGCACCACCGTGGCCGGGCCGCCGATTCTGTAGGTGGAGTATCGCGCGAGCGGCTCCGCCTCCCGCACCTCGCCCCGGACCACCGCTCTCACCGCCTGGGCGAACGCGGGGTCCCGGGCCGTCACCCGGTCCATTCGGGCGACATCTCCCTGGCGAGCGCGTGCCATTCCTGGAGCGATCGCACCTCACCCACCCGGCTCCGGAGCGCGATGATCGCGTCACTCGCCGCGGACGCGCCCGAGAGCGTGGTGGTGTACGGCACCCGGTGCTGGAGCGCCGCGCGCCGGATGGCATAGTCGTCCTGCTGGCTGAGCTTGCCGAGGGGGGTGTTGATCAGCAGCTGGATCTGGCC
>JBOHSB010000172.1:0-8516 GCA_050733015.1 Gemmatimonadales bacterium
GTTCACTCCGTGGGCATGGACTCCGGCCACTCTCGAAGACGGCCGGACTGGCCACCGTGACGCGTCCGATGACATTCCGGATCATACGCGTCCGCGCCAATTGACTCAGCCCGACTCATACCCGGCGCATTGCCGAACTCTCGTTGTCGCTTCTTGCAGGAAGCAGGCTCCTGACGCGACACAGCGGCCGCGCTATCCCGCCCCCTTCGCCATGCGGGCCATTCTACCCAGCATTGACAACGGTTGTCTCCTCTTCCACAGTGGACCTATTCCGGCAACTCGTCAGATGTTCTCATTTCGCATGCCACGACCCCATGGCTCTTCGTCGTCGGGCAGGCACGGCTTTCCTCCTTGCGAGCGCATGCGCGGGACAATCATGCGTTCCGGTCGCGCGCGCGCAGGAAGTGCGCGACACCGTTGGCTTCGTCTGGAAAGTCAAAGGGGAGTGGCTCGTGGGGCCTGCTCCACCACGCCTTCTCGTCACTGGAGATACGCTGTTCGCCGGCGACACGATCCGGCGCGGCCAGAAAGGCTTCGCCAGCGATCTCGTTGAGATCGTGCTCCGCGACGGTACGGAGAAAAACCAGCGCTGCTGGGAGCTGAGCGAGGCCGAATGCAGCCTGCCGATCGCGTTGGAACCGGTCCGCCAGTCCGAGTCGACGTTCTCCCGCATCCTCGGCGCGGTCGTGGCATACCTCAGCAACGATTCCGAGCGCTACGTGGTTTCCGCGATCGTCCGGGCGGCCATGGACACCGTGACCAGCCCATGCAGTGGCGAGCTGAAAGAGTCGGTCGCCCGACTCGAGGGTGGTGTGCTGGACCTCGGCCCCGCACTCGCGCAGGTGAGAAGCGGTGACTGCGAATTGGTCTTGCAACCCGCGGGGAGAGAGGACCCGACCCGAGCGGCCGAGCCCGTGGCGGTCAGCTACCGATGGGATCCGCGGTACCCTGCCGGCGTAGCGGTGGCCGGGATCTCGCCTGGCCTGTACGAAGTCGGCCTGTCGGATCGCTCGTCCTCGGCCTGGGTCCTCATCGCCGCCGGCGCGGACTACCCTCGCCTGCAGTCCGCGTTCGCGGAGGCCGAGTCGAACACCGGGGCCTGGCACGTCTACCCGTACCACGCCCGCGGCTTTCTCCGTGCCTACCTCGACTACCTCTCCGGCGGCCGGTAGGCCGTCGATCGAGGACGAGGACCGATGAGCACAGGGGGTGAAAACGATCTGGCCGGCGGCCGGCCGGCGCCGTCCCGCCCGCATTTCACCTGGATGGGACTCGCCATTCTCGGCACCGTGTTCTCCACCGCCGTGGCCTACCAGGTAGGCAAATTCGACGAGCTCGAGGCCGCGGCCCGCCAATTCCAGGCGAAGGCGTCGGCGTCCCGCCTGTCCAGCGACGTCGTCATCGTCACGATTACCGATGAGGATTTTCAGGCGATCTTCGGCGGCAAGAGACCGCTCAGCCCTGATGGCGTGTGGGGGCTGCTCACGGCCATCGCCGCCGGACGACCCGATGCCATCGGCGTGGACCTCGACACCTCGGACTCGGCCTATCGGAAATTCGGGATTCCTGAGGACTGGCCACCGGTCGTATGGGGCCGCGAGGCTATGTGTCCAGACTCCGAGCCATGCCGCGTTGGGGATACTCGGCCGGGTGGCGTTCTAGGCCGGTCGAATCCGGCCGTCCCGTCCGGCCTCACGGCGTTCGAGCCGGATCACCATAGTACCATCCGGCACTACCGTCGGGTCTTCGGAACGAAGGCCGGCCCGACGCCCTCGCTCGCCTGGGTGCTCAGCCGGCACAGGGCCGGGAAAGCGGCTGGGGCAGGGGACTCGTCACGCCTGGGTTCTCCGGAGCTCCTCATCGACTACCGCCCCAGCTCCGCATGGAAGCCTGACGCCCGGAAAATACTGTCCACGCCCAAAGGCGTTCTTCACGGCAAGACCGTCCTGCTGGGAGCCACGTTCAGCGACGCCAAGGACCGCTACGAAACCCCGCTGGGCAGGATGTCCGGGGTCGAGCTCCACGCCCAGGTGCTCGAGACCGAGTTGCATGGCGGGGGCAGACGCCAGCCCCCGTGGATCGTGCTGGCGGCGTTGCAGCTCGCCGCCGCCGTGTTCCTGCTGGTGGTGTTCCTCCACTTGCCGGCGCGCAGGGCCTTCCCGTATACCATCGTGGCCGCGATGGCGGCCGCCGTTGTCTGCAGCCTGGCCGCCACCGCTTCTCCGATTGCCGGGCTTCCATACTTCGCGCCACTGCTGATCCTCATCGTGGTGCACCAGCTCTACGAGAAGGTGAGCCACTACGGCGAGGAGCTGGTCGAGGACTGGTACCGCCGCGCGCGGGGCCTTCCCCCGCGGGAGGAGTCGCTCGGTCCCGCGGTGGATCGCTTCGACGCGGGCGTGCGAGGCCTGGTTGGCGGTATTGGACGCCTCGGAGGGCGCTTGGCGCGCCAGCGCCGTCATGCGGGTGAGAAACCCCCGCCTGCGACTGCCCCGGAACCGGCTGGTGTACCGGAGACCGCGGTCGCTGAATCTGGAGCGGGGCCGCCGGAGCCCTCCGGTTCCAATTCGGGTGACCGGCCCCAAACCATTGCGAACCCGGGTGGAGGTGACTGAAAGCCATGCCGACCATGCCCTCGTGCTTCGCCGCTACGCTCCTCGCATGCGCATGGTGCCGTGCTGCCGGCGCGCAGGAGCCCGGGGGCGACCTGACGATTCTGTCCGGCAACGCGCCGGGGTTCAGGGTCGGGCAGTACGAGGTGAGCGTACCGCTGGGCTCGAGCGGTGAGCAGGCCCAGAACGGCCTGGTCACGCTTTGGTCCGCCGACAGCGCCATCATGGTCCAGATCGGCCCGCTAGGGGTCGCCGGGAACGAGCGCGGCCCCGCGCTGGCAGCCGACTATATCGCCTCAGCGATGGAGAACTGGAACCGGCAGATTCCCCTCGTGCCCGTCAATGACGTCAGTCGGCTGGATTCGGTGTTCTATTTGTTTGGTATCAGCGGCAGCGGCGCCACCCAACGGTACGAGCAGCAATTCGTGGACGCGCAGGGCGAGCCGCGTCGGTTCCACGGCATCTTTGTATTGCTGGTCGGGAGCCGCGGCAGCGCGGCGGCGTTGGACGTGTTCTCCGCTGGTCCGGCGGAGGGCGATGAAGATTGGCAGAGAGTGGGGAGGTATCTGACCAACGTCCTTCTAGGCATGCGTGACAGCGGCGGCAGTGAATACACCGATGACATCCAGCTCACGCTTCGCAGCCTGGATCGGTTCTGGAGCCGGGAATTCACCCGGATGACTCCGCCCCACCCGTACCAGAAGATCTCCGGGTTCTATGCCTATAACTACGAGGTCCAGCCCAGGCGTGACCTACACTGTCCTATGCAGGAGATCAACGCGTTGTACTGCCCCCCTCCGATCGACGCCATACTTTGGGAGGAGCCTCACCTCATGCGGCTGTGGCACCATGACGTGGGAGACTTTGCCGCGGCGCTTGTCATCGCGCACGAATGGGGGCATGCCGTTCAGCAGCGGCTCCGCTTGTCTGTCGATGCGCCGCCGATCCAACGGGAATGGCAGGCCGACTGTCTGGCGGGAGTCTGGGCAAACTATGTCGAGACCGAGGAAGACAGTCTCCGGCTCGAGGACGGGGATTTGGACGAAGGCGCCCAGGGGCTTTTCCTGATGCGGGACACGACCGGGACCCCTTGGATGGATCTCAAGGCCCATGGGACGGGAGTGGCGCGGGTGGAGGCATATCTCGTGGGCTTTCGGCAGGGCTTCCAAGGATGCCTGAATCCGATGCCGCGGCCGCCGCGGATAAGGAAATAGGGGAGATCGATGCCCGAGCGTCGAGGACTTCATCACCGAACGTGCGGCCGCAGCGGCGCCATGAGTGGGCCGTCCTCAGCGTAATCGAACGGAAGGAGACTGTCCGTGAACACGTTCGCAGCGAAGGCGAGGGCAACCCAGCCTGACACCTCAGCCGGGTCGACGATGCCTGGTCGAGGGCCCTACGGGCACCGCCACGAGGTGAACGCGATCTTTCGTTTGGAGCACGCCCCTGGTAATCAAGCGATGCAGAGGATGTCGCGGCACAATGCTGTAGAGCTCCCGGCCGGATTGACCGATACGGCATCACCTCGCCTCGGGCGTGATTTCAGCCGGATTCCTACACATTCCCGCGCGACGGGGGCGATACAAACGAAGCTGGCGGCGAGCAGGCCGGGGGACGAATACGAGCAGGAAGCCGACCACCTCTCCGACCAGGTGATGCGGATGCCCGAATCGACGCTGCAACGCGCTTGCCACTGCGGCGGAACGTGCCGCGGCTGTCAGATGGAGCAAGCGGGGAACGAACCGGAGCCCTTGCAGACCAAGCGCATCGGATCAAACGATCCGGCGAGCACCCCTGCGCCGTCCACCGTCTACGAGGTGTTAGCCTCGCCCGGCTACCCCCTGGACGCGGCATCGCGTGCGTTCATGGAGCCGCGCTTTGGGCACGACTTCAGCAGGGTGCGAGTCCATACGGGAGCGAACGCGGCGGAGTCGGCTCGGGCGGTGGGCGCACATGCCTACACCGTGGGACACGACATCGTGTTCGGAGCGGGCCAGCTCGTGCCCGGAACCACTGCCGGACGGCGGTTGCTGGCGCACGAATTGACCCATGTGATTCAGCAGGCAGGCGGTCGCGCGCAACGCCACGTCGCCCGCACGGCGTCGCTCGAACCTCGGCGAGACGAGGAAGAAGACACCACCGCCGATAGCAGCCTGATCCTACAGCGTGATCTGGCGATCGAGCCGCCACGCCCGCGCGCGATCGGTCGGACCCTTACTGCGGCAGAGATGCAGGCGGCCATTGCATTCGACCAGCGCGTTGTTGGTGTGATCGGCGCGGCAGGCCTACACGAATTGCGCGATGTCCTGGGCATCAGCCCCGAGCCAGCCGTCGTCGACGAGGACTTCGTGCGCGCGGTGGTCCAGTGGCAGGCGATGCAGGGTCTGGGGCAGGACGGCAGATTGGGGCCGACGACGGCGAACCGCTTGTTCCGCGAGATCGGAGCCGAACAGGTGGGCAGAGGTCAGCTCGTGAGTGGCCCCACCTACCATGCGACGACAGCGCTGACGCCCCCGGTCGCCGCCGGCTTGCAGCAGGGTGGCCACCGCTTCGAGGCCGAATTCGCCGATGACCCGGCCAATGGGCTGTATGCCTCCTGTTGCGAGCTGCGCCAATTCATTCAGTGGGACGCCCCATATGCGGCGGCTGCACCAGGCGGGCCTCCGCACGCCGGCTTCCCGGCGGGGACAGCAGCGGGTACCTGGATTGAAGATCGAGACGGTGGCGATGTCCTTCGCTACGGCCACCGCAGCGGCCCTCACTCCGCCTCGCTCGGCGCGGGCAACGAATACCGTGACAACACCGGTCACCGCAATGCGGCCTTCGGGAGCACGTATCGCGGGCGAGATTTCCCTGGCACGCACCGCCTTCACGCTGGTCATTGGCGCTTCATGGTCCGAGCTATCGATGTGTGCAACGGCAATAACAGACTCGGCGATGATTTCCTGCGGTTCACCTGGTGATGACGAACGGAATTAGACGACTCCAGGCACGCCACCCGACTACGCAGTAGGCCACCAGGCGCCCCTGTGGACGAATGGCGGACGACCCTCCGCGAAGGCGTCGCTGGCGTGGATGCAGACCGGTTCGCATGTTATTGCTGCCCCCTCACCAAGACACCAAAGGTTCCAGACACATGCCACACCATCTGGCGGTTGTGTCCTGGCGGCGACCCGGCCTTCCGCTGGCCCTCTCGATAACCACCGCGCTCTTGCTTGTCCCCGCCGCCATCTCGGCCCAGGCCGGGGACTCGGCCTTCGTGGCCGAGTCCCTCCGGGTCGCCAAGGGCTTGGCCGAGGTGCAGCTGGACAGCACCGCCGCGCTCGAGCGGCGGCGGACGCAGGCGCTCGGCGTCCTCCGGGCGCCGGTGCGGTTCGCCCCCGGTAGCACCGCGCTCGATTCGGCCGCCCGCGACCTGATCGTCCGCAAGGCCTGGTACCTCTACTTCAACCGCGGCCTGACCGTTCGGCTCACCGCCCACCCCGACCCCGGCCTCGCCGACGAGCCCGCGCTGGCCCAGACCCGGGCGCGGAACGACGCGGTCCGCGCCCTGCTCAAGGAGCGGGCGATCGACCTGCAGCGCGTCGCCGCCGAGGACGCGGCGCCGTCCCCCAACGACTCCCTGAGCGGCGCGGTCGAGGTGGAGGTGACCGGCGAGCCCGAGGTCCTCGACACCCCACCGCCCGACGCCGAGCCGCCGCGGGAAGAGCGCATCGGCGGGCACCTCCGGCCGGGCGACGATCGGCGCCCACCCTGGGGCACCGTCCGGATCTTCTACGCCACCGACCGCGCGCCGTCCGGCCAGGCCGATGTCGAAAGCTTCTACGGCGGCGAGCGCTCGGCGCAGGGCTCGCTTGCGTTCGGGCGGGTCGAGGTCTCCATCCCCCGCATGCACCGGGCGGGTGTCGTCGAGCGGCCCATCTGGTACCGGATCGAGTGGGGCGCCAGCCCCGACCGCCACATGATGGTCAACGCCATCCAGCCGCTGCCCGAGCGCACCGTGCTGGACTCGGTGCGTGGGGTGGTGAACCGCTCGGGCAGCAAGGAGGCGCTGGTCTTCATCCACGGCTACAACGTGTCGTTCCACGAGGCCGCCCTCCGGACCGCCCAGCTCACCTACGACCTCGGCTTCGACGGCGCGCCCATCCTCTACAGCTGGCCCTCCCGCGCGTCGCTCTTCAAGTACTCGTCCGACCGTGAGAGCGCCGAATGGTCCGCGGCGCACCTGCGCCGGTTCCTGGATTCGCTGGTGGTGATCACCGGCGCGCGCAAGCTCAACGTCATCGCGCATAGCATGGGCAACCGCGTGCTCACCCTCGCGCTCCAGCGGTCCTTCCAGCCGCCGCTCCAGCCGGTGCCGTTCAGCAACGTGGTCCTCGCGGCGCCCGACGTGGACGCCACCCAGTTCGAGCAGCAGCTCGTCGACTCGATCCGGCCGCTCACCCAGCGCCTCACCATCTACATGTCGCGCAAGGACAAGGCGCTCCGGATGTCGCGCTGGCTGTCCACCCACCGGCGCCTGGGCGAGGCCACCGATCCGATGCTGGTCGTGCGGAACGCCGACACGATCGACGCGTCCGATATCGACACCGACCTCCTGGGGCACGGGTACATCGCGTCGAATCGGGACGTGATCGACGACCTGATCCTGCTGGTCGAGCAGAAGCGCCCGCCGCCGCGGATCCGGCTGCAGCAGACCAGTCACAACGGCGACGTCTACTGGCTGTTGCCGTGACGCGCTGGCTGGTGGCGCTGCTGGCCGCGCCGGTGCTGGCGGCCCTGGTCCCCCCCTCGGCGGACGCGCAGGCTCGGCGGCGGCATCTCGAATCGCGGGCCGTCTTCGCCGCCCTCGACTCGGTCACCCTCGCCGACTCGTTCAGCATGCGGGCGCTCGACCCCGCTCGGGAGCCGGACTCCCTGCTGCTCAACATGGTGGCGTACCTGGACTCCTCCGCCGGACCGGCCTTCGGCCTCAAGGGCACCCGCCTCAGGCGGTGGGACGGCTACGGCTCGCAGGCCCACCCCGCGCTCGGCATCCTGATCGACGGCCAGGAGCTCGCCGAGCTGGTCGGCAAGGTCACCCAGCTCAAGGGCATGGCCGGCGTGCCCAAGGAGGAAGCGCAGCGGCGGGTGCAGTACGTCCTCCGCTTCCTGGTCGCTCACGAGTACGCCCACCTCATGCAGTACAAGGCGTTCGGGCCGGCGGCGGTGGACGATCCCGATTCCACCCGGATCATCGAGTGCGGCGCGGACCTGATCGGCGGGCTCGAGTACCGCGAGTTTCTCGGCGTGCGCTACGGCGCCCGGCCCCCTCCGATCGAGGCCATCGAGACCCCGCGGGACTTCGGCTACGTCGTCGGCGCTCCGGACTGGCTGGATGGCACGACCCATCCGGGCCCCGAGAGCCGCCGGCTCTGCATCGTGACGGGGATGGGGACCGCCGGTGCCCTGAGCAGCGCCGCCGCGTACCAGCAGGGCGCGAGGGATTCGGCCGCCGTCCAAGCCGTGGAATATCTGCGGAAGGAAGAGCCGGAGTTGTACCAGGGCAGGGTGGATCTGATGACCTGGTCGCGGGTGAAGGCCCGGAAGCTCGCGTCGGGGCGCGCGGTGGTGGACGGCAGCCAGGATCTGGCCGTCGTGCGCGACTCCTCCCTCACCCGGCTGGTCGGCAAGTTGGCCGCCGCCGCCATCCAGGGAAGCGCGGCCCTGCGGCGCTATCGCGGCGGGCATCCTCCGGGCGATTCGACCGGGTATCTGCTGCGCGAGGCACTCGATCCACCCTGGGAGTGCACCGCCCGCGAGCGGTTGGGAGCGGAGGAGGCCTTCTGCGGGCAGGACATCAGGACCGACGGCGCCGAGCGGACCCTGCTGTTCGAGCGGATGGTGCACCAGGTGGAGCAGGGG
>JBOHSB010000173.1:0-1563 GCA_050733015.1 Gemmatimonadales bacterium
CCGGGTTGATGGCCGCGTCGGTCTGAATGAAGTCCTGGATGCTCCGGTCGCTGCTGTTCGGAAGCGCGAGCGAGCGGCCCTTCGCGCTGATGATGCCCGAGGTAACGGTAAAGGTCAGGTTCTCGCCCAGCGGGTTGCCGACGGCCAGCACCCACTCGCCCACGCGCGAGCCCTCGCTGTCGCCGAGCGGGGCGGGGGTCAGGTTGGTCGCGTCGATCTTGAGCACGGCGAGATCGGTGCCCGGATCGGTGCCGACGACCTTGGCCTTGAACTCACGCCGGTCGAGCAGCCGCACCGTCACCTGGTCGGAGCCCTCGACCACATGGTCGTTGGTGAGGATGTACCCGTCCTTGGAGACGATGAACCCCGAGCCCGCGCTCTCCTGGAAGTCCGGTCCCTGCTGCGGCAGCCGGGGGAAGAACTGCTCGAACCCCGGCGGCACCTGCAGCTGCGGCCCTTGCTGCCGCCGCTCGGTGTGCCCCGACTTGATGAACACCACGCTCGGCTTCACATGCTCGGCGACCGAGGCGAACGCCTCGCTCAGATCGGACAGGGCCGCCACGCCGGCCGGGGCCGGCTTGGAGGCGGCCACCGCCGGCGCGCTGGGCTGCTGGGCGGAGGAAAAGTTGGGAAGATGAAGGACGCCGGCCACCAGCAGCCCGGCCAGGAACGCGAGCCCCACACTGCCGGACCGCACGCGGTGCAACCATCCATGCGACATGTCGTCGGTCTCCTTAGTCGTGATCCAGCGGAGGGACCCGGCACGTGGCCGGGCCCTGACGGTCAGAGCAATGCATGAATAAGGCGAGCCGTTGCATTCGGCCGCTTCAGTCACGCTCCAGAACGATGGTGGCGCGTCGCGCGGGGCGGCGGGAGAGCACATAGGCCGCCGCGATCACGGCCGCGAGGGCGATCCCGAAGACATACCACATCATAGATGCCTCCATGCTGAGAGTTGGCGTTGGCCGACTCCGGAAAGACACCGGGCAACGACAGGCACCGGTCTATCGGTTTCGGGATTTATTCGGTATCTTCTTCTCGTCAACCCCGATCCCACCCTCGCCGTGTCGTCCCCATGCCGAAAAACACCTACGACTTCGATCCCGAGAGCTACGCGCCAGTGGCGGCCCGTGTCGAGCTTTTCTACGAGCGCTATCCCACCGGCCGCATCCTCACCGAGCTGACCCAGCACACCGAGCAGGAGATCGTCTTCCGCGCAGCCGTCTACCGCACCGCCGAGGACCGCGAGCCAGCCGCCACCGGCTGGGCCGCCGAGCGGGTGGGCGACGGCGAGATCAACGCCGTCGCCTGCCTGGAGAACACCGAGACCTCCGCCATCGGGCGCGCGCTCGCGAATCTGGGCTTCCTGGCGTCGCGCGTCCGGCCCAGCGCGGAGGAAGTCGCCAAGGCCACGCGGGCGCGCGGCCGGCTGGGCGCCGAACCCGACCTCCGGCAGCTGCTGCGCACGGCGGAGCGGGCCGGCCTCGAGGCGGCCCGGGCGGAGGCCCTGAGGGCGCGGGTGGCGCGCGGGCTCCCGCCGGCGGAGGTCGCGGAGGTCCAGCA
>JBOHSB010000174.1:0-1678 GCA_050733015.1 Gemmatimonadales bacterium
CACCGAAGAGGGCCGGCGCATCCGCCAGGCCTTCATCGCGCCCAAGGGCCAGGTCTTGCTGTCAGCGGATTACTCCCAGATCGAGCTGCGCATCATGGCGCACCTGTCGGGCGACCCGGGCTTCATCGAAGCCTTCCATCAGGGCGGAGACATTCACCGCCAGACGGCGGCGCTCATCTTCTCGGTCCCCGTGGACCAGGTGACCGCCGACATGCGGGCGCGCGCCAAGACCATCAACTTCGCCACCATCTACGGGCAAGGTCCGTTCGCCCTGAGCCGTCAGCTCGGGATCTCGCAGGAGGACGCCAAGAGCTTCATCGCCCGCTACTTCGAGCGCTTCGCCGGGGTGCGCGCGTTCCTCGATCGTCAGATCCAGCTGGCGCGCGAGCACGGCTATGTCGAGACCATCTTCAAGCGGCGGCGGTACATTCCGGAGATCAAGGACCGCAACTTCAACATGCGGGCCTACGGCGAGCGCAACGCGCAGAACTCACCCCTCCAGGGCTCGGCCGCCGACCTGATCAAGCTGGCGATGATCCGGATCCACGCCGCGCTTCGCGACGGAACGCTGCGGAGCCGGATGCTGCTCCAGGTCCACGACGAGCTGGTCTTCGAGGCGCCGCCGGAGGAGATCGAGACGCTGGGTCGGGTGGTCCGCGCCCACATGGAGCACGTGGTCGAGCTCCGTGTGCCGCTCGTGGTGGACGTCGGGGCGGGCCCCAACTGGCTCGATGCCAAGCACTGAGCCGAGTTTGACAACCGGCGGCACGGGGCGCAGTCTCCGGAGGGGGCTCGGGGTCCAGCGGGCGCCGCGAATCGAACCAGAGAGGGTAATCGCGCCGTGACCGGTACGATGCGCTTCGTCTGTACGGACCCCGACGCGGGCGACCTCGAGTTCGCCGATGCCGAGGCGGTGCTCGACGCCCTGGAAGCCGCCCTGGTCCAGCCCGCCACGCCTCTGTTCGACTCCGCCCGCCAAAGTTGGCAGCCGCTCGGCCTCCACGCCGAGATTCGTGCGGCCTGGGAGCATCGGCTCCGCTACCGTCCCCAGACGCCCGGCCTGGGCTTGCCGGCGCTGCCTTCGGTCACCGCCCTGGTGCGGAGCCTTCCCGCCGAAGTGGACGAGCTCGAGCGGCGCCGGGAGGCGTTTGCCCGGGTCCGGGCTCCTCGGCTGCCGCCACGCACTCCGCCTCACGACCCACGCGACGACCGCTCCCGTCGCTTCGCCGCGGCCGGGATCGCCTGGGCGCTGCTCGTGCTGGCGGTGGTGGGGTGGGCGGTGGTGACCTTCGCGGCGCGGTTGAGCGATTTCGCGGCGAGCGTGGTGGGCTTCCGCTCGCGGTAGGAAGCCCTACTCCCGCAGCTCCGGCATCTCCGAGCTCAGGCGGTTCTTGGGCCGGATGCGTCGCACCCCCGGCCACCAGTTCCACCGCCCCATCGCCTGCATGAATGCGGGTACCAGCACCATCCGAATCACCGTGGCGTCGAGCAGCACCGCCACGGCCAGCCCGAATCCCATGAGCTGCATCGCCAGCACGCGCGCGAAGGCGAAGATCCCGAACACCAGGATCATGATGAGCGCGGCCGACGTGATCACCGACGCGGTGGCGCTGAGGCCCTCCATCGTCGCGGCGGTATTCCTCCCGGTGCGGTCGAACGCCTCCTTGATGCGGCTCAG
>JBOHSB010000175.1:0-3873 GCA_050733015.1 Gemmatimonadales bacterium
CAGAACGTGACGCTCCGGGGCACCATCTACCCGGGCGACTGGACCTTCACCGTCCGCGGCGTCTACACCCCGACCGATCCGGTGATCAACGACGACGCCATGATGTTCCACTGGGCCTACCTGGACGAGAAGATGGGGAGGCAGGGGATGGCGGGGTGGTACATCATGCAAATCGACCATCCGGAGAACGGGCCGCAGGTGGCCAAGACCATCGACGACCTCTTCCGCAATTCCAGCGCGCCCACCAAGACCGGCACCGAGCAGGCGTTCAACGCCAGCTTCGCCACCATGTGGGGCAACGTGGGCCTGCTGATGAACACCATCGGCATGGCGGTGGTGTTCGCGATCCTGCTGGTGGCCGCCAACGCGATGATGATGAGCGCCCGGGAGCGCACCCGCGAGCTGGCGGTGCTCAAGACCATCGGCTTCTCCGACCGCCGGCTCTTTTCCCTCGTGATGCTCGAGGCCGGACTCATCACCATCACCGGCGCGATCATCGGCCTGGGCGCGGCGAAGATTCTCTACAAGGCCACCAACTTCAACGCGGCCGGCTTCCTCCCCGGCTTCGACGTGACCGGGCAGACCCTGATACTCGGCGCCGTGATCGCGCTGGTGCTGATGCTCGCGAGCGGCATCGTGCCGGCGGTGGGCGCCGCGCGGCTTCCGGTCGTGACCGCGCTCCGGAACGTCGAATGAAGATCCCGCTCAGCTACAACCTGCGGAGCGTCCGCCAGCGCCCGGTGTCCACCGCGCTCACCGCGCTCGGGATCGGCCTCGTGGTGGCGGTGTTCATCGGCATGCTGGCACTCGCCAATGGCTTCGCGGCGGCGCTCACCAGGACCGGCTCCGAGCAGAACGTGCTCGTGCTTCGAAAGGGCGCCGACTCCGAGATGTCGAGCGGGCTCGACCGCGACGCCGTCAGCACCCTCACCTCGTCGCCCCACATCGCGCGCGGCGCCGACGGGCGCGCGCTGGCCAGCGCCGAGGTGTACGTGGTCATCCCGCTCGGCCGGGAGGGCGACAGCACCCAGCTCGCCAACGTCGTGGTCCGCGGCGTGAGCGCGCAGGCGTGGCAGGTGCGCGCCAACGTGAACCTCATCGGCGGCACCCGGCCCGCGGCGGGCAAAAACGAGATCTGCATCGGCAAGCGGCTGGTCGGCCGCTTTCCCAACACCGGCATCGGCGAGACGATGACCTTCGCGGGCCGGCCGTGGACGGTGAGCTGCCACTTCGCCGCCGCGGGGTCGGCGTTCGAGTCCGAGATCTGGGGCGAGAACGAGCAGATCATGCCGGCCATGCGCCGCGACGGCTTCCAGTCGCTCGCGTTCCGCCTGTCCGACCCGGCCTCGTTCGACGAGGCCAAGCGTTTGCTCGAGGCGGACAAGCGCGTCACGGTGGACGTCTACCGCGAGTCCGCGTTCTACGCCAAGCAATCGGAGCTGCTGAGCAGCATCCTCCGGATCCTCGCCATCATGATCACCGCGATCATGGCGGTCGGGGCCATCTTCGGCGCGGTCAACACCATGTACGCCGCCGTGGCCTCGCGGACACCGGAGATCGCCGTGCTGCTCACCCTCGGCTTCCGGCCGCGGAGCATCCTGGCGAGCTTCCTCGCCGAGTCGGCGGTGATCGCGGCGATAGGCGGAGTGGTCGGCTGCCTGCTGGCGCTCCCGATGAACGGGATCGTGACCAGCACCACCAACTGGGCCAACTTCAGCGAGATCGCGTTCAGCTTCCGGATCACGCCGGCGCTCCTGCTGGCCGGGGTGATCTTCGCCGTGGTGATGGGGACGCTGGGCGGGTTCTTCCCGGCTCGGCGGGCGAGCAAGGTGCCGGTGGTGCAAGCGATCCGATAGGCGGCTAGCCCCCTGCTCCCTGCTCGCGCATCTTTACGCGACTCTTCCATCGAAAAGCCCAAAAAGGAGATGCCATGAGGCCACTGCTCGCGTTGATGACGCTCTGGATCGTCGGTGCCGTCCCGGCCTTCGCCCAGGATCCCGTCAAGGTCGACTCCAAGCACTACAAGGTGGAGCTCGAGAACGACCAGGTGCGCGTGCTCCGCATCAACTACGGGGCCGGCGAGAAGTCGGTGATGCACGAGCACCCATCCAGCGTGGCCATCTTTCTGACCGACGGGAAGGTCAAGTTCACGACTCCCGACGGGAAGACCGCCGAACAGGCCGTGAAGGCCGGGCAGACCATGTACACTCCGGCCGGGAAGCACCTGCCCGAGAACGCCGGCGCCAAGCCGTTCGAGCTCATCCTCGTCGAGCTCAAGGGGAAGCCGGCAGCCGGCTACTGAGGCTCGAGCATCTACGTGGCGGCGCTGGTGGACAGGTAGGTGGCGCAGACCGTATGATTGCAGCATGCCCCTGACGACTCTCACGTCCCGTGCGCGACGCGCCCTCTGGTATCTGTGCTGGGTCGCGCCCGCGCTCACCGCCGGTGTCCACACCCTCGCGGCCCAGGCACGGGCCGATTCGACGGGGCGACCGCCGGACACGACACGAGCCGCCGCCGCGCCCCAGCCCGCGGCCCCTCCCCCCGCTCCTCCGGTGGACACCGTGCTGGTACGTGCCTGCCAGTACGGCAAGAACGCCGGATCCGCGCCCGGTGTCCTCGGCGTCCTCTTTCGGGCGCGCTCGACGGACAAGGAGCGCGCGGCCGCGGCCGCGGAGGTCGGCGGGAAAGTCATACCCCTGGGCGGACGGGAGGCGTACGTCCGGATCCAGGAAAACGGGATGTCGCTGCGAGACGCGTCGGGCCGACTGATCGGGTCGAGCGCGGTGTCCGCCGTGTCGGAGATACCCTGCCCGGGGTAGTACCTCCATGGCCCGGCGCACCGGGCGGAGTGATATTTACCGTTCATCAATGACTGACAATCTGCCCCGTCTCACCGCCACCCTGCAGCATCCCCACATCTTCGGCCCGATCGACAGCGGCGAAGTCAACGGCACCGCGTACTACTTGATGCCGTTCGTCGAAGGGGAGAGTCTCCGCGACCGTCTCAATCGCGAGAAGTAGCTCCCCATAGCCGATGCGGTCCGCCTCGCGACCGAGGTGGCCGCCGCGCTCGACTACGCCCATCGCCACGGCGTGATCCACCGGGATCTCAAGCCAGAGAACATCATGCTGCACGACGGCGCGGCGCTGGTGGCCGACTTTGGCATCGCCCTCGCCGTCTCCAGCGCCGAATCGGGGCGGAACGAGGTGGTCGTCCAGCCGTACCCGGGACCGGGCGGCCGGGTCCAGGCCTCCACCGGCGGCGGCACCGAGCCGGTGTGGTCGCGGGACGGGCGACGCCTGTTCTATCGCGGTGAGCGGCAACTGATGGCGGCCGTGATCCGCCCGGGCCCCGCGTTCTCCGTCGTGGCCCGCGACACCCTGCTCGCCGATACGTACATGTATGCCTCCAACCCACACGCCAACTACGACGTGATGCCGGACGGCATACACTTCGTCTTTCTGGAGGCGGACAACGCCGGGGAGTTGATCGTCGTGTCGAACTGGACGTCGGTCCTGCGGGCTCGCATGGCGGGAGGGGCAGCGAGGTGAGGGGAGGATCAGCGTGACCATTGTAACGGCTGGCGCACCGCGCTCCGGGCCGCTTACTTATCAGTACCTCACTCGACCGCACGACCCCGTTTCAGACCAAGGCCTGTGTGGATCGTAGATCCCACCGAACGGCGAGTCGCCGTGCGTTACCCCGATCACGCCCCCAGAATGCTCCTGGCCGGCAGCGCACTCGACGGCGAAGACGTCGTGCCCGGCTTCGCGCTCGCTCTGGCAGAGCTGTTTCAGTGACGAGCTAGAACCCCGCCGGCCGCTCCGCACTCACGGCGAACGCCCGCTCGAGTGCTACACCCACCCGGC
>JBOHSB010000176.1:0-4617 GCA_050733015.1 Gemmatimonadales bacterium
TTGTCGGGGAAGGTCTCGAGCACGGCGTCGTCGGTGGCGTGGATGTCCGCTGGATCGCCGGAGAGTGCGGCCCAGCGGAAGGGCCCCGCGCCGCGACAGAAGAGAGGGCGGATGAATTCGGGCACAAATCCCGGTATCTGGAACGCCTGCTTCATTCCGCGCCGATCGGCCACCTGGCCCCGGATGTTGTTGCCGTAGTCGAATGCCACAGCACCGGCTCGCTTGAGTTGGAGCCACGCTTCGACGTGGCGTTGCATCGAATCGAGCACCTTCGATTCGTATCCCGCCGGGTCTTTGGCCCTCAATGCCGCGGCGGCCGTCAGGTCGTACCCGGACGGGATGTATCCCACGCGCAGGTCGTGGGCGCTGGTCTGGTCGGTCACCACGTCCACCGTGGTGCCTCGACGGACGAGTTCCGGCAGGACATCGGCGATGTTCCCCACCAGGCCGACACTGAGCGCCGCGCGCGATTTCCGCGCCTCCTCGACCCACTTGAGCGCCTCGTCGAGCGAACGCGTCATCCGGTCACAGTAGCCGCTCGCGACCCGCCGCTCGATCCGGCTCTGGTCGACGTCGACGCCGAGGAATGCGGCACCGTTCATCGTGGCCGCAAGCGGCTGGGCGCCACCCATTCCGCCGAGCCCACCGGTCACCACCAGCCGACCGGCGAGGGTGCCGCCAAAATCGCGTCGAGCGCACTCGGCAAAGGTCTCGTACGTGCCCTGCAGGATCCCCTGGGTTCCGATGTAGATCCACGACCCCGCCGGCATCTGGCCATACATCGTGAGTCCCAGCGCGTCCAGCCGGCGGAATTCGTCCCACGTCGCCCAGCGCGGCACCAGGTGCGCGTTGGCGATCAGCACGCGGGGCGCCTCCTCGTGGGTCCGGAACACGCCGACCGGCTTGCCGCTCTGGACCAGCAGCGTCTCGTCGTTTTCCAGCCGGCGCAGCGTTGCCACGATGCGCTCGTAGCACTCCCAGTTCCGCGCCGCCTTGCCGCCCCCGCCGTAGACGATCAGCTCCTCCGGCCGCTCGGCGACCGCGGGGTCGAGGTTGTTCATCAGCATCCGGAGCGCCGCCTCCTGGTGCCACCCCTTGCAGGACAGGGTGGTGCCGGTGGGCGCCGTGATCGGGGCATGGGCCAGAGTGGTCATGGCCCGGAATCTATGCCCCGGAACCGGCTTCACCAATCCAGCCGCACGCGTCCGGCGTAGATGGGCTGAACCAACCGTTTCACACCGGGAGCGAGAGATGCAACAGGCGTGGCTGGTCCTGGCCCTGTGGGCCGGGTGGGAGGTGGCGAGTCCGTCCGCGGCGGTCGAGGTGCACACGTTCCAGTTCAGCCAGCCGAGCCTCGAGGTGCCGGTCGGCACCGAGGTGGTGTGGTCCAACCGGGACGCCATCGAGCACACCGTCACCTCCGGCACGCCGGACAGCGCCGAGGGCGCGTTCGCCGGCCGCCTGGCCGATAGCGGCGCCGTCTTCCGCCACCGGTTCGACCGCCCCGGCACGTACCCCTACTTCTGCGAGCGCCACCACTTCATGCACGGCGAGATCCGCGTCGTTCCCCACACTCAAGGAGAGTCCTGACCATGTCCCTCATGTCCCGCATCGGCACCGGCGCCGCCGTGCTCGCGGCCGCCTTCACCCTGATGTCCGCACCCGCCAGCGCCCAGTCCATGGCAGCGTCGGACCTGCGCATCGCGCTCAACACCGGGCTGGCCGAGCACGTGTGGCTCGCCGCCGCCACCACCGAGGCGGCGCTGGGCGGCCGGAGCGGCGAGTTCAAGGACGCCGCCGCCGCGCTGGACGCCAACAGCGTCGCCTTGAGCCAGGCCATCGGCTCGGTGTACGGCGAGGGCGCCGGGACGGCATTCCTGGAGCTGTGGCGGAAGCACATCGGCTTCTTCGTGGACTACACCAACGGCGTCGCCAAGAAGGACGAGGCCGCGCAGAACAAGGCGGTCAAGGATCTCATGGGCTACGCCGAGGACTTCGGCGCCTTCCTGGCCTCCGCCAACCCGAACCTGCCGAAGGACGTCGTGGCAGGTCTGGTACGCGACCACGCGGTCGGGCTCAAGGCGGTGGTCGACGCGCAGGCCGCCGGCGACTGGCCGAGCGCGTACGCCAAGCTCCGCGAGGCCGCAGCCCACATGCGGATGATTGCCGACCCGCTCGCCGGTGCGATCGCCAAGCAATTCCCGGAGAAGTTTGCGATGAGGTAGGCGGAAGGACGGTAGGAGGGTAGGACGGTAGCAGGGTAGAACGGAAGGACGGTAGGATGGAACGTGGCCTGGCTGGAAGATCCCGGCGCCAGGCCACGTTCCGTCCTTCCGTCCTTCCGTCCTTCCATCTTTCCGTCCTCCGTTGCAACCTTTTGACCCACCACCCGATCCAACCCCCCGCGATGACCCCACCTGGGACGGGAGTAACGACGCTGGAGCACCAGGCAACCGGCAGAACCGATTCGGACGCGGTCGACGCCACCCTCGCCGCGAGCGGGGATGCGCATGCCTTCGAGCGGCTCTACCGGGCCCATCTCGGCCGAATCTCGAGCCTGGTGCGCCGCATGCTCGGCGACGAGGACCCGGACGACGTCATCCAGGACGTGTTCGTCCGTGCCTGGCAGAAGCTCGGCACGTTTCGCGGGGAATCGGCGTTCGGCACCTGGCTGCACCGGCTGGCCGTGAACGTGATCCTCGGCCGGCGCGAGACCCTGGGGATCCGGCGCCAGCGGCACCTCGACGGCGACGCCGTGTTGGAGACGGTGCCCAGCCGGCGGACCACGCCGGAGATCTCGATGGACTTCGAGGCGGCCCTCGATCGCCTCCCCGACGGTGCGCGGCAGGTGTTCGTCCTGCACGACGTCGAAGGCTATCGCCACGAGGAGATCGCCGACATGCTGGGGCTGGCCACGGGGACTTCCAAGTCGCAGCTGCACCGGGCCCGGATGGCGTTGCGCCGGCATCTCGAGCGGTAAGGAGCACGACATGAGCGACCAGTGGACCGACCGGCTGTCCGAATACCTGGACGACGAGCTGCGGCCCGAGGAGCGGGCCGCGCTGGAGGCCCACCTCCGGCAGTGCGCGGCCTGCGGCGCCGTCCTGGCCGATCTCAAGCGGATCGTGACCCGCGCGCGTGGGCTGGAGGATCGGCTCCCGGAGCGGGATCTCTGGCCCGGGATCGCCGCGCGCATCGGCCTCGACACCGGCGAGCGCCCGGTGGTCGATCTCGACGCGGTCCGCGTCCGACGCCGCCTGAGCTTCTCCCTGCCGCAGCTGATCGCGGCCGGCATCGGTCTGATGGCGCTCTCCGGCGGCACGGCGTGGCTGCTGCATCCCACGACGACGGCGGCGGTCGCCGTGCGCGAGGCGCCGGCCGCGCCGGTCGTGACCGTGGCCACTCGCTCGAGCGTGGCGGGGCAGCGGTACTCGGCCGCTGTGGCCGATCTCGAGCGGGTGCTTGACCAGGGCCGTGGCCGGCTGGACACGACGACGGTGCGGGTGATCGAGCGGAACCTCGCGACCATCGACAGCGCGATCGCCCAGGCGCAGCGTGCCGTGGCCGCCGACTCGGCCAACGTGTACCTCAATTCGCACCTGGCCGAGACCCGGCAGCGCAAGCTCGAGCTGCTGCGTCAGGCGGCCGCCCTCGTCTCCTCAGTGAGCTGAAAGGACCGACCCGTGTTCTTCACCCTGGCTTCCGGCGCCTTGACCGCGCTGGCGCTCCTCCAGCAGGTCGACACGACCGTGACGGCGCAGCCCGGCCAGCGGCTCGTCGTCGACTCCTACGGCGGCGAGATCGACGTGAAGACCTGGGGCCGGAACGCCGTGCGGGTCGAGGCCGATCCCCCGTCGCGGACCTCGGTCGAGGTCTCGAGCTCGGGTGGAGTCGTGAGTGTCCGCAGCGAAGGCCGCCGAGGCCCCCCCGCGACCGTGGACTACACCATCACCGTGCCGGCCTGGATGGGCCTCGACCTCTCCGGCGTCTACACCGACGTGAAAGTGGCGGGTGTGCGCGCGCCGATCACGGTCGAGACGGTCCAGGGCGAGGTGGACGTGGCCGGCGGCGAAGGCACCGTCTCGCTGCGCTCGGTACAGGGCTCGGTCAAGCTCCAGGACGCCAAGGGCCGGATCGACGTCCATTCGGTCAACGAAGAGGTGCGGGTCTCGAACGCGAGCGGCGAGATCATCGCCGAAACCGTCAACGGGGACGTGGTGCTCGAGCAGGTGGACGCCACCAGCCTCGACGCCACCACCGTGAACGGCGACCTCGGGTACGACGGACCCATCCGGAACGGCGGGCGGTACACGCTCTCCACGCACAACGGCGACATCACCCTCGCCGCCACCGAGCGCACCAACGCCACGGTCATGGTGAGCACCTTCAGCGGGGACTTCGAGTCCGACTTCCCGGTGCCGCTCCGGGAGACCCGAAAGGGCCGGCGGTTCAGCTTCACTCTCGGCGGAGGGAGCGCGCAGGTCTCGCTGGAGTCGTTTCAGGGCACGATCCGCCTGGTCCGCCCCGGCCATGTGAGCCAGGAGCGCGGCCAGAGCGACCACAAGGATCACGACCGCGACGACGACTCGAACCGCTGAGGCGCGCCGAGTCTAAACT
>JBOHSB010000177.1:0-1845 GCA_050733015.1 Gemmatimonadales bacterium
GTACATCAACAACTGGCGCATGGCCGAGCTGCATGCCAAGGAGGCGCCGGACCGGGTGCGGGAGCTGGAGGCCTGGGGTGCGCTGTTCGACCGCACCGCGGACGGGCGGATCCTGCAGCGCAACTTCGGCGGGCACAAGTATCCCCGCCTGGCCCACGTGGGCGACCGGACCGGCCTCGAGATGATCCGGACCCTGCAGGACCACAGCATCCACCAGGGCATCGACGTGCACATGGAGTGCACGGTGCTCCGGCTGTTGACCGACGGTGGCCGGATCGCCGGCGCGCTGGGCTACGACCGCGAGCGCGGCCGGTTCAGGGTGTACCGCTCCAAGGCGGTCATTCTCGCCACGGGCGGGATCGGCCGGGCGTACGCGATCACCAGCAACAGCTGGGAGTACACCGGCGACGGCCACGCGCTCGCCTACCATGCCGGCGCCGCGCTCCAGGACATGGAGTTCGTGCAGTTCCATCCCACGGGGATGATCTGGCCGCCGAGCGTGCGCGGGATCCTGGTGACCGAGGGCGTGCGGGGTGAGGGCGGCGTCCTGCGCAACAAGGACGGCCGGCGGTTCATGTTCGACGACATCCCGGAGAACTACCGCAGCCAGACCGCCGACAACGAGGAGGAGGGCTGGCGCTACACCCAGGGCGACAAGGACGCGCGCCGGCCGCCCGAGCTGCTCACCCGCGACCACGTGGCCCGCTGCATCCGGCGGGAGGTGGCCGAGGGACGGGGCAGCCCGCACGGCGGCGTGTTCCTCGACATCTCGTGGATCAAGCAGCGGCTGCCCAATGCGCGGGAGCACATCATCCGCAAGCTGCCCAGCATGTACCACCAGTTCAAGCAGCTCGCCGACATCGACATCACCACCACGCCGATGGAGGTGGGCCCGACCACGCACTACATCATGGGCGGCATCCGGGTCGACGGCGACAGCCAGATGTCCACGCTGCCCGGGCTCTTCGCGGCCGGCGAGTGCGCGGCTGGCCTGCACGGCGCCAACCGGCTGGGCGGGAACTCGCTGTCGGACCTGCTCGTGTTCGGGAGGCGGGCGGGCGAGTTCGCGGCCCGGTTTGCGCGGGAGTCCGGCGCGGCGGCGATCGACCCGGCGGAGACCGACGCCGCGGTGCGGTGCGCGCTCGAGCCGTTCGAGCGCGGCGCCGCGACCCCTGCCGAGGGGCCTTACCAGGTGCAGCAGGAGCTTCAGGTGATGATGCAGGACCTCGTCGGGATCGTGCGGAACGCTCCGGAGATGGAGCGCGCGCTCGAGGGGATCGGACGGCTCCGGGAGCGTGCGGCGCGGGTCGCGGTGGCCGGCAACCGGGAGTACAACCCGGGCTGGCATACGGCGCTGGACCTCGACAACCTGCTCACGGTCTCCGAAGCCGTGACTCGCGCCGCGATCGAGCGGCAGGAGAGCCGCGGCGGACACTTCCGTGAAGACTGCCCGGACAAGGATCCGGCGTGCGAGAAGTTCAACATCGTGATCCGGAAGGGTGCGGACGGCCGCATGCAGCTCGTACGGGAGCCGATTCCCGAGATGCCGGCGGAGTTGAAGCGGGTGCTCGAGGAGCAGAAGTGACGGATACGGTCACCTTCCGCGTCTGGCGCGGCGACCGTGCCGGCGGCCAGTTGGTCGACTATGCGACGGCCGTTTCTCCGGGCATGGTCGTCCTCGACGCGATTCACCAGATCCAGGCCGAGCAGGCCAATGACCTGGCCGTTCGCTGGAACTGCAAGGCCGGCAAGTGCGGGTCCTGCTCCGCCGAGGTGAACGGCAAGCCCTAGCTGATGTGCATGACGCGCCTGTCGGATCTGCCGCTCGAAGAGCCGGTGACGGTG
>JBOHSB010000178.1:0-6216 GCA_050733015.1 Gemmatimonadales bacterium
ATCGAGAGATGGCTGGTGGACACCGGCTCCGGCTGGGCCGCCGGCGGGGCGAAGGCGGTGGCCGCCGACGGCGTCCCGGGCGGGGCATGCCCCATGTCGCGGAGCGGCGAGATGGCGGCGGCGCGGTGGCGCAGATAGCCGCGCGCCAGCAGCTCGTCGACCGGCACCGCGACGAAATCGCCATCGGCCAGATAGCGGTCGCGATCGGCATAGGCGAGTCGCTACGCCTCGGCGATCAGATGGATGGTCTCCGGCGCATCGGGCGCCAGCGCCGCCAGATCGTAGTCCTCGAGCAGCCCCAGGATCTGCAGCACCGCAACCCCGCCGGACGAGGGCGGCGGCATGCCGCAGACCTGCCAGCGCCGGTAGGTGCGGCAGAGCGCCGGCCGCGCGATGGCACGATAGCGCGCGAGGTCGATGGCGGCGAGCCGGCCCGGCCTGGCCGCGCCATGGACCGTCGCCACGACGTCATGGGCGATCGCCCCGCGATAGAAGGCGTCGGCGCCGCCGGCGGCAATCCGCCGCAGGGTCCGGGCGAGCGCCGGGTCGCGCAAGCCAGTCACCTGCCGTTAGAACGACCAACCCAAGCGCGAACACGACACCAATAGTGTAGTGGGCAATCCAGCCGACCGCGCACTCAAAGGGTTTCTGTGGCGCGGCGGTGATACTCGCATGCCTAAGAGTGCCCCCCGGCATGTTGCGAAGCCAGCGTCCGAGCAAACAGTAGTTGAGCGATGGAATGCTGAAGGTACGCTTGAGGAGCAGATTCCAAAGGTCCATGACCAGACTTGCGCCAACGCCAATGGCAATTGTACCAACGATGTAGTTCGCTTGGATGTTCATGATCTACCTCGACACGGATGCTGCCTAACGACCTGCGCATCATCTGCAGGCGGTAATGCTCGCGCCTCCAGGAACTTACGTTCCATAGCGCACGCGGGGAGGGTACCGCCCGAGCGGGATGCCGCGCTTACCCGGCTGGTCGGCTGCATGCGCGGGTTAGGCCGCTATTCCAGGCGATCCTCTCTATGGCACAGCAGCTCGAGCAACGAATCACGCTTCTTTAGGACTTCGCTTTCTTCGAAGGTTGCGACTTGCCAGAACTGTTGAGGGCGACCGCTTGGCGAATGAGCGCCTTGAAGGCGGACTCGTCAACTTCCTCTCCTTCGTGGATGTCGATCGCGCGGCGCACGTTTCCGTCGAGACTCGAGTTGAAGAGGCCGGCCGGATCCTTCAGAGACGCGCCCTTGGGGAAGGTAAGCTTCACGACATTCTTGTAGGATTCGCCCGTGCAGATGATGCCGTCGTGCGACCAAACCGGATTCATCCACTTCCATTCCTCGACGACGTCCGGGTCTGCTTCCTTGATGAGCTGGCGCATGGTGCCGAGGGTTTCCCCGCGCCAGTCCACGAGTTCCGCGATTCGTTTCGAGATGAGCTCCGATGCCGACTGGCCTTGGCTCGCGCCCGACTTTGTCATGTTCTCATCCTAGCGGAACGGGGTTGAGCGACGTTCCCTTGAAGACGCTGAAGTTAACGTGGTGCGGTCGTCCGAGACATCAGTACGCCGTAGAGTCGAAGGCGCTACAGCACGGATCTCGAGCTCCCGCCAAGCCCGCGGCGACCGGCACTGGTCACCCGAAGGGCCCTGGAAGACGTCATCCGCTCGACCCACTGACGCTCCAGCAGCGAATGCACCAGCGCGCTACCGAGCGGCCCCGCCGGGTGGTATTGCCGCTCGCTCCAGTCGAGGCAGGCGAGGGCAATGGCCTTCAGCCCTTGCCGTACTCACTCTTTGTTCAAATAGTGTTTTTCCAAGAAGTCGGACCTGAACGTTTGTGGCGGAGTGGGAATGTCCGGGCGACCCTCCGGCGTAAAGTCCATGAGGTTCCAATAGGGCCATACCGTGTCGACATGATTCATCGACACTTCAGTTCCCCAGAAATGAAGGATCTTTCCATCCCGCTTCCTGAACACATGCATCACCGGCAATTGCATGTCATCAGAGTCTCCCTGGCATCTGTAGTCGGCTTGATAGGAAGAGTCCGACCCGGACACCAGCGCAATCTGTGACCATCCACGCTGCTTGGCCCACGCGTTGATGCGATCGGCCGGGGCCTTGGCAATGGCGACGAACGCGGCGTCCCGAGTGACCTGATACCAGGTGCGATCAAACCCATCGACCAGCGACGTACAGGAAGGGCAGGGATGGTCCCAGTTCGGGCCGTACATCCATGAGTACAGCAGCAGGGTGCTCTTGTCACCGAACAGCTCGGAGAACGTCACCGGCTTCCCTACTTTCCCATCGTTGGCCCATTGGAAGACATAGTCCTGTTTCAACTGCCCGCCGGGAGGGAGGTGCCGGCGTCTTTCTGCCACAGCCTTTACCTTGTCGACCAGCTCCTGTTCGTCCTTGAGCAGTGCGTCGCGCGCATCGCGATACTCTCTGCTTTCGTTCGGATACCGTAGGTCACTCATGTTCCTGTCCTCCTGGGGGGTGGCTGACCAGCACCAACCGCACCCACCGATTCCAGAACGGGTAGCTCTCTTCGAGCGCTCCCGCCGGCCACCCGAATCGATCGCACAGTCCGAGGGCCACGCCGGGTGACCGGCTCACCCCTACGTGGCAGTGCACCACCAGCCGCTCCGCGTGCGGCCATTGCTCCACGAACTCGACGATTGCCGCCGCGTGAGCGGGTGCAAAGAGCACGTCCGCTGGGCTTTCGATCGCCACGATGTCGCTGAAGGCGAGCCGCAAGATGCCCGCAAAGCCGCGGGACAGCTGCGCCGCCGGCGCCGCGGGATCCGTGATCGAGATGCAGATCTCGACACCCTGAGGCTCGTACCGCTCCGCCCCTTCACGCGAGAGAATGCGCAGCTCCATGGCGCCCTCCGACTCCCGGATCCTAGGCGCAGGAGTGCGGCGCGCGCCAGAGGGCGCCAGTGGTCTCCGCTGCTCGGACCCTTAGGGAGAGGCGCTGGTGTCGCGGGACGGCCTGACGAAATGCGCATCAGCTGCAGGACAACGTGCCAGCGCCCGCACGGCGCTCGACCGCTCACTCCTGGCAAACAATGCACTCCAGCCACTGCCCGATCATGCCGGCTCTACCGGCGTCGGTCAGCCGATCAGGGTCGCGACGACCCGGAGTCCCTCTCGAGTAGCCACAAGGGCTCCGATCTCGGGTGGGGTCGGCCTAACCAGTATTAGACCGCTGGCTTGGCCTCTGAACCGCAGCGCGCCCCGCGGCCTAATTCCGTATTCCCCATGCCCGAGGCGGCGGGCCCCGGCGTCGGATCGCGCCAGCCCGTGCGGCGTCACCCCCACCGCCCACCGCTCCCGCCCATTTGCCGACCCCGCCCTCTGACCATAGCTTGCCGCACATGTCCACCGCCCCGGACTCGCTGTCGCCCGCCCTCGAGCGCCTGCTCGAGAAGTTCGCCGGCGTGGTCCGCCGGGTCTGCTGGCGCTATCACTTTACTGGGTCGGAAGTTGACGAGCTGATGCAGGAGGTGCGGATCCGGCTGTGGCACGCCCACGGCGGCGCCGAGCACCCCCATGAGACACTTGCCGCCATCCCTGCGTCTTATCTCCATAGGACGGCCCTCTCCGCGGCCATCGACCTGCTGCGCCGGCGCCGGGCGCGGCGCGCCGACCGGATGATTCCCATCGACGATGAGCCGGAAGGCATGGGCGAGGCTGCCGGGCGACCGGACCTCGACCTCGCGGAATCGGAGCTCGCCACGCAGGTCGAGCGGGCCGTCCAGTCGATCCAGCCGTCCCGCCGTCCCGTCGTCCGGATGCACCTCATGGGACATTCACGCGAGGAGATCGCCCGGGTGCTGGGATGGTCGGAATCCAAGACACGCAACCTGCTGTATCGCGGGCTGGCCGACGTGCGGGAGCGTTTGCTGGCCGAGGGGGTCCGATGGAACAGCTGAGCGCAGCCGAGACCGAGCGGCTCCAGAGCCTGTACTCGCGCAGGGTGGCCGCCGGGAACGCGGGCGACGGGACCCACGCAACGCCCGAGGCGATCCTCGCCGTCGTGCAGCGCGAGGGCCCCGAAGAGGCGCGCCTGGCGACGCTCGAGCACGTGATGGCCTGCGCCGCCTGCCACCGCGAGTACCAGTGGCTGACCGCGGTGGACGAGGCGGGCAGCGAAGCCGAGGGCTCGGCGGGGGCGAGGTCCACGCGGCCGTGGTGGGGCGGGCAGCGGCTGGCGTTGGCGGCATCGCTGGCCGCGGCGGTCGGCGCGGCGGTGGTGCTCTCTGGCGTGCTCAGGAAAGGCGCCGAGCGGGAGCGGGGCGGGGCAGGCGACATTGGCCTGGTTGCGCCGGCCGGGCGAGTGTCCGCCGGAGCGCCCATCACGTTCGCGTGGCACGCCGCGCCCGGCGCCTCGCGCTACGTGCTCGAGGTCCAGCGCGCCGACGGCTCGGTCGCCTACGCGGACACCACCGCCGACACCGCGGCCACGCTGACCGATCCGTCCCCGCTCGAGCCCGACTCGGCGTACCGCTGGTGGGTTCGCGAGGTCACCGACGGCAGCGAGCCCCGGAGCTCGGCGTTCCGCGACCTGCGGCTAACCGGCCGCTGATGCGCGCCGCCGCCGGGCGGCCGCGGCGACGATCTCGATCCCCGCGCCCGCGCCGGCCAACCAGAGCCTCGATGACCGCGGGGTCCTGAGCAGCAGGACCACCCGCCAGCTGGTGGCGGCCACGCTCCGCGCCCCGGCCTCCAACAGCGACGCGGTCAGCCCCTGAATCCCCTCGCCGTCCACTATCCCGGGAGCGGTAAGCCGGCGCCACGCCGGCCATGAGAATCCCCTGGGTGCCAGTGCGTACCTACCTCCGAGCACCACCAGTCACCACCCACTCGGAGGAGATCGTCATGCCCCGCCTCACCCTGTCCACCCGTCGCGTGTCCTGGGCGCTCGCCTTTGCGCTGGGGCTCGTGCTCAGCGGCTGCGGGGGCGGCGGAGACACCACCGCGCCCACGCCCGGACCCGAGCCGATCCCGACGCCGCTGCCCGGACCGGAGCCGGCGCCCCAGCCGGGTCCGCAGCCCGCGCCACAGCCGCAGCCGGCACCGGCCCCCGCACTCGCCGGCACGTATGCCCTGATCCAGATCAACAACTCCCAGCCGGGGCAGCTGGTGACCATCGCCAACCCCGACGGCATCGTGGTCGGCCTGTACCGGTTCGATGCGGCCATGCAGCTCACGGTGGACGAGCAGCAGCACTTCACGCTGACCGTGCGCTACTCCGACGACAAGAGCCAGCTCGGCTACGACGACGAGGGCGAGATCACGCCCGCGGGCGAGACTGGCGGGTCCGTCGCGCTCGCGTTCGGCTCGGCCACGTACGGCGACAGCTTCTCGGGGATCTACACCGACGGCGTCATCGCCTTCACCTACGACTTCGACGGCGACGGCCGACCCGACACCACGTTCGCCTTCCAGCGCGTCGGCTGAGACGCGACCACTTCACCTGAAGGGAGCAACTGCCATGCAACGGATGTTTTTCGCGGTCCTCGTCGCGGCGCTGGGCATCACCGGCTCGGTCCAGGCCCAGCGGCCCCGCGCAGTGCGCCAGCCGTCGCGGTTCGTGATTAACGGCCACACCACGGCGGCCCTCGGCACGACGGTCTCGGACGGGGTGCAGGAAGGCGATCTCAAGACCAGCATGGGGCTGGGTGGCGGCGTGCAGGTCGGATACCTGATCACGCCGAGACTCACCGCCTACGCGGGGCTCGATCTGGCCAAGCTGGGCAGCGACATCGTCGGGGTGGACGGGAACTTCGGCCTGACGCACCTCGAGGCGGGCGCGCACCTGAGCTTCCCGGTCCGCGGGAGCAAGGCGATGCCGTACGTGGGCGCGTGGGTCGCGCGGCGCAAGCTGAGCACGACGCTGGTGGACCTCGCGACCGGGCAGCAGCTGCCCTTGTCGGTGTCCGGCTTCGCGGGCGGCGCGAGCGGCGGGCTGCAGTACTTCGTCTCGCCCAAGCTGTCGCTCGACGGCGCGGTGAGCGTCGGGATGGGGAAGATGGGGCACCTCAAGGCCAACGGGAATCAGGGGGAGATCCCCGGAATCAAGAACACGACGACCACGCGGCTGCAGTTCGGGGCCAACTGGTATCCGTGAGAATGGAAGGATGGAAGGACCAGCCGACTATAGCTGTAACCTTTTGTAGCGGTACCTTTCATCCCGAGCGCAGCGAGGG
>JBOHSB010000179.1:0-1568 GCA_050733015.1 Gemmatimonadales bacterium
ATGCGGGCCTTGCCGAAGGGGATGGCGAAGTCGGGGCCGGGATAGGGCGCGCGGCCGTAGGTCTCGCGGTAGAGCCGCTTGTGCTCGAAGAACATGACCGGGTCGTCGCAGCGTATGGCGGTGCGGAGCAGGCCGTTGGCGTCGAGCGCGGTGGACGGACAGACCACGCGCAGGCCGGGCACGCCGGTGAAGACGGCCGCGCCGGTCTGGGAGTGATACACCGAGCCACCCTTGAGGTACCCGCCGTAGGTGACCCGGACGACGACCGGGGCCGCGAACGCATTGTTGGAGCGCCAGCGCATGAGCGCGAGCTCGTTGCGGAGCTGCATGTACGCCGGCCAGATGTAGTCGAAGAACTGGATCTCGACCACTGGCTTGAGGCCCCGGGTGGCGAGGCCGATGGCCCGCCCGATGATGTTGGCCTCGGCCAGGGGGGAGTTGTACACCCGGTCGCTCCCGAACGCGCGCTGGAGCCCCCAGGTCACCTTAAAGACGCCCCCCTTGCCCTTGACCGCCTGGAGGTTGTCCTCCCGGCTGCAGTCGGCCACGTCCTCGCCGAAGACGACGATTCGCGGATCCCGGGTCATCTCGTCGCGGAGGCAGATGTTGAGCAGGTCCACCATGGTGGTGGGATCGCCGGCGAACCGCGGATCGTCCTCGGTGTCGAACTGCTCGGAGGTCGGGTCCACGTCGGGCGAGTAGACGTACTGGTAGATCGTGTCCGTGCCCGGCTGGGGTGACGCGAGCGCCACGTCGGCCGCCACCTGGACCTCCTCGGCCACCTGGCGCGCGATCTCGTCTAGCTCGGCCTGCGTGGCCACGCCCTGCTCGAGCAGGTGCTTGGGGAAGCGGTTCAGCGGGTCCCGCTCCGCATCCGCCTGGCGCTCGGCCGGCGGGCGATACTGCACCTCATCGTCCGAGAGCGAATGGCTGTAGGGGCGGATGACCTTGGCGTGGACCAGCGCCGGCCCCTTCCGGGCGCGGGCGTAGTCTACCGCCTTGACCAGCGTGTCGTACGAGGCCAGCACGTCGCATCCATCCACTTCCTGGATCAGAAGCCCCGGGAAGCCGGTGAGCAGGCGCGACACCGATCCGCCCGGCGTGTTGACCTCGACCGGCACGGAGATGGCGTAGCCGTTGTCCTCCACCAGGAACACGACCGGCAGCTTGAGGTTGGTGGCCGTGTTGAGGGCCTCCCAGAACTCGCCCTCGCTGGTGGTGCCGTCGCCGGTGGTGCAGAGCACTACCTCATCGCCGTGAATCTGCTCGTCACGCTCGGCGATTCCCTCGATGCTCGAGAACCGGAGCCAGGCCTCGGCGCACCCGACCGCCTGGAGAAACTGGGTGCCGGTCGGGCTCGACGCGCTGACGATGTTGAGGTCCTTGTGACCCCAGTGCGATGGCATCTGGCGGCCACCGGAGTTGGGATCGTCGGCGGCGCCCACCGCGGAGAGCAGTTGCTCGGTGGCGGTCATACCGAGCCCGAGACAGAGTGCCCGGTCGCGGTAGTAGGTGTAGAACCAGTCGTAGGCGGGGCGAAAGACTTTCGACGCGGCGGCCAGGATGGC
>JBOHSB010000180.1:0-15747 GCA_050733015.1 Gemmatimonadales bacterium
GAAGTAAGCCACTGGTCCCACTGTCGCGCCGGGCCCCGGGCATGTCCCGGGGCCCGTTGTCGTTGGGTCACCCGTCCACCTCGTCGGCCCCGAAGGGCAGCGTCACCACCGTGGCGCGCCGGCCGCCGGCGGTCACCGTCTCGCCCGGCTCCACCTCGCGCCGCAGCACTCCCAGGCCCAGCACCCGGTCCTCCAGGGTCAGGGTCGAGCGCACGCTGCCGACTTCCTTCTCTCCGTAGACGATCGCACGCCCCTCGAGCGGCTCGGGCGCGGTCCAGCGCAGCCCGCGGAGCTCGCGGTTGGTATGCCCCCGGAAGTGCAGGCGGGCGACGGTCTCCTGCCCCGTGTAGCACCCCTTGGTGTACGACACCCCGCCGATCTCGTCGTAGCGCACCTCCTGCGGCAGGGTGCGCTCGTCGATCTCGACGCCGAGCGCCGGCCACCCCGACAGGAGCCGCGCGGCGTGGAGGTCGCTCTCGTCGCCGGCGAGCGCGCCGGCCGCGCTGAGCCGCGCGACCAGCGGCTCGACCGCCGGGGTGAGGCCCACCGCCAGGGCCACGAACGGCGCCGATTCCGGCGCCAGCGCCACCGACACCGGGCTCAGGTCGCCACCCACCGAGGCGACGCGTCCGGCCGACTCGGGGGTGCCCACCCCCGACTTGGCGAGCACCTGGAACCCGTGAGCCCCGAGGAGCCACGCCACCGTGGCCTCGCCCGTGAGATCGCTGGTGCGCGCCAGCCTCGGCGGGAGCTGGCGGGTGAACAGGTCGATCGCGGCCGCCCGCCCGGAGCGCGGCATGATCAGGGTGAGCACGTCGCCCTGCCGCAGCACCCATGCGTCCACCACGATCATGCCCTTGGGGGTGAGCAAGGCGCCGTAGACCAGGCTGCCGTCGCCCGGCCGCTCGAGGTCGTTGGTGAGCAGGCCCTGGAGGCACGCCAGCGCGCCCGGCCCGTTGACGCGCAGGACCGTGGGCTGCGTGGCCACGAGGGTGGCCCCGTGGCGGACCCGGTCGAGCCGCGCGCGATCGAGCCGCAGGTCGAGGTCAGGCATGAGACCACGGCAGCTCGGCGGGCGCGCGGCCCGTGAAATCCTGCCACACCGCGTCGGCGGAGGTGCAATCATTCGCGCCACGAGAGGTGGCCAGCATCGCGCAGCGGAGCCCGGCCGCGCGCGCGGCGGCCAGCCCCGGCAGGGAGTCCTCGATCACCACGCAGCGGTTGGGTGCGACGGCGAGCGCCGCGCGAGCCCGGTTGTACCCCTGGGGATCGGGCTTGCACGCGCTCACGTCCTCGGCCGCGACGATCTCGGCGAAGTGCGGCCGCAGGCCGGCCAGCTCGAGCCCCAACTCGATCTCGCGGCGGAGCGCCCCGCTCACGATGGCCAGCTGATAGCCGTCGAGCGCCGCGGCCTCGACGAACTCCCGCGCGCCCGCCACCAGCCGCAGCGAGGAGCGGACCGCCTGCGCGTAGTGGACGTGCTTCCGCTCGATGGCCTCGGCCAGCGCGGGCTCGTCCACCGGCCGGCCCATGCGCCCGAAGCTGAAGCGGAAGCACTCGCGGTCGTCGAAGCCGAGATACTCGCGATAGTAGGCGTCGCGGTCGAGGGCGCAGCCGTATTGGGCCAGCGTCGCGATGAGCGCGTCGCAATGCTGCGGCTCGTCGTCGATGATGACGCCGTTGAAGTCGAACAGGATGGCGGCGGTCATATCGGAAGGAATAACGGGGAAGGCCGGAGAGGGTAAGATGCCCAGGCGTTAGATTGCCGAGACCACGCCAAGGGAGTCGCCGTGAAATGGACCGTTCTGCTCGCGCTCGCCGTCCCGGCGGCGGCCGGCGCCCAGAGCGCGCCGGACCACTTGGTGCAGGTGCAGATGCGGAACGTCGCCTTCCACGTGGACAGCACCATCGTGCTGGACATCGCGTACGCCCGCGGCCGGCTCAAGCGGATGGCGCCCGACCATCCTCCGTACCTCGACGACAAGCGCTCCTTCGTGCTCGCGCTGGACACCGCGCGCATCGGGATCTCGCCCGCCGCGCTCAGCGGCCTGCTCAATCGCTACACCTTCGCCTACCCCGGCTCGCCGCTTCGGCGGCTCACCATCACCATCGAGCACGGCCGCCTGCGGCAGCACGGGACCATGCGCGGCATCTCGTTCGATGTGGTGGGCGATCTCTCGCTCACGCCGGAGGGCGAGCTCCGGCTCCACCCCGCGACGATCAAGGCGGTCGGCATCAAGGTCGGCGGCCTGATGAAATTCTTCGGCCTCAACCTGCAGAAGCTGGTGAACACCGAGCACGCGCGTGGGGTTCGGATCGAAGGCGACGACTTCCTCCTCTCGCCCACCCGCCTCCTGCCGCCACCCGCCGTCGAGGGCCGGGTGGGCCGGGTCGAGGTCAACGACAGCCAGATCGTGCAGATCTTCCGGCCGGCCGAGGGGCGCGCCGTGGATCCCCTGGTTCTGCCCATCCCCAAAACCCCCAACTACATGTTCTTTTGCGGCGGGGTGCTGCGGTTCGGCAAGCTGACCATGGACGACACCGACCTCTTCATCGAGGATGCGGCCCCGGAGGATCCCTTCGACTTCTGGCTCGACCGCTACAACGACCAATTAGTGGGGGGCGGGTCACGGAACACGCGGGATCACGGCCTTATCGTGGAGATGCCGGATTTCGCAAAGCTGGGCCATCGAGGAGGTTGAGTGGCTTTTCTGCACACGGCAGGCGACCTTATGGACCCTGACCGGGGTACCAGACCGCACGGTGCCACCGGGTCCGAGCGTCGCCACCGGGCCGGAAACGGCCGGTAGCGGAGCTGGAGTCTGTGATGCCCGTCGTCAGACCGCGCTGGCCCTTTCCCGTTGCCCTCGCCGCCGCCTTCCTCGCCGGCTGCGGGTCGGGGGACACCGGCGTCGACCTGCCCGCCCTCGAAATCCGCACCACGACCTCCGGCACGGAGCTCGACCCCGACGGCTACAGCGTCACCATCGACGCCGATCCCGCCAGGGCCATGGGGCTGGTGGACAGCCTCATCGTTGATCCCCTGGCCGCCGGCCAGCACTCCGTGACCCTGGGCGGCCTGGCGGACAACTGCTCGGTCGATGGTGGCCCCACCGCCATCGTCACCGTGGAGTCCGGCAAGACCGCCACCGTCGCGTACGCCGTGATCTGCGGGCCCACCCACGGACGGGTCGTGGTGACGACCATGACGACCGGGGACAGCCAGGACCCGGATGGGTATCAGGTCCAGGTCGACGATACCGGCCAGGGACCCATCGGGCCCAACGACTCGCTGCCGATCGGCGGCGTCGCGCCCGGCGACCACCAGGTGACCCTGAGCGGCATCGCGGCCAACTGCAGGGTGGATGGCGACAACCCGCGGACCGTGAGCGTCACGGCCGGAGGCGAGGACTCGGCCTCCTTCACGGTGAGATGTGTTCGGCCGGTGGGCCAGGTGCGGGTCGAGGTCACCAGCTCGGGCACGCCGGCCGATCCCGACGGATACAGCGTATCCCTCGACGGGGCCGCTCCCGGTGTCCCCATAGGAATCTCGGACACGGTGGACCTCGCCGACGTCCCGGTCGGAAGTCACAGCGTGACGCTGGGCGGCCTAGCGCCCAACTGCAGCCTCCAGTCAGCCAATCCGGTGCAGCTCGAGATGCCGCTGGGCGGGTCGGTGGTGGCCGCCTTTACCGTGAGCTGCCTGGGCGATTCACAGGTCATCGCTTTCACGGCCAACGCCCCGGGCCTGCTCGGCGTGTTCCTGGTGAGTCCCGACGGGACCGGCCTCGCCCGGCTCACTCCCGACACACTGCTCGAGCGGGATCCCCTGTGGTCGCCCGACGGGCACAGGCTGCTGGTCGTCCGGGTGGACCCGTCGTTCCAGGCGGAGGCGCTCTACGTGATGAACCCGGATGGCAGCGGTCGGACCGAGCTGGCCAAGAGCCCCAGCCTGGTGGACTACCACTGGTCGCCCGACGGGACCCGGATCGCGTTCTCCCTGGGGCGGGTGGTGCGCAACAACGTGGTGTCCGATCTGTGGGTCATGCAGGCGGACGGCAGCGGGAAGAGGCAGCTGGCCACCAACGCCGAGGCGCCGACCTGGTCGCCGGACGGGCAGCTGATCGCCTACGTGCGCAACGTCGGCAACATCCACATCCGCATCGTCAATGCCGCCGGCGGCGGCGACCATCGGCTGACCGCCGATTCGCTGGAGGCCATTCAGCCCGCCTGGTCGCCGGACGGCAGCCGCATCGCGTTCGTCTCGCTCGACCCCAACCAGATTCGGGTCATCCATCCTGACGGCAGCGGCCTGCTGAACCTGACCCACGGGGTGGCGCAGGACGACGGGCCGGTATGGTCGCCGGACGGGACCCTCATCGCGTTCAACTCGGGCCCGACCGACGAGCCGCTCGAGAGCGAGGTCACCGTGGCCCAGCCCGACGGCAGCGGCCGGGTGAACCTGACCCACCATCAGGGGTTCGACCTCTCGCCCGATTGGTCGCCCGACGGGAAGCGCATCGTGTACGTGCGGACCGACAACGGGGACAACGAGATCTACGTGATGAACAGCGATGGCAGCGACCCGACCGACATCAGCAACCGGCCGCATTCCTTTGAATCGGCGCCGGACTGGGGGGGGCAGCCGCCGGCCGCACTGGTGGGCCCACTCGCCGGCCTGAACACCACGATGAACCGGATGCTCAGGCTGCGTGAACGGCGGCTGGTGATGCCGGCGCATACGAATTAGGGAGGACGGAAGGACGGAAGGACGGAAGGACCGAAGGACGGAAAGACACACAGACGGTTAGACGGAAAGACAGGGGTCGGCGACCCGAGCTGTCGCATGGCCTATTCATGACCTGCTATCCGCCTATGCACCGGCTACCCGCGTTTCGGTGTTACGGTGCTGCCGTCCTACCGTCGGTCGGTCTTTCCGTCCTCCCCTCCGACCGTCCTTCTGTCTTCCCACCATACACCCCGCCCGCCCGATAGCTCTCGTCCAGCAGCTCCACCGGGTGCGCGACGCGGATGGGGAGCCGTGCGGCCCGGATTCCGGCGCCGATCTGCATCAGGCAGCCCGGGTTGCCGGTGGCTACCACCTGCGGCATCGGGCTGGCCTCGGCGAAGCTCTCGATCTTGAGGTCGAGCACCGAGCGGGCCATGGCGGGCCGGACGACGGAGTAGATGCCCGCGCTGCCGCAGCACTTGTCCGAGCCGGGGAGGAGTCGGAGGCGCAGGGCCGGAATCGCTCCCAGCACCGCGAGCGGCGCGGCGTGGACTCGCTGGGCGTGCTGGAGGTGGCAGGGCGCGTCGTAGGCCACGTCGAGCGGCAGCGCGCCGCCCGGACGCGGCCCCCGCTCGGCGAGAAGCTCGGAGACGTCCCGCACCTTGGCGGCGAGCGCTCGGGCCGCCTCCGACTCGAGCAGATGCCCGTAGTCCTTGAGCAGGGCGCCGCAGCCCGCGCTGTTCACCACGACGTAGTCAGCCGCGTCCGACAGCGCCGCCAGGTTGATCCGGGCTAGCGACTGGGCGGCCGCGCGGTCGCCCGCGTGCTCGTGCAGGGCCCCGCAGCAGACCTGCCCGTTCGGCACCACCACGCGATAGCCGTTGGCCTCGAGGGTTCGCCTGGTGGCGTCGTGGACGTGGCCGAAGAGAGTGTCCATGACGCAGCCGCGGAACAAGGCGACCGTTGCTGCCGGGGCCGCCGCTGGGGCGGCGGACTCAGCTCGCGGCGCCGGCCCCGCCGCTCGCGCTGCCGGCACGGTCGAATCCCTTCGGCTGGCCTGGTCGCTCGCCGCCAGCATCGCCATGCCGAAGCCCAGCCGGCCGCCGCCGGCCAGCCGCGCGGGCACGCCGGTGGCACGCAGCCACCGGCTGACCGTGAACAGCGGGCGCCACAGCCATTCCCGGCTGAACACGCCCAGGACGGCGGTCGCGAGCGGCGGGAGGCGGCGGCTCGCGAACAGCTGCTCTCGGGCGACCTGGATGCCGCGGCCATACCCCACGCCAGACGGGCACACCGGCTCGCAGCCCAGGCAGCCCAGGCAGGCGTCCAGGTGCTGAACCAGGCCTTCATCGTCCGCCGCGATCTCGCCACGCTCGAGCGCGCGCATGAGGACGATGCGGCCGCGCGGGCTATCGGCCTCGTCGCCGGTGGCGAGGTAGGTGGGGCAGGCGGGCAGACAGAATCCGCAGTGGACGCAGGGATCGAGGCTGGAATAGTCGGGGGCGGCGGTCATGAGAGGACGGAAGGACGGCAAGACGGAAGGACGGTACGATGATCCGGCCGACCGTCCGCCACTATGGGATGCCGAGCTGCGGGCCCGGTGAAGCATCTGCCGGTCCTACCGTCCTTCCGTCTTGCCGTCCTTCCGTCCTCTCTCACTCCGCGGCGGCCTCCAGCGCCACCTGCAGGCACTGGCCGGGGTCGAACGTATCGCGCAGTCGGCCAACCAGCTGGCCGACGCCCTCGCGATAGGCCCCGAAGTGCCCCAGCGCCCGGCGCACCGCCCAGGGCGCGCGCTCGAGCGTCATCGGGATCTCGCGTGCGGCCGCGGCGCGGCGGACGGCGCGGAGCCGCTCGACCGGCGCGTCGCCGGTCCACCGGATCATGCCCGACCCGGCGCCGGCCGAGAGCAGGTTCTCGTCCAGGTCGTGCGCCAGCAGATCGATGGCGTCGTCCACGCCGTCGCCCAGCACGCCCAGCCGCAGCGTGATGGGTCCGCCCTGGCTGCCGCGCGCCACCAGCCCCCAGAAGGCCGCCGTGCGATCGGCCGGCAGCGGCTGCCAAGCCAGTTCGGCGATGGGCGCGAGGCGCCGCACGTCTCCCTGGACGGCGGCGTCGGTGCCGAGGAAGCGCGCGGCGAGGACCCAGTCGGCCTCCGCGGCGAGCGCGGGCGAGAGCAGCTCGAGTGCGGCAGGCACCAGCTCCGCGGCCATGACGTCCCGCGCCGCGGAGGTGAGGGTATCGCGCGTGCCCCGCGCGACGAGGGTCACGTCGGCGCGGGGCAGGGCGCGGAGCCTCAGGTGGGCCTCCGCCACGATGCCGAATCCGCCGAATCCTCCCACCTGAAGCTTGGTGAGATCGTACCCGGCCACGTTCTTGACCACTCGGCCGCCGGCCTTGACCAGCCGGCCATCGCCGGTCGCCACGGTGCAGCCGAGCACGTGATCGCGCACGGGGCCGAACCCGTGGCGGAGCGGACCGGCGGTGGCCGTGGCGACGACGGAGCCGAGGCTGCGCTCGGGCCGCCCCGGGGGATCGAGAGCCAGCCACATGCCCTGGTCGGCCAGGCGCCGCCGGATGGTCTCGAGCGGCGTGCCGGCCTGGATGGTGGCCACGAGATCGGCCGGGCTGACCGAGATGACCTGATCGAGTGCCCGGGTGCTGACCGACAGGTCGGCCGGCGCGTCGGCCGGGAGCCACGTGCCCTGGCCCTCTACCCGGATCTTCCAGCCTTCCTCGTGCGCCAGCCGGCAGACCAGCGAGAGCGCGTCGGCGGTGTCGGGCATGGCGCGGGGCAGACCGCCCGGATCGCGCTCCACGCCGGCGGAGCCGAGGAGGGCGCGAAGCCGGCCGTGGACAACGTCGCTCATCGGGCCCCCGGAGCCGCGCGCCACTCTCGGCAGGCGTGCACGGGCACACCTTTGCCCGGGTTGGCCTGCTCGGCGGGATCGAAAACCCGCCGCACGGCGCGCATTGCGCCAAGGGTCTCGGCGTCGAAGATCCAGGGCATGTAATCGAGCTTGTCGGACCCGACGCCGTGCTCGCCGGTGATGCTCCCGCCGGCCGCGACGCAGGCCGCCATGATCTCCTGGCAGGCCAGGTGGACCCGGCGGACGACGTCGGGATCACGCCGGTCGAACGAGATGTTGGGGTGCAGGTTGCCATCGCCGGCGTGGAAGACGTTGCTGATGCTCAGCCGGTGGCGATCCCGGATCTCGGCGATGCGGTCCATGATCTCGGGCAGCGCGGAGCGGGGGACCACGGCGTCCTGCACGGCGAGGTCGGGGGCGATCCGTCCCATCGCGCCGAACGCCTTCTTGCGGCCCTGCCACAGGCGGGCGCGGTCGGCGGGGGACGAGGCGCTCCGCACCGAGCGCGCGCCGCGCTCGCGCAGGAGCGCCTGCACTATCTCGGCCTCGGCGTCGACGGCGTCGGGCTGGCCGTCAAGCTCGACCAGCAGCACGGCGGCCGCGTCGGTGGGATATCCCGCCGCGTAGATCGAGGCCTCGACCGCGGCGACGCAGGCGCGGTCCATCATCTCCATCGCGGCGGGAACGATCCCGGTGGCGATGACCGAGGAGACCGCCTCGCTGGCCGCGCGCACCGTGAGGAAATCCGCCAGCATGGTGCGCACGCTCGGGGGCATGGGCTCGAGCCGCACAGTGATGGCGGTGACGACGCCGAACATTCCTTCGCTGCCCACGAACAGGCCCACCAGGTCGGGCCCCCAGGGCTCGCCGTGCCGGGATCCCAGCACGACCACCGATCCATCGGGGAGGACCACCTCGAGCTGCACGATGTGGTTGGTCGTCACGCCGTATTTCAGGCAGTGGGGTCCGCCGGCGTTCTCGGCCACGTTGCCGCCGACGGTGCAGGCGGCCTGGCTGGACGGGTCGGGGACATAGTGGAGCCCGAGCGGTTCGACCGCCTCGGAGAGCCGCGCGTTCACGACACCCGGCTGCACCACCGCTCGCCGGCGCGCCCGGTCCACCTCCAGGATGCGATTCATGCGCGTGAGCGCGATGAGGACCGCATCGGGATCGGCCACCGCGCCGCCGGAGAGGCCGGTGCCGGCGCCGCGGGCCACGAACGGCACACCGGCGAGGTGGAGGAGGCGCACGGTCTCGCGCACTTGCTGCGCCGAGGCGGGCATTACGACCACGCCCGGGTACGACTCGCGCGTCGGGAGGCCGTCCATGGCGTAGGTCTTGAGCTCCGCGCGCCGGTGGCGGACCCAGCGGGGGCCGACGATCCGCCCCAGGGCGTCGAACAGATCCGGGCCCATCACGTGGCCGGCATCGGCGGCAGCTTGTGGCCGCGGCCGTTGGTGTGGGCACGGCGGTGCACGTCGAGCGCGCGCTCCACACCCGCGGTGACGGCCGCGAGGACGACGAGCAGCGCCTCGACCCGCCGGGCCGTCGAGCGCTCGACCAGGAGCCGCTGCTTGATCGGGGCCTCCACGTCCACGCCCGCCGCCACATGAAAGGAGAGCGGCAGCGGCTCGTCCGGGAGGTCCGGCGGCTGCGGCTCGACGTCGCTCAGCTCGCGCACCAGCGCAGCGTAGCGGCTGAACGCCTCCCGCAGGAGGCCGGCGCGCTCCGACGCCGGCGCGGTGCCGGGCTCGTCGTCGAAGGTGCGCACGGCGGCGACGTAGTACGGCGCCGGATCGTCCACCAGCGTGGTGACGACGAACCGCTCTGCACCGAGGACGACGATGTTGGATCGCCCGTCCGGCAGCTCCTGGTTCACCCGCACCTCGGCGGTGCATCCGACCATGCCAGGGTCGGGCGCCTCGCGCTGGGCTCCCGAGGGCGTGATGCCGAACCGCCGGTCGGCCGCGAGGCAATCGGCCAGCATGTGCCGGTAGCGCGGCTCGAAGATGTGCAGGGGCAGCGGCGTGCCGGGGAAGAGCACGACGGAGAGTGGGAACACGGGGAGGCGCATGGAGGGAAATGTAGCGCAGGAGAGGCGGAAGGACGGAAAGACGGAAGGGGGTCGTCAAGGCGCTAGGCGATCCCGTCGTTTGACGCCTGGCCCGAGCGCTCTCCCACTCCTCGGCCCCCTTCCGTCTGTCTGTCCTTCCCTCCGGCCATCCTTCCATCCTGACCTAGGGTCCGACGACCGCCTCGGGCGTCGGGTGAGGAGACGCTTCCTGATCGGCAGTACCGTTGCCCAGTTGACCGTACTGGTTATTGCCCCAGCAATAGGCCCGGTCGTTCGTCGCGATGCCACAGGTGTGAATGAAGCCGGCCGCTACGACTTGGAACGAGAGCCCCCCCGCAACGGCGGCCGGCTCCAGACGGTCGGTATCCGTCCCGTCGCCCAGCTGGGTCTGTTCGTTGTCGCCCCAGCAATAGGCGACGTGATCCGCGGTCACACCGCAGGTGTGGCCGCCTGCCGGGCTCAGGTTCCTGAAGTGAAGGCCGCCGCTCACCGGGACAGGGTGCGACTGGTAGTTCAGCGTCCCGTCGCCGATCGCGCCGAACTGATTGCTGCCCCAGCAATAGGCCAGATCCTCGGTGGTGAGCCCGCAGGTCGTGGGCGCCCTCATGCCCACGCTGACCTGGCGAAAGCTCAGGCCGCCGGTGACGGTGGTCGGCTTGAGCCTTCGAATCGTGGTGCCGTCGCCAAGCTCACCGTCCACATTCCGACCCCAACACTTGCCCACGAAGCCCGTGGTGGCCCCACAGGTATACCGTGCGGCCGCGAACACATTGCGGAAGCGCACGGTGCCGGATTGGACCCGCACGGGCACCAGGCTCGTGGTCCTGGTGTTGTTGCCGAGCTGACCGTCGGAGTTGAAGCCCCAGCAGAAGGCTTCGTCGAACGGGGTCAGGGCGCAGGTATGGAACTGGCCCGGATGGACCAGGCGGAAGTGGCGCCCACCCGCCACGGCGGTGGGCCTGACTCGAGACGTGGCCGTGCCGTCACCGAGCTGGCCGGAGGTGTTGAGTCCCCAACAGTAGGCCACGTTGGCGGTGGTGACGCCGCAAGTGTACTCCACGCCGGCGCTCAGCGTCGCGAACTGCAGGGTGGTCGCGACCGCGACCGGACGCGACCGATTCGTGAGAGTGCCATCGCCGAGCTGGCCCTTGAAGTTCTGGCCCCAGCAGTACGCCCGCCCGCCAGTGGTCAGTCCGCAGGTGTGAGAGGACCCGGTGCTGACCTGCTGGAACGACAGGGGTCCGGCAGCGGCGGTCGTGGCGAGCGCGGTCGCCTCGCCCGGCTGCTCGGGCGCCTGCGGCTCCTCGCCGCAGCCGAGCGCAAGCCCGGCGAGGGTGGCGGCCAGGGCGAGGGCATGCGTCGGACGGCGGGTACGGAGACATCGGATGAGATGCATGGGAACTCCTGGCTCTGGGAACGCGGCGGCCACGCGGGTGTCTGCGAACCCCCTGCCCGCGACCTCGCGGGAGCC
The DNA here is from genome assembly GCA_050733015.1 of Gemmatimonadales bacterium. Classification (GTDB taxonomy): domain Bacteria; phylum Gemmatimonadota; class Gemmatimonadetes; order Gemmatimonadales; family GWC2-71-9; genus CAVVWJ01. The sequence continues at coordinate 11,145 of JBOHSB010000180.1, forward strand.
GCCGGGCAGCCTCAGCATCGCGCCCAGGTCTCAAGCCGTTTTCAAGACGACGAGGGGGCATGAGATCCACTCATGCCCCCTCGCTCCCCGCGGTACGGCCGCCCTAGCTGGGCCGGCCTGGCGTCAGGCCGCGCCCCAGAACCCCCGCAGCGCCCGCACGTCGGGCGAATCGCGCAGCTTCTCGAAGGCCCGCTCGCGGATCTGGCGGATGCGCTCGCGGGTAACGCCGAGCAGCTCGCCGATCTTCTCGAGGGTGAGCGCCTCGGAGCCTTCCTCGAGGCCATAGTAGAGCGACAGGATCTTCCGCTCGCGCGGCGTCAGGTGACGCTCGAAGATGCGATCGATGAACTCGCGCTGCAGCCGGCAGTCGGTCATCTCCTCGATCTCGCCCTGGCCGGTGCCGGCCACCCGCTCGCCGAAGGTGCTGGCGCTTCGGTCCTGGCGCTCCACCGGCGCGTCGAGCGAGACCTCGGTCGAGGTCATGCGGCGGGCGCTGCGGATGTTGTCGACGGTGTCGTTGAGGGCGGTGGCGATTTCCTGATCGGTAGGCTCCCGGCCCAGCTCCTGGGCCAGGAAGCTCTGGGCGCGGGCCATCCGGACCAGGGCGGAGTTCTGGTTGAGCGGGATCCGGACACTGCGGGTCTGCTCCGCGAGGGCCTTGAGCACCGCCTGCCGGACCCACCAGACGGCGTAGGAGATGAACTTCACGCCGTGGTCGGGATCGAACTTCTTGACCGCCTTGAGCAGCCCTTCATTGCCGATGGCGACGAGCTCGGACAAGTCGAGCCCGTGGCCCTGGTATTTCTTGACGTAGGAGATGACGAACCTGAGGTTGGCCGTAACCAGCCGTTCCGCGGCGGTCTCGTCGCCGGCCAGGGCCCGCCTGGCCAGGCGCTTCTCTTCCTCGGGATCCGAGATCATGGGGAGCTTCTGGATGTCGAGGAGGTATTGATCGAAGGCGCCGGACGGAGCGGAACGGACCAGCACACGAGCTTTCGCACGGACATGGGCCATAAACAACCCCAGGGACGAGGTGGACGGACGGCGAATGTCTACGCTGTGGCGGCCGGGCTGGCCGAGGAGAGAAGAACGAATATAGGAATCGCCCGAAGCGGGGTCAAGCAAAATGTTGAATCCACATCACAAATCGTTTCCGGACAGAGCGTTCGCATTTTTGTCCACCAAGCTGCGGTCCAGCCGCGAGGCGAACATCACGTGTCTATGTGTAACACATTCTCCTACAAAGGGTTGCAAGCTTGGCGGCAGAAATAGAAGCGGGTGCCCCCAATCGCGGTGCCTGGGACGGGCCCCAGGCAATTCGTCCCTGCCGCTGGAACTCCGCTTGAAGGCCTCGGGTTAAGCTCACCGGCAGCAGGAACTGCCCCTTAAGCCCCTCGGAGGCTTCGTCATGCGAACGACCTCCCGCCACACCGGGCCGGTCCCGCGCGTTCGGCTGGCCATCCTCCTGGCAGCAGCTCTGCCGCTTGCCTTGGGCGGGTGTCGGGAGGACGGTGACCCACCGACCGGCGCCGAGCCGGTGCCGCTCAGCGAGGCCGCCGCGACCGCGCCTCTGGGGTCAGGCGATCGCCAGCAGCGCGCGCCGAACCGCGGTTTCGGGCGCCTCCCGGGTCCAGCCGCCTTGCCCCTCCATGCCGCCGAGCCGGCTCGGCAGCGCGAACCGGACCCGGGCCGAGCGATTCTTCTTGTCGCTGGCCATGGCCGCGGTGATCCGCTCCGGGTCGATCGGCCGGGCCAGCCTGACGGGCAGGCCGAGGCGGCTGAGCAGGGCCGACACCCTCGCGGCAACCCCCGACGGCGCCAGCCCCATCTCCTCGGCCAGGGCGCACTCCGCCACGAGTCCGAGCGCCACGGCTTCACCGTGCGGGATGGCGTACCCGGTCACGCGCTCGAGCGCGTGCGCCACCGTGTGGCCGGCATTGAGGATCGCACGCCGGCCCGTCTCACGCTCGTCGCCGCTCACCACCTCGGCCTTGATCTCGACGCTGCGACGGACCAGTCGGGTGAGGGTCGCCTCGTCGCGTTGAAGCAAGGCGTCGGCCTCCTGCTCCATCCACGCGAAATACGCCGCATCGGCGATGAGCCCGTGCTTCACCGCCTCGGCCATGCCGCCCCGGTAGTCGCGCTCGGGAAGGGTGGCGAGCGCGCGCGGGTCGGCCACGACGGCGCCCGGCGGGTGGAACGCGCCGATCAGGTTCTTCCCCTCGGGGGTGTCCACGCCGGTCTTGCCGCCGACCGAGGCGTCGAGCATCGCGAGCAGCGATGTCGGCACCTGGAGGTATGGCAGGCCTCGCATGAACGTCGCCGCGACGAAGCCGGCCAGGTCCCCCGCCACCCCGCCGCCGAGCGCGATGATCCCGCTGTCGCGGCCGAAGCCGTCGGTGAGGAGCGCGTCGGTGAGCCGCGCCCACTGGTCGCGGGACTTCGAGGCCTCGCCGGCCGGGAAGGTGAGGGCCGCCCCCGACCAGGGATTCCGGCCCAGCCGGCCGGTCTGCAGCAGGGCGAACACGTTGCCATCGGCGATGAGCGCCGTGCGGGAGACGTCCAGGTGCTCGGCGACGAGGGCCTCGAGCCGCCCGAGCACGCCAGGCTCCACGTACACCGGGTAGCTCCCCAGCGCGTGGGTGACGACGATGGGGTCCGCGGTCACCCTGCGCTCACCAGGTGACGTCCCCCGCGCCTTCGCGGTGGTTGGCCAGGCGGGCGAGGGTGAACAACAGGTCGGAGAGCCGGTTGAGGTACACCACGAACGTCGCGGGCACCGCCGACTCGCGCGCCAGGGTCACCACGGTCCGCTCCGCGCGGCGGCAGACCGTGCGAGCCAGGTGGAGCGCCGCGGCTTTGGGCGTCCCGGCCGGCAGCACGAAGGCGCGGAGCGGCGGAAGCTCGTGGTCCGCGGCGTCCATGACCTGCTCGAACTCGGTCACGCGTTCGTCCGAGAGGTCGGCCTTCTCGAGCGCCTTCGCCACCTTGTCCGGATTCGGCGTGGCGAGCTGTCCCCCGATGGCGAACAGGTCCCGCTGTACCGCCTCGAGCAGCGGGTCGAAGAACTGAACCGGCGGCATGGCCCGCGCCACGCCGATGGCCGAGTTGAGCTCGTCCACCTCGCCGTATGCGGTGACCCGCGGATGATCCTTGGGGACCCGGCCGCCGCCGAACAGTCCGGTCTCGCCCTCGTCCCCGGTCCGGGTGTAGATCTTCATCGACATGGTCCATCCACCTCCGCTGCGGCCACCACGACGTTCTCCCGCGGCTCGACCACGCCCCAGCGCACGCTGCCGTCCCGCGCATCCACCTGCTCCATCCACAGCCCGTCGCGGGGGAACGCGAAGTCGCTGATCGGCTGGAGCCGGCGCCAGTAGATGGGCCGGCCGCGCGAGCCCCAGGGCTCGAGCCGGCCGCCGCGCAGGCGGAGCAGGGTGGGGCGGAAGATGCTCTGCCGCCAGGCGCCGGCGCTATCCCACACCATCACGGCGGTGCCGACCAGCGTGTCGCCGCGCGCGGAGACGCGCCGCGCGCGAAGCGAGACCGCATAGCGCACCCGGTCGGCCGCGACCCGGAAGGCAATCACGTCGGCCGCATCGACGTCGGCCAGCGTGTTGACCTCGAGGCGTGCGAGCGGATCGGCTGTGAGCTCGAGCGAGCGGTAGTCGGCGCCCAGGGTCGAGTCGAGCGCCCGCTCGGTGCGTCCCACCAGCTCCCCGGTGAGTCCGGCCGACGGCGCCGGCACCGAGTCGCGCCGGACCAGGCCCGCCTCCCGCCGTTCCACCGCCACTCCGGTCCGGAGGGAGCCGAGCACCGGCCCTCGCAGCGGCGGATCGCCGCCCGAGCGATCGTCGGCGACGATCGACGCAACCATGTGGCCATCGCGGCAATGTGTGGACTACCGCCCACCCGGGGAAGGGCGCCGCCACACGCGGGGGCATGACAGGAAGGGGAATTTCTATACATTCCACCGCTTGTCCCGAACCTCGACCGCAGGGAGCACCACGTGCTAGAGCAGGACCTGAAGGACATCTCGATCATCGGCGGAGGGCCCACCGGGCTCTTCGCGGCCTTCTACGCCGGCATGCGTGGCGCCACCGCGCGGATCGTGGACGCCCTCCCCGCGCTGGGCGGCCAGCTCATGGCGCTGTATCCGGAGAAGTACATCTTCGACGTCGCCGGCTTTCCCAAGGTGCTCGCCAAGGATCTGGTGAAAGCGCTGGCGGAGCAGGCAGCGCAATTCGGCGGGCCGGTGCACCTGAACGAACGCGTCACCGCGCTGGAGGAGCAGGACGGACAGTTCGTGCTCGTCACGGAGCGCGACCGATTCGCATCACGCGCCATCGTCATTGCTGCGGGCATCGGCGCGTTCTCACCGCGACGGCTGCCGCAGCCGTGCGCGCAACCGTGGTACGGGCGCGGCATCTACGACATCGTCACGGATCCCGAAGTCTTCCGCGGCCAGCGCGTGATCATCATCGGCGGCGGCGACTCGGCGTTCGATTGGGGAACGCAACTGCTGGATCGCGCGGCGCGCGTCACGATCGTGCATCGGAGCGATCGGTTCCGCGCGCATGGGGCGACCGTCGCGCAGTATCAG
>JBOHSB010000181.1:0-14809 GCA_050733015.1 Gemmatimonadales bacterium
GCTCGGGGCCCTCCACGGACTCAACCCGGGGATGGGGTGGCTGTTCGCGGTCGCGCTCGGGCTCCAAGAGCGTGACCGGCGCGCGGTGTGGGGCGCGCTGCTGCCGATGGCGGCCGGCCATGCCGCCGCCATCGGCGCCGCGGTCGCGGTGGCTGCGGTCATCGGCCTGGCGATCCCGATGGAGACGCTGCGTTGGGGCGTCGCGGCGACGCTGCTGGGTTTTGGCGTGGCCCGGCTCGCCCGGCACCGGCACCCGCGCTGGGCCGCGATGCGGGTGAGCCGGCGGGACCTCGCGCTGTGGTCGTTCCTCATGGCGTCCGCGCACGGTGCGGGTCTGATGGCGCTGCCGCTAGTGCTCCGGGCCTCGGCGGGGGCGGGACCGGTCGGGCACCATCATCTCGCCCTCGCGAGCGCGCTGCCGGCCACCGTGGATGTCGGTCTGCTCGCGACGCTGGTCCACACGGCGGGCTACCTCGCGGTCACGCTGCTCCTGGCGGTGGTGGTGTACGAGCGGCTGGGGCTCAGGGTGCTGCGGACCGCGTGGGTCAACCTGGATCTGGTGTGGGGAGTGGCGCTGATCGGGACGGCGGTGCTGACGGCCGTAGGGTAAGCGCGCGTTCATCCGGTCGTAGTCTCAGGTGAGGAGCTCGCTCCTCACCTGAGGCTACGACGGCCCCGCGGTCAGGGCGCCCGCGTGCCCTCGACCCGCAGCTGACGCACGGTGTCGGGCCCGGTCGTCTTGTAGTGCGCGACGGTCGTCCCCGTCAGCTTGCCGTCCTTGAGCCGCAGCACGCTGTTCGTGGTGACCGGGACGCCCTTCCGCAGGACGCTCTCGTACGGCCCCGCCTCGGTGATGAGACTATCACCGGATGCCTGCACCCGAACGGGCACGGGCTTGCGCTTGGGGAAGTGGAACACCCACCCCGAGCTGTCCGCGCCGGCGACCAGCTCGTAGGCGACCAGGGTGGTGTCCTTGTCCTCGGGCATCGTGCGCATGTTCCACTTGCCGGCCAGATCGGCGAGCGAGAGCGGGGCGGGCGCCGCGGCCTCCGGCGCCGGAGCCATCGCTGCGGTCGTGTCCGCGGCCGGCTGCTCCTTGGGCTTCTGGCAGCCGATGAGGACTGCAATACAGCACCACAGGCACAAGCGGCGCATGGAGGCCTCCCGGGTTGTTGGTCAGGCGGATCGCGCGGGAATGGAGCTGCCGGAAGCGAACGTATCGCCAAATCGGGATCAGGGCAATCGCCCCGGGCGCCCCGCCGCGGGGCGATAGAGCGAGTCTCCCGTCAGGCAGACTCGCCGCGCACCCGAGCCGCGTCGAGCATCGCCCGCACCTTCGCCGCCAGCACGTCCGGCTCGATCGGCTTCTGCAGGAACTCCCGCCCTTCCGTCATGAGCCCGCGGGTCACCGAGTCGAGGCTGGTGTACCCCGAGGTGAACAGCACCGGCAGCCCGGGCCACCTCTTGTGCAGCTCGGTCGAGAGCCCCTGCCCAGCGAGCCCGGGCATCACCACGTCCGCGATCACCAGATCGGGCGGGGTAGCGGCAGAGATCGCCAGCTCGAGGGCGTGGGCCCCGTCGCGCGCCTCGAGCACGGTGTAGCCGTACTCCCGGAGCCAGCGGGCGAGAATATCGCGCACCGACTCGTCGTCTTCCGCCACGAGCACCGTCTCGCGGCCGCCCGGGACGGCCGGCGCGGCCTCTCCGCCGGCCTCGCGCGCGCCCGCGTTGAGCAACGGCAGGTAGATCTTGAACGCGGTGCCGAGGCCCGGCTCGCTGTAGGCCCAGATGAACCCGCCGCTCTGCCGCACGATCCCGTACACCGTGGCCAGGCCGAGCCCCGTGCCTTCGCCCACCGCCTTTGTGGTGAAGAACGGCTCGAACACGTGGTCCAGCGTGGCCCGGTCCATTCCGTGGCCGGTGTCACTCACCATCAGCATGGCGTACCGGCCGGGGCTCATCCCCTCCAGCCCCTTGGCCTCCACGTACCCGGTGTCGAGCGTCACGTTGGCGGTCTCGATTGTGAGGCGCCCGCCTTCCGCCATGGCGTCGCGCGCGTTGAGTGCGAGGTTGAGCAGCACCTGGTCGAGCTGCCCCCGGTCCGCCTTCACGGTGCCGAGGTCGGGATCCAGCCGGATGGCGAGCCGCGATGTCTCGCCCAGCGCGCGCCGGAGCACCGGCTCGAGCTGGCCTACGACGTCGTTCAGGTCCACCGTCTGCACCTGGAGGATCTGGCGCCGGCTGAAGGCGAGGAGCTGCTGGGTGATGGCGGCCGTCCGCTGCGCGGCCCGCCGGATGTGCTCGACGTCCTCGCGGGCCTGCAGGTCCCGGAGACGGTGCTGCAGGAAGGCCGTCGCGCCCAGCACCACCGTCATCTGGTTGTTGGCCTCGTGGGCCACGCCGCCGGCGAGCCGTCCGATGGACTCGAGGCGATCGGCCTGCCGCAGCCGCTCCTCGGCGGCCTGCTGCTCCTCGACGTCGGTCAGCGTGCCGATCCACTCCCGCACCGAGCCGTCGGGACCCTGCACCGGCACCGCCCGCGACACGTAACGCCGGTACTGCTGGTCCGCCTGGTGCCACAGGCGGCCGTGCACCTGGTGGACCGAGGCGCGTCGGCGCGCCGACAGCCACGCCTCCGTGATCCGCTCGCGGTCGTCCGGATGCAGCGCGCCGATCCAGCCCAGGCCTCGATGCTGCTCCCACGGCTGGCCGGTGTACTGCTCCCAGGCGGGCTGCGGCTCGACGAAGCTCCCGTCGGGATCGGTGGTCCACACGATGGAGGTCGTCGCCTGGACCAGCGCGCGGTATCGCTGCTCCCGGCGCGCCAGTTCGTCGGCGGCGCGCTGCCGGTCGGTGATGTCGCGTTGGATGGACGAGACGCCCGTCACGTGGCCCGACGGATCCCAGATGGGCGAGACCGTGAGGGACACCGCGAGCCGGGTGCCGTCCCGGCACAGCCGCTCGGTGGTCGAGTACTCTACCCGCTCGCCCCGGCGCACGCGCTCCAGGAGGTCCCGCTCGACGCCGTGCAGCTCGGGTGGCACCAGCATAAAGACGGAGTGGCCCAGCACCTCCGCCTGGGTGTACCCGAAGAGGCGCTCGGCGGCGGCATTCCAGCTGGTGATGATGCCCTCGGTGGTCTTGCCGACGATGGCGTCGCTGGCCGAGGCCACGATGGCCGCGAGCCTGAGCGTGGCCTCCTCGGCCACCTTCTGTCCGCTCACGTCCTGCATCGCGCCGACCGCGCGGACGGCGCGGCGGTCCGGGTCGCGCACGATGGAAGCCCGCTCGAGCATGGTGGCCCAGCTCCCGTCCGCCCGCCGGAACCGGTACTCGTGGGCCCAGGACCGCGCGCCGGTCGCGAAGGCGGCCCGGGCCGCGGTCTCGGCGCGGTCGAGGTCCTCGGCGTGGACCCGGTCGGCCCAGGTGGCGCGATCGCTGCCGGGCGGCGCGTCGAAGTAGAGGTGGGTCGCCCCGGCCCAGCTCACCGTACCGCCCGTGACGTCCCAGTCCCAGACCAGATCCTCGGTGGCCTCCGCCGCCAGCAGCAGGCGCTCCCGCTCCCGCTCCCGCTCGAGCGCGCCGTCGAGCTCCGCCCGCAGGCGGGTCGCCTCGGAATCCGGGGCGGCCGCCGCAGTCAGGGCTTCGATGGATGCGGCACGATCGACTGGCATCAATGCGGTACCTCGGGCGACACTTCCGCCGGGCGCGCGGGGTCGCCGGCGGAACCGATGCCGGTGGACGTAGCCCTGCGACGGTGGAAGCAAGGGGAGCCTAGCTAAAACATGCCTAGCCCGGGTGGATGACGGTGTGGCCCACATCACATTCCTTTCCCGGTCATTGGTCATTCCTCATTGTGGTATCCCGAGCGATCGCATAGGATTGCATGAGGTGGCCCGGCCCCGGGACACTCAGGGTTGCACACAGGAGAAGCGTGAATGGCATCGTGGGGCGAGTTGCTGGATCAGGCCAAGGGTGGCGAGCACCTCGTCCAGCTGTACGGTGAGGACGACCGGCTGCTGGCCCGACACGTGAGCCGCTACCTCGCCGAGGGCGTGCGGCGGGGCGACGGGCTCGTGGTCATCGCCACCCCGGGGCATGCCACGGCCATTCGGCACCAGCTCGGCCAAGGCGATCCCGCCGTGGCGGCGGCGGTCCGGAGCGGCCGGCTGCTGTTCCTCGACGCCCGCGAGATGCTCGACCGGTTCCTGGTGAACGGCGAGCCAGACAGAGCGCGGTTCGAGCAGGTGGTGGGCGGCGTGCTCCGTGGGGTGCGCGCCCGCTCCTCGAGCGGCCGGGTCCGGGCGTTCGGCGAGATGGTGGCCCTGCTGTGGGAAGCCGGCCGGCAGGACTCGGCCACGGCGCTCGAGCAGTACTGGAACGGCCTGCTGGACGACGGCTCGTTCAGCCTGTTGTGCGGCTACCCGCTCGACCTCTTCTCCCCTGACGCCGACCTGGCCAGCATCGAGGTCGTGCTTCGGGAGCACAGCCACCTGTGCGCCGGGCCGCGGACAATGCTGTCCATGCCGAGCCCAGGATCGTAGCCGAGGAGGAGACGGAACTCCGTTCTGCCTCCTCCCTAGACACCCGCGACTTCGGGCACTGGCGGCTCGCCCTGCCCCCTCCCAGATTCGAAACCATCTCCACCCCGCCGGCTTCCCGGTGCCCCAGCCGCCACCACAACTGGCCGACTCGCTGCGTGACCGCTACCTGATCGAGCGCGAGCTCGGCCGGGGCGGCATGGCCACGGTGTACCTCGCGCGCGACCAGCGGCACGACCGGCAGGTGGCGCTCAAGGTGCTGCACCCCGAGCTCGCCATCACGCTCGGTCCCGAGCGCTTCCTCCAGGAGATCCGGCTGGCCGCGCGGCTGCAGCACCCGCACCTGCTGTCGGTGCACGACTCGGGCGACGCCGACGGCGCGCTCTGGTTCACGATGCCCTACGTCGAGGGCCGGAGCCTGCGGGACCGGCTGCAGCGCGAGCGGCAGCTCCCGCTCGACGAGGCGCTCCGCATTACCCACGAGGCTGCCCGCGCGCTGGACTACGCCCACCGGCACGGCGTGATCCATCGCGACATCAAGCCCGAGAACATCCTGCTGACCGAGGACGGCGACACGTTGGTCGCCGACTTCGGCATCGGCCGCGCCCTCGGCGCCGCGGGCGAGGACGCCCGGCTCACCGAGACCGGAGTCGTCGTGGGGACGCCGGCGTACATGAGCCCCGAGCAGTCCACCGGCGAGCGGGAGCTCGACGGCCGGTCCGACGTCTACAGCCTGGGCTGCGTGCTGTACGAGATGCTGGCGGGCGAGCCGCCCTTCACGGGGCCCACGGTCCAGGCGATCGTCGCCCGCCGTCTCACCGAGTCGCCGCGGCCGCTCACGGCGGTGCGCGAGGCCGTGCCGCCCGCGGTCGAGGCGATTGCGGTGCAAGCCCTGGCCCGATCGCCGGCCGACCGCTTCGCCACGGCGGGTGCCCTGGCGGACGCGCTCGACTCCGCCCGCCGCGGCGAGCACAGCGGCGAGACCACGACGGTCGCGCGGGTGCGCCCGGCCCGGCGATCCACGAAGGCCACCGCCTTGGTGGTCATCTTGGTCGGGGTGGCCGCGGCGGCGGTCGGCCTACTGCGCTCGCGCACAGCCGCGCCGGCGACGCTCGACGCCTCGCTCGTGGCGATCGCGCCGTTCGACGTGCTGGAGCCGTCGCTGGCTCTGTGGCGCGAGGGGCTGGTGGACCTGCTCTCGCGCAATCTCGACGGCGCCGGTCCGCTCCGCACCGTGCCGCCGACCACGATCCTTCGGCGCTGGGAGGGCCGGGCCGACCCCGAGTCCGCCGCACGCCTGGGCCACGCCACCGGGGCCGGGCTCGCGCTCTACGGATCGGTGCTCGGCGCGGGGCGTGACAGCGTCCGGCTCCGGGCGACGCTGTTCGACGTGGCGCGGGGACGGCCGGTGGACGAATGGGAGGCGACGGACCAGGCCGGCCGGGTGGACCGCGCGGCGGACTCGTTGACGCTCAAGCTGCTCCAGGCCCTGGGCCGGACCCGCGCGATCGGGGCGGTCAAGCTGGCGCCGTTCGGCTCGACCAGCCTGCCGGCGCTCAAGGCCTTCCTCCAGGGCGAGCAGCTCTTCCGGCGGACCAGCTGGGACTCGGCGTACACGTACTATGAGCGCGCCATCGTGCTCGACAGCAGCTTCGCGCCCGCGCTCCGCCGGGCGAGCGGCGTGCTGGGGTGGTCACGCACGGGGTACGACTCGCTCTCGACCGCCTTCGCGCTGGCCGCCGGCGCTCACAACCACGGGCTGCCGCCAAGGGACAGCCTGCTGGTGTTGGGCGACTCCTTGCTGGCCTCGCTGTTCGAGGCGGGTCCCCTCGCCTATCGCGCGGACAGTGGCTGGGGATCGCGCCTGCGGCGGGTGTTCGCCACCGCCGAGGAGGTCACGGGCCGCTATCCCGACGATCCGGAGGCGTGGTTCCTCCTCGGCGAGGCCACGCAGCACTTTGGCCCGTACGCGGGGCGTCCCACCGGCGAGGTGCTCACGGCCTTCAATCGGGCCATCGCACTCGACTCCGCCTTCGCCCCGTCGTACATCCATCCGGTCGAAGTGGCGGCGTTGAGCGGTGCCGAGGCGGTGGGGGAATATCTGCGACCCTATCTGGCGCTCAATCCGAAGGAGCACGAGGCGGAGGGCGACCGGCTGGTGCAGGCGCTGCTCCAGCCCGGAATGACCGCGGACAGCGTGCCTCGGCTCGCGGGGCCCGTGTCCCTCGACGGCCTGTTCGAAGCCCATGCCGTGCTGTCCGGCCTGGCCGACAGCACCGAGCTGGAGGTGTCGCTGGCGCGGGTCGCCGCCTTGCGCGCCCCGTCCGGAAGCACGCCGTTCCGCCGTCGCATAACCATCGAGCAGTCGGCCGGACGTGCACTCATGGCGCGAGGGCATCTCGGCCAGGCCTACGCTTGGCTGCGAGGGTCGGACACCACCTGGTTGTTCGCGGATGCGGCGCTGATCGGGGCGATTCCGCCCGACAGCGCGGCGGCAACATTCCGGCGCCGGCTCGCCGGACCCGTGTCGCAGCGGCTCATCGAGGCCTTCCCCTGGTGGGCCGGACGGCGGGACACGGCCTCGCTGGAGGCGGCCGCGGCGCGCGCGGACTCCGCCGCCCTGCGCGGGACCGACCCGAACACGCGGGTCCGGGCCCGCTACGCTGCCGGGTCTGCCGCGGCGTACCTGGCGCTGGCGAGGAGAGATACGACCACCGCGCTGGCGCGTCTGGACGACCTCGCCCCCGACGGCTGCCCCGGCTGTTACCTCGACCGGCTCACCCGGGCGCAGCTCCTCACGGCTCGCGGCCGCGACCAGGAGGCATGGGCTATCCTCAGCCCGGACCATCCGAGCTTCACGCTGAGCCCGTTTCCGACTTCCATCCTCTGGGTGCTGCTGCGCGGCCGCGTGGCGGACCGCCTGGGCGACCGCGAAACCGCGCTCCGCTCGTACGGCTGGGTCGCCGGCATGTGGCGGCACCCCGACGCGACATTGCAGCCCTATGCTGCCGAGGCTCGCGAGGGTCTGGCGCGCCTGTCGGGCGAGCCGCGGTAACTGCGTCTCAGCGGGCGGCGAGCTCGGCCAGGCCGTCGCGGATCGACTGGATCACCGAGAGCCAGAGCTCGGCGGGCGACGGGGGCGCGACTGGCTGCGATCGGTCCGTCGTATAGCTGCGCATGGTCCGACTCCTTGTTTCCGAGATCATGGTGGGGCCTGCCTGCTGCCCGCCGGCCCCACCCGACCATCCTCATGCCCCAGAACTACCCTGGTGCCCCGGCGAGCCAACGCTCTCCGGTGCCGGTGAAATCCCAGCGCATCTCCGTCGCCAGGGCGGGGTCGCCCCGCATGATCGAGTATCCGATGTACGTCGTCGGGCTCGGGTCCAGCGGGTCCGCCACGAGCGAGATCGTCTCGCGCTGGAGCAGGCCGCTGCGGCGGAGGATGGCCACCAGCTCGCCGGCGGGGACCACCGGGCGGCCGCGGGGCCGGAGCCGGCGCGGCAGCAGGCGGCTCAGCCAGGGACGGCGGGTGCCGGCGCTCACGCCGTAGACGAACACGCCGCCGGGGCGGAGCCGGCGCACCGAGCGACTCACCACGTTCCGCCAGTCGTCCACCGCCTCGAGCACGTCGCGCACCACCACCGCGTCGAAGTGGCGGTGGATGCCCGCCAGGCGCTCGCTCACCGTCTCGAGCGACGAGTCGTCCAGCCTCACCCGAGTGACGCGGAAGCCGACCCGGGCCAGCTCCGCCGCAATGCCGTCGCCGTCCCGGCTCACGTCCAGCAGGCTCGGGGTCCGGGCGGGCGCGGCCCACTGGTCGCCGAGCACACGCAGCACGTACTGGTCAACCGTGCGCATGGGTGGCCTCCCGGGCGAGGAAGTCGCGGAACTGGCGGCGCGCGATCTCCCACTTGGTCCGCCCCATCACGATCACGCCCATGCCCCGACCGCCCGACATCATGTAGACCGCCGCCTCGGTGAGGGCGAGGACGGTGCCGGAGAGCCAGAGGTCTCCGTCGGTGAGCGTGATCTCCGTGCCCGGCGCGGCGGCCGAGGTGGGGCCGAAGGCCTCGTCCAGCCGCTGCTGGGTGGCGGGGAGGATCCGCTCGAACTCGCCATCGCAAATCCTGAGTCGCATCGTCTTGCTCCTGGGTCCGAAGTCCGGCCGGAAATATTGGAATCCGGCGGCTCCGGCTCATCCGGCACCGGGCCGGACTTGAAGCCGACGTTCGCTGGCCGGACCCCTGACCGGAGACAGGGGTCCGCCCCCGTCTTCGGTCAGGGTGGCGAAGTGTCCCACTGTGAACGCACTTGCGGCCGGTGGGGCGCGCCCCCAAGATCGGAGCACATGACCAAGGACATCGTGGAGCCGCCCCCAGCCGTGCCGAGGGCGGAGGTGAAGGCGGAGCCGAACACCGGCCAGCTCCGGCGCCTCCTGCGGCAGCAGGAGACCGTGCGGTCCGTGGTCGAAACGTTCAGCGCCGAGCTCGAGCTGCAGCCGCTGCTCGAGAGCATTCTGCGCAACGCCTGCGCGCTGATCGGCGCCGAGCACGGGACCATCGGCTTGGTGGACCCGGCGCGCGACCTGGTCCGCACCGCCGCGGGCTACCGCATGCCCCCCGGCGAGGCCGGGGCCGAGATGCCCCGCGGCGTGGGGCTGGCCGGCGCGGTGCTGGAGCGGGGGGAGCCGGTGGTGCTCGAGCGCTACGGGAGCCTGCCGCATCCCACCCAGGCCGAGTTCGCCGAGCACTCGGTCATCGGCATGCCGATCGAGTGGGGTGGCCGGATGATCGGCTTCCTGGGCGTTGGGACCGGCTCCGCGCGGCTCGGCGCCGACGAGGCCGAGCTGCTGCGGCTGTTCGCCCGCCCGGCCGCGATCGCCATCGCCAACGCGCAGCGCTACGAGGACGAGCGCGAGCGGGGCGACCGGATGGCACTGGTGGCCCGGGTGGCCCGGCTGGTCACCGCCGACCTCCGGCTCGACGAGCTGATCCAGCGCGCGGCCGACGCTATTCACGAGCTGCTGGGCTTTCCCAACCTCGCCATCCCGCTCATCGATCCCGAGCAGCCCGGCACCCTGGTGCTCACGGTGAAGGGGGGGCACTACAAGCACCTCATCCCGGGCGAATACCGGATCCCGATCTCCCAGGGGCTCATGGGCGAAGCGGCGCGCACCCGGCAAACCGTGCTGGTGAACGACGTAGCCACCGACCCGCGCTACCTGCCCACGCCCGGCGGCGCGCCCGCCTGCGCCGAGCTGGCAGTGCCCATCGTGCTGGGGGAGCGAGTGCTCGGCGTGGTGAACGTCGAGCGGGACGAGCCGTTCTGCGACGAGGACGCGGCGATCGTCGGCATCATCGCCGACCAGCTCGCGGTGGCGATCGAGAACGCGCGGCTCTACGCCAGCGCCCAGCGGGTGGCGGTGCTGGAGGAGCGGCAGCGGCTCGCGCGCGAGCTGCACGACGCGGTCACCCAGCACTTGTCGAGCATCGCGCTCATCGCCCAGACGCTGGGGCCCGCGTATGCGCGGGGCGCCGAGGAGGGCGAGGGCCGGGCGCGCCGCCTGGTGGAGCTGAGCCAGGTGGCGCTCGACGAAATGCGGGTGCTGCTGGCCGAGCTCCGGCCCCGCGCGCGGCGTACCGCCGAGCACGAGGCGCCGGCGGGGTCGGCCCGCTCGCGGCTCCGACACCACGGGCTGGCGGAGGCGCTCTCACTGCTGGCGGCGGAGGTGTCGTGCGACTCGCTGCCGGTGGACGCCGAGCTGGCGGGTTACCGGCCCCGCCCCCTGGCGCAAGAGGAGGCGCTCTACCGCATCGCGCAGGAGGGGCTGAGCAACGTGGTCAAGCACGCCCGCGCTACCTACGCCCAGCTCCGACTCGCGAGCGAAGGCGGGTGCACCGTGCTCAGCCTGATCGACGACGGCGTGGGCTTCACCACGTCGGTCGAGGCGACCGGCGAGCACGCCATCCAGATGGGCGGCCTCGGCCTGCTCACCATGCGCGAGCGGGCCACGGCGATCGGCGGCACCATCCGGGTGGACTCGTCGGCCGCCGGGGGCACCACGATCGAGGTGGTGGTGCCGGCCGACGCGGAGCCGCGCACATGACCGTCGAGCGAGGTGAACGCCACCGGGGCCCGGTGCGGGTGCTCATCGCGGACGACCACCAGGTGGTGCGCGAAGGGCTGCGCATGATCCTCGGCGAGGAGCGCGAGACGATCGAGATCGTGGGCGAGGCGGCCGACGGCCACGAGGCTGTACGCGAGGCCGAGCGGCTCAAGCCGGACGTGGTGCTGATGGACCTGCTGATGCCAGGGCTGGACGGGGTGGCCGCGACCGAGCGGCTCCGGGCGGGCGGCACCGGGCCCCGCATCCTGATCCTCACCACCTACGCCGATGACGAGCGGGTGCGCGACGCCATTCGCGCCGGCGCCACCGGCTACCTGCTCAAGGACGTGCTGCGCACCCAGCTGGTGCAGGCGATCCACGCCGCCGCGCTGGGCGTGCCCACGCTCGACCCGCGGGCCCAGCAGCATCTCATGCGGCAGGTGTCCTCGCCGCCGACGCTGTCGCCGTTCGCGGGACTCACCCCGCGCGAGCTCGATGTGCTGCGCCTGGTGGCGCGGGGGATGGGCAACAAGCAGATCGCGGCCCAGCTCCACCTGAGCGTCGGGACAGTGAAGGGCTACGTGAGCGCGATCCTCCCCAAGATCAACGCCGGCGACCGCACCCAGGCGGCGCTGTTCGCGGTGAAGCACGGGCTGGAGGACGGGTCGGCGTGAAGTGAGCGAGGTCCCGGGTGACCCATGTCGGCGTGACATTCGAGGGCATGAGCCGTACCGATGCGCTCGAGCGCGGGAGAGTCGCGTTCGAGGCCGGAGCCTGGAACGAAGTCCACGCTGTCCTTTCCGCCGCCGATCGCGACGTCCCGCTCGAACCTCACGACCTCGAGCGCCTCGGCGTCGCCGCGCGCCTCACCGGTCGCGGGGCGGAGAGCCTCGAGTACCTGGAGCGGCTGCACCAGGCTTGGCTGGCCCGCGGCGAGCCGGACCGCGCCGGGCGGGCCGCCGTGTGGCTCGCGATGCGGTTCCTGCTCGAAGGCGAGACCGCTCGGGGCGGTGGCTGGCTGGCCCGGGCGCGGCGCCTGATCGACGAGAGCCGGGGCGAGACCGTGGAGCGGGGCTACGTCCTGCTGCCGCAGGCGCTCGGGGCCGTGCTCGAGGGCGACGCGGCCACGAGCCACCGCCTGTTCTCCGAGGTCGCCGGCATCGGCGAGCGGTTCGGCGATCGCGAGCTCACCCTGCTCGGCCGCATGGGAGAAGGGCGCTCGCTGATCCGCCTGGGCGAGGTGTCGCGCGGGATGGCGCTGCTGGATGAGGTGATGGTGGGGGTCACCGCCGGCGAGGTATCGCCGGTCGCGGTCGGCGATATCTACTGCAGCGTGATCGACGCGTGCGACGAGACCTTCGACGTGCGCCGGGCGCAGGAATGGACCTCGGCGCTGGTGCGGTGGGGCGCGTCGCAGCCGCAGGCGTCACCGTACCGGGGCTCGTGCCTCATCCGCCGCGCCGAGGTGCTGCTGCTCCGCGGCGAGTGGTCCGGCGCCGTCGGCGAGCTGGAGCGGGCGTGCGACTGCCTGGCCGGGCCGCCGGTGCACCAGTCGATCGGTGCCGCGTGGTACCGGCTGGCCGAGCTGCACCGGCTGCGGGGGGAGGATGCGGAGGCCGAGGAGCTGTACCGCCGCGGCAGCCGGTTGGGGCGCGATCCGCACCCCGGGCTCGCCTTGCTGCGGCTGGCCCAGGGCCGCGCGGACGTGGCCGCGGCGGCCATTCGCCGGGTAGTGGCCGAAGCGAGAAACCCGCGCATGCGCGCGACCGACCTGAGCGCGTGCGTCGAGATCATGCTGGCCGCCAACGACCCGGGCGCGGCGCGCACCGCGGCGGAGGAGCTCACCCGCGTGGCCCAGGCGCTCAGGGCGCCGCTGCTTCACGCGATGGCGGCGCACGCGTCCGGGGCCGTGCTGCTGGCCGAGGGCCAGCCGCAGGCCGCACTCGCCGCGCTGCGCGCCGCCGCCGCCGGCTGGCACGACATCGAGGCGCCGTATCAAGGGGCACGCACCCAGGCGCTCATCGGCCTGGCCCACCGCGCGCTGGGAGACGAGGATACCGCCGGCCTCGAGCTCGAGGCCGTGCGCCAGGCCTTCGCCGCGCTCGGCGCCGCGCCCGACCTGCGCCGGTTGAACGCGATCCCCCGCCCCGAGGCGGCTGCCGGCCAACAGGGAACCCTCACCCCGCGCGAGATCGACGTGCTGCGGCTGGTGGCCACCGGCCGGACCAACCGGGCCGTGGCCGAGCGGCTCGGGATCAGCGAGAAAACCGTCGCCCGCCATCTCAGTAACATCTTCACCAAGCTGGACTTATCGAGCCGGGCGGCGGCCACCGCCTACGCCTTCCAACACGACCTGTTCCCGCGCCTTACATAGAAATACCCATGGCCGGACGCCGGCTCCTGCTGCGCAATCCGCCCGACGCGGGACCGACCCGCGGCACCTAGAATGGTTGCGCGGCGACACCAGCCGCCCAAGCGACCTGATGGAGGAAGCAGCATCATGCGCGAATTCGAAGCGATCGACACCGTGGTGATCGGCGGGGGACAGGCGGGGCTCTCGATGGGGTATCACCTGGCCCGCAAGGGCGTCCAGTTCACCATCCTGGAGGCCAACCAGCGGATCGGCGACAGCTGGCGGCAGCGGTGGGACTCGCTGCGGCTGTTCACGCCGGCGCGGTTCGACGGGCTCAACGGGATGCCGTTCCCGGGGGACGCCAACGCGTTCCCGACCAAGGACGAGATGGCTGACTACCTGGAGGCCTACGCCGCGCGGTTCTCCTTGCAGGTGCGCACCGGGGTCCGGGTGGACCGGGTCTCCAAGGCCAAGGACGGCTCGCTCGTGGTGACGGCCGGCCATCGGCGGATTCAGGCGCGGAACGTGGTCGTGGCCATGGCCGACTTCCAGCGTCCGCGGATCCCGGCATTCGCCTCCGGCCTCAATCGGGACATCGTGCAGTTCCACTCGAGCGCCTACAGGAGCCCCGACCAGCTCCGGCCGGGCGCGGTGCTGATCGTCGGGGTGGGAAACTCGGGCGCGGAGATCGCGCGCGAAGTGGTCCTGGCCGGACGCGAGACCTACATCTCGGGGAAGGTGAACGGCGAGCTGCCGTTCGACATCAGCGGCCTGGCGGCGCGGCTGGTCCTGGCGCGGCTCATCTTCCGGGTGGTGTTCTTCCGCCTGCTCAGGCTCGACACGCCGCTGGGTCGGAAGGCGCACGCGAAGGTGGCCGGCAAGGCCACGCCGCTCATCCGGGTGAAGTCGAAGGATCTCGACGCCTATGGCGTGGCGCGCGTGCCGCGCACCGCGGGCGTGTGCGATGGACTGCCGCTGCTCGAGGACGGCCGCACCCTGGCCGTGTCGAACGTCATCTGGAGCACTGGCTACGAGCCGGGGTTCTCGTGGATCGACCTGCCGGTGTTCGACGGCCAGGGCCGGCCGGTTCACACCCGCGGCGTCTGCACCGCGGAGCCGGGGCTGAGCTTCGTGGGGCTGCACTTTCTCTATGCGTTGGCGAGCTCGATGATCCACGGGGTGGGGCGCGACGCAGCGTATCTCGCGGAGCGGATTGCCGGGCGCCGCAAGGAGGTCGAGTCGGCGAAGGCGCACCGGGCGGTGCAGGCGGTCGCCTAGCCAACGTGAGTCACCCAGAGCGTCCTGAACTCTACCCGCCCGGGGCGACGGGGGGAGGCCGCTCGCCGATGGGGAAGAGGCTTCCCCTGCCCTGAAAGCTCCACTTGAGCGCCGGGGGCGTCACGAAGGTCGTGATCATGACCATCAGGATGATGGCCGAATAGGTCATCGAGTCGAGGATGCGCTCGCCGTGCACGGTGAGCGCCAGTCCGAGGTTCGCGAAGATGAGTCCGACCTCTCCGCGCGGGATCATGCCGATGCCGATGGACAGGCCGTCGAGGCGCGAGCGCCACGCGCCGAGCGCGCACGCCTGCTTGCCCAGGATGGCGGCGGCCGTGAGCGCCAGGGTGAGCGCCAGGATGCCGGGCTGAAGGAACCCGCGGAGATCGACCCGCAGTCCCATCGCCACGAAGAAGACGGGCGCCAACAGTCCGGCCACCGGCCGGACCAGCTCCGCCAGCGGCCGCTCGCCCCGCCGGGCGAACCCTTCGAGGTGCACCTCTTCCAGCACCAGTCCTGCTGCATAGGCCC
>JBOHSB010000182.1:0-3310 GCA_050733015.1 Gemmatimonadales bacterium
GCTGCAGCGCCTGGTCGCGGACGCGCCACCCGACCTCGGCGGGCGACATCCTCGCCACCCGGCGGGCGTACCAGCCGAGCCTTCCTCCCCTGCTACCGCTCACATGCGCTCCGGTCGACCGCTGAGCAGGCTCTCCCGCACCGCGATGGTCGCCCTAGTCGTCGCGATCAGGGACTCGACCGGGATGGGCATCGCCGCCCCGGCCAGGATCGCCTCGACGAACCGCGCGAGCTCGGCTCGCTGGCCCTTGTCCTGGCCGCCACGAGGACGCAGGGCGTGCTGGCGCCTTCCGGCCCAGACCGCGGCCTTCTTGAAGTTGTCCAGCCGCGCGCTGCGCTCGCCGCCTGCGACGTCAAGCGTCTCCTTCTGATAGCGCGAGTTGCCGGCGGTGAGGTACGCGATCGTGCCGCTCGAGCCGTTTTCGAAGCGCAGCGTGACTAGGACATCGTCTTTCTCTGGACCGCTGGCCGCGTAGACCTCCTCTGGCAGGCTTCCAGCCCACCAGCTGAGCGTGTCGATGAAGTGCCCGCCCTCCCCGGTAAACCGGGATCCCTCCAGGGCGTCGTTGACGTACCAGCTGTCCGCGGCCAGCGGTCCCGCGTTGACGAGGTAGCGCGTGACCGAGCTGCCGCTCAGCGGGCCGAACTCGGATTTCATCTGGACGAGCAGCGGCGCGAACCGCCGGTTGAATCCAACCATCAGCCGGTCGTTGCCGGTCTTGGCCACGGCCTCCACGATGCGATCGAGCTCGTCCCGGGTGAGCGCGAGGGGCTTCTCCACAAAGACGGCTTTCCCCGTCTCGAGCGCGCGGCAGACCATCGCGGCGTGGGTGTGGTGCCGGGTCACGATAAAGATCGCATCCAGATCCGGGTCGTCGAACACCGCGTCGGCATCGGTTGACGCCGTGGTGAACCCGAACCGGCGCTGAGCGTTCACCGCGGACAGCGACCGGCTCGTGGCGACGTGGGCCAGGTAGGCGTTGTCCATCCCAGCCAGGCTGGGGAGCAGCATCGACGAGGCGTAGTTGCCCGCGCCGATGAACCCGATCGCTAGCCGCCCGTCGCCGCGCCCGCACGGCGATGCCGCCTGGCCGGACCGGATCAGGCTGCTCGCCGCCCGCTGCTCGAGGTCGGCGGGCCGGGTCGGGTACTCGAGCAGGACGCCGACGGCCTTCAGCGAGCCCGAGGACAGGTCGGCGTACACGGAGCTGGCGGTCTCCATCGGGAAGACACCCGATACCAGCGTCTCGACCTCGATCTCCTTGCGCGCGATGAGGTCGAGGAAGCATTCCAGGTTCCGGCGCTCGGTCCAGCGCACGTAGCCGATCGGGTAGTCGATCCCCTCGAGCTCGTACCGCTCGTCATAGCGCCCCGGCCCGTAAGACCGGGAGAACCGGACGTCGAGCTCCTTATCGTAGTAGGCGTTCCATGGCAGGTCCAGGCGGGTCTTGCCGATGTCCACGACCCGGGCCCTGTCCCTGGCGAGCTTGGCCGCGGTCTCCACCGGTCCGTTGGACGAGCTGCCCGCGGCCAGGAAGATATGGTCGGCCCCGCGCCCCGCTGTGATCTCGTCAAGCGAGCGCTGGAGGGCGCCCATGCCCTCCTCGTCGGGCCCGGCGCAGAACAGCGCGCCGGCCTGCTCGGCCAGGCGGCAGCGTTCCTCGATCATGTCGATCCCGATCACGCGGACTCCCGAGGCGGCCAGGAGACGGACCACGAGCTGGCCGACGAGGCCGAGGCCAATGACGCACGCCGTGTCGCCCAGCTCCACCTCGGCGCGCCTGATGCCGTGCATGGCGATCGACCCCACCGTGGCGAAGGCCGCGTGCTCGGGCGAGACACCCTGCGGGACAGCCGCGCACAGGTTGACCGGGACCCAGTTGTACTCGGCGTGCAGGGCGTACTCGTTGCCGGCCGCCGCCACCAGCTGGCCGACCTTGAATTCCTCCGCGCCCTCGCCTACCTCGGTCACCACGCCGCAGAGCGAGTAGCCCAGCGGGGTATAGGAGTCGAGCCGGTTCATCACCTTCTTGTAGGTGTTCACCGCGCCCTGTTGCGCGACCGTGTCAAGGACCTTGCGCACCTGGTCCGGCCGGGCTCGCGCCTTGCCCACCATCGACATGTTGGCCTCGGCCACCTTCATCATCTCGGTGCCGGTGGAGATCAGGGAGAACAGCGACTGCACCAGGACGCCGCCGGGTCGGCCCACCGGAGCGGGTGCGTCGAGAACGGCGAGCTCCCCGGATTTGTAATTCTGAGCTATCTGCTTCATTGCGTCCTTCGCCAGTCATCCAGCGACGCCCATGGACCGCATGTTGCGGTACCACAGCTCGAGCGTCAGCAGCTGCCATATCTGCTTGGCACGGTCCTCGCGGCCGGCCTGCTCATCTTGAATGAGACGCCGCAGCGCATCGGCGCGCAGCATCCCCGCCCCCACCAGTTCGCCGCCCACAAGCTGGTCGGTGATGACCTCGCGCAGGTCGTTGCGGACCCAGGCCCGGAGCGGGGCACTAAAGGAGGCCTTCGGCCGGTACACGATCTCGCGCGGCAGCCAGCTCTCCGCGGCGCGCTTGAGGGCAACCTTCCCCTGCCGGTTCCTGATCTTGTCGCTGCCCTTGACGGCGAACGCCGCCTGGGCCACGACCGGGTCGACAAATGGCACCCGCACCTCGACCGACGCGGCCATGCTGGCCCGGTCCGTGTAGGCCAGGTTCAGCCCCGGCAGGAACAGCCGGGCGTCCGCCAGGCACATCCGGTTGACCTCGTCCCGCAGCGAGTTGTCGTCGTAGACCTCGCGGTGACCCTCGACCACCGCCTCGACGTGACCGGCCAGGTCCGGGCTGATCAAGGCGGCGAGCTCGGGTGGGTCGTACAGCGTGTAGCTGCGCCGGAAGCGCGGCTCCTCGGGCAGCTCGGCGAAGGTCAGGAACCGCTTGGCCCAGCGGGCGTAGCGCAGGCCGTGACCGCCGATGCTGACCGGAAACCGGTCTACCGCGAACCGCACGCCGGCCCGCGGCGCGGCCGGGAGCCTGCCGTACCGGCCCGCCACCAGGCAGGCGAAGTGCTTGCGGTACCCGCCGAACAGCTCGTCGGCACCCATGCCGGACAGGATCACCTTGACCCCCCGCTCGCGGGCCGCCTGGCACATCAGCAGCGTGTTGATCGCGGCTGGATCGCCGATCGGCTCGTCGAGCGCGTCGACCATGCGGGGCAGCAGGTCGACGATGTCGGGTGAGATCTCGATCTCGTGCAGCGTCACCCCGAACTGTGCCGCGACCTTGCGGGCGTAGACCGCGTCGTCTGGCATGGCC
>JBOHSB010000183.1:0-5885 GCA_050733015.1 Gemmatimonadales bacterium
GTCCTGCGCCGCGTCCCACCCGGGACGAAGCTCGGGATACAGGTGGCCGAACCCCGGTCGCACGCGAGTTTCACGACTCAGTCCCATGACTACCTCCGATAACCCACGATAACTGGCGCCAGCTGCCCGCTAGCGACGCTCCTGCGCCGGCGGGGGGACGGGATTGTAGTGCAGGTGCGCCGCGCGCCACTGCTTCCCCTGCTTGACCCACACCTCCGAGTAGCGCGTCAACGCCGGCTGGCTCTCGCCCGGGATGTCATACCGAATGAGTCCCGTCGCCACGGCGACGTCGCCGTAGAGCCTGATGCTGGTCTGCTCGAAGCGGCTGGGGGCCACGCCTCCGGTGTCGGACGCGACGGCGGCCATGAACTGACGCTTGTCGAGCGTGACCTGGCCGCCGGTGATCTGAAAGTTGTCCACCAGGATGCCCGCGAAAAAGACCGTGTCGCGCTTGGTGAGCGCATCGCGCCAGCGCGTGTGCAGCGCCGCGATCTCCTCCGCGGCGGCCAGGCCGAGCCGGGTGGAGCTGTCGCCGGTGGCCTGGCTCGGGCTGGCCGGCGCAGGCGACGTCCCGGTCGCCGGCGGCGCGGTGGCGCAGGCGACGAGGCCGGCGCACACGGCGACCGGGCGCAGGCTCGCCCGGAGGGCGGGCCTCCAGGCGGACACGGCAGATGAAAGCGGCATGTGACGGATTGTACCGATCCCAGGCCGCTCGCGCTACGCGGGTCTGGACACGCCCGGCCGGCTCAGTGCGTGATCAGCACGTTGGCGACCACGAGATACTCGACCAGCACCACGGCCCACAGGGCCACCCGGCGAAGATTGACTGGATGGATCACGGTGCTGCAGAGCGAGCAGGTGCGGGCGTCGGCCGGGGCCGGATACCCGCAATGAGGGCATGTGGGGGAGGACGATGCGCGCATAGCGACGACCAGTTGGCGGACAGGGGCAGATGCACGCTCAAGATAGACAGTGGAGCGCCCGCGTCAATCAGTACCTACGGACCTGCCGCGGCCTGTCCGGCCCGAGGAAGCGCTCGACATCCGGCGTGACCCGAACGGTCGGTGCTAGGCGAGCGTCGCGCGAACCCGCTCGATCAGCTGGGCCGGCATGAACGGCTTGGCCAGCAGGTCATCCTGACCCAGGTCGATCCCGTGTCCCAAGAGGTCCTTGCGCGAGTAGCTCGACATGTAGACCAGGCGGACGCGCGGGTGGGCCCGCCGGACTTCGGCCGCGAGCTGCGGTCCCATGCCGCCAGGCATCGCCACGTCCGTGAGGATGAGATCGAGCGGGCCGGTGAGCCGGTCGAGCACCTGGCGCGCCTCCGGTGCGCCGGAGGCAGTCCACACCTGGAAGCCCTCCCCCCGGAGCGTTCGCCCGACGAGCGTGCGCATCATCGCGTCGTCGTCCACCACCAGGACGGTGATCTCCCCTGCGGGGCGCGCGCGCTTGGGGGTCGGTGCGGTCATACCTTGATCTTACCTGACGCAGTCGGCCAGGGCGATGCCCGGACCGAGGACATCCCGACCCTCCGGACGCGCTCGGGGCTCGTGACGGGCCTCGCCTCACGCTCCGGTGGTGAGCGGCGAATCGGCATCCGGGATCGCACGCCGTTATATCCCAGGCAGGAAGCCGGGCCCGCGTCGCGGGCCTCGGCGCGACCGTTGGCGGTTCGAGGGAATCGCTCCACAAGAGGAGCCCCTTCCCTCCTCCGGTGCTCCTCCGGGAGTCGTCTATGTCGGTGCGGGCAATCGCCGCCAGTCTTGCCGCTATCGCCTTGCCGGTAGCCTGCGGGCACCGCAGCCTCCCGCCGCCTGCCGCGCAGATCGGCCGAGATCCCGGCTGCCCCGACTCCCAGACCGTCGCTCGGCAGGACAGTGGGATCGACCTGGGTCGCGACGTCTCCCGTCGTCCACGGTACCGGGTGGACAGCGCCGGACGGGTCGAGACCCTGGCTCCGCCGCCTGCCGCCGGCAGCGCCACCGCGAAGCCCGGCTGCCCCTCGACTGCCGACAGCTCCAGCGGCACCCGCCCACCATGACCAGGCTGCGGACGTGGGCAGCTCTCATCGCGCTGCTCACCGCCTGCAGCGACTCGACCGCTCCGGCCAACCCGGGCGTATCGGCCGCGCAGTTCACCATTACGGTCCGTTTCGTCGATCGCACTCCGCCGTCTCCGTCGGTGCTCGCCGCGTTCGATCACGCGACCGCCAAGTGGCAACGGGTGATCGTCGATTCGGTCGGCTCGATTCCGGTCAAACTGGCCGCCGGGGTCTGCGACTCGGCGCAGCCCGCGGTCAACGAGACCGTGAAGGATCTGCTGGTGCTGGTCCACGTGCGGCAGATCCCCGACACGGTGCCCGGCCAGGCGATCCTAGGCGAGTCCGGGCCCTGCCTCATTCGGCAACCAGGCAACCTCCCGATCCTGGGCGTCATGTCGCTGAACAGCGCCACGCTTTCCAGTCTGGCCGGCACCGGCATGCTCGACGAGGTGCTCGAGCACGAGATGGCCCATCTGCTTGGCTTCGGGACGGTATGGGACCTGGACGGTTTCCTGCGCGACACCACTACGCAAGACCCATGGTTCGGCGGACCGGACGCTCAAGCCGTGTTCCGGCAGGCGCTCCCGAGCTATCGCGACCAGGTCGTTCCGGTGGAGGCGAATGGCGGCTCCGGGACTACGCTGAGCCATTGGCGGGAATCGGTGATGACCAACGAGCTGATGACGGGCTTCCTCAACCCCGGCACCAATCCGCTCAGCTCGGTGACCATCGAGTCCATGGCCGACCTGGGATACACCGTGGACGTGAGCGTAGCGGACCCATGGCCCACGCTGGCGAGCGGGGCCAGCGCGGATGCGCGTGCAACGGGGCCTACCTCCGCATCCTCGCAGGGATCGGCCATGCACACCATGCTCACGCGGCCTCGCTTCTGGGTGACCCACTCGGGGGACGTCAGCGCGGTTCCCGGGCGCTGACTCCTTCGGTCAGGTTGTCCCCCGCTGACGGACGTAGTGAAGGCCCACGACACCGGTCGGATAGGGAGTGGCGGACTTCAAGGCGAATGTCGCCTGTACTGCATCGGGCATCACCCGCTTCCCGCTCCCCAAGATCAGCGGATAGACCAGCAGGTGCAGCTCGTCGACCAGATCGTGCGCAAGCAGGGCGTGGACCAGCTGGCTGCTGCCGTCCGTTGCGATGTTCCTGCCAGGCTGCGCCTTGAGGGCGCGCACCGACTCGATCACGTTGTCCCGGATGATGGTAGTGTCGCGCCACGTCGGGCGCTCGAGGGTCCTCGATACCACGTACTTCTTGGGTGCGTTCATCATATCCCCAAACGGATCACCCGGGGCCATGGGTTCGAACGCCGCGGCGTGCGTCACATACGTCCGTCGCCCCAGAAGCAGGGCGTCGACATCCTTCATCAGCGCGCCGAAGCTCTCACCGATGTCATCGTGCCAGTAGGGCAGCGTCCAGCCGCCGTGCTCGAACCCTCCGTCTCGGTCCTCGTCCTTGCCACCGGGGGCCTGCATCACGCCGTCCAGCGTCACGAACTCGGAAACGATGAGCTTTCTCATGGGATCGTCCCTTGGTGTAGTCGTTGGTGGATCACGGCCTGCGCTCCCCGCCGTCAGTGTACTTCTTCATGAGCACGTCGAACGATGCGTGGAAGAATCGACACCTGAAAAAACCGGAGTCCGCCAGGGAATCGTCTGAGCGCGTTGCAAGGCGCGATGGCAAGCAGCGCCCTCAACTTGAGACACTAGATGAAGAAAGCCTCGCAACTCCAGGGGAGCTCGAGGCTTCAGGAGATAGCAGGGGCGGGACTCGAACCCGCGACCCCGGCATTATGAGGCTTGGTGCGTCCGCCGCCCCTTCTGTAAGTGCTTGGCGTGTCTCACGGCGTGCGCCACGATCCACACCCCGCGCCGGGATTCATAATGCCACGCATAGTGCCAGCCCCCTGAAGGGCTAGGACATTACCACGTCACGCCTAAAGGTCATACCGCAGCGGCAGACGTGCTCGCCGCCGTGTCCCGACAGCTTGGCGCACCAGTGCTGTGTTCCGCGCCCCGGTTCGGGATGACATCCCGGCGCGTTGGCGTAGCAGGGTCTCTGCATCTGGGTGGACCACGGGGCGGGCGGCTTCGAACTCATGGCGAAGGGTAACCTGTGAGCACTTTTGGCGCTCAGGGGGAGGGTCTAGGTTCTTCCCCCGACTTAACACATATAGCAGGGGCGGGACTCGAACCCGCGACCCCGGCATGAGTTCGGGCGACTCCCTCGGAGATCCTGCCCCTCCCTCGGAGGAAGCGCCGTAGTGCGCCACGGCGCGCCCGCAAACCACCGGGTTAATGTTGCCAAGGGTGTTGCCAAGGCTGAGCTAGGTGCGGCGAGATCTCAGAAGCCGGAGTGCACCCGCCAGCAGGAGTGCGCCCCAAACGAGCCCTGTCAGCCGCGAGCCTTGTGCTTTTCGGTCAATCAGATGAACTGCCGCTTGCGTCCTAGCTCTCGAGGAGCCGGGAGACCGCGCCGAGCAGCGCGTCGGGCGGGAATGGCTTGGCAAGGACGTCCCCCGGCACGTCCGGGTCGGTAAAGCCCGAGACGAACAGGATGGCGGGAGACCGGTTCAAGCGCGCTAGGTGCGCTGCCAAGGCGGGCCCGGACAGCTGAGGCATCCGCACGTCGGTGACCACTACCCGGATCTCTTCATCCGACGCCTCGATAACCTTCAACGCCTCCAAGCCATCCGAGGCGGTGAGCACGTGATAATGCGGTTCCAACGTTCGTTGAAGCACCGCAAGCGCCACTGGCTCATCATCCACTACCAGCACCACCGGTCGTGCCGAGCTACTCGCGGGAGAGGGCATACGCCTTTCGGGGTCGAGGTGACAGCCCTGATGTGCGGGTCGAACATGGAAAGGTACAGCATCAAAGTACCCGGGGTACCCTGCTGCGAGCTGCGTGCGCGTGTGGCTTGTCGATGCCTAAGCCGCGCAGCTAGGGGCTGCACCCGTGGCTGTGATCCAGGCGCAGCTCGGGCACGGCTCGCCAATGCTCACGCTCACCAAGTACGGCCGCTTCCTACCGTCTACTGCCGATCGGGCCAAGTGGGAGGAGGCCGCAGGACGCTATGAGCAGACACGGCGCGGAGGCGCTCAGTCGAAGTAAATGCCGACCGCCGGAACCCCGGGGCTGGATTCCCAGTGGTACTCTACCCCCCGCATCAGGTCCCCGTAGCTGGGCGTGGGATCCTCTGGCGGCGCGCTGCCCCTGCGGAGAACAGGCACCGGCAGCCAGATTTCGTACCGGCTCTTCGGCACCGACGCCACGAGCCCAAAGAGCTCCCCTCCGCTCTGATGAATCGGTGATCGGGCCACGCGATTCCGAGGTAGAGGGCCCGGTCTTTCACCCGGATGCCGGCCCGCACCTCCTCATCGCCAGGGCCCCTCGGCCCCATGCTCCAATGACACCGGTTCTCGGTGTTCTTGAGCACTTCCGCGATGTCGGATGCCATTTCGTCGGCGTCGATCGTGCACTCCCCGACGCCCCCGATAGTGCGCGCCTCTTGCCCAAGGCCAAAGTACAAGGCGTCCTTATTGCCACGAATTCGGATAGGCATGTCTCCTCCACCGCCTTAGTGCCACACGCAGTGCCGAACGTGAGAAACCACTTGAACGCACGCGCCCAAGTGGTTGAGAGTCATATAGCAGGGGCGGGACTCGAACCCGCGACCCCGGCATTATGAGCGACGGACCGCTCCAGCAAGCGTAACTCCCTCCCTCTCACCTTCCCTCTCACAACTTCACGCAACTCCACCAGACTGCACCAGCTTTGGTTCAGTCCGTGGTTCAATCGCTAGTACCCCTAGTGCCGGTGCGAAATC
>JBOHSB010000184.1:0-27778 GCA_050733015.1 Gemmatimonadales bacterium
AGGTCCCTCGCTTCGCTCGGGATGAAAGGCGCGCTAGGCGGTGAGAGGCCGCGAGAACCGCCGGCCCCGCACGGGCGTTACCCCAAAGAGGAGGAGGCCCAACTTCCACCCTGCCCGTAGCGGACCCCCGATTTCGAAGGAAGATTCTGGCAGGACCGGGCCCGAGCGTCGGGTCTGCCGGGAACCTCTCCTGGGCTGGCGTCGTTACACCTCCAGCCCCTGGAGCACTCCACCCCAAACATCCGGTCCATGAACACTTCCGAGCGGTACGATGCCATCGTCATCGGTGCAGGCCAGGCCGGAGGGCCCCTCGCTACCGCACTGGCCCGCAGCGGGAAGCGAACGGCGCTGATCGAGCGCGAGCACGTGGGCGGCACCTGCATCAACGAGGGGTGTACGCCCACCAAGACGATGGTGGCCAGCGCCCGCGTGGCGTATCTGGCAGGTCGCGGGTCGCATTACGGGGTCGAGACCGGGCCGATCACGCTGAACATGGGCCGCGTCCGCGAGCGTAAGCGGGCCATAGTCAACAGCTTCCGCTCCGGCAGCCTGCGCCGCATCGAGGCCACGCCGGGAGTGGACCTGCTCTGCGCGGAGGCCCGATTCACCGGCCCTCGCCAGGTGGAGGTAGACGGCCGGAGGCTCGGGGCCGAGCTGGTGTTCATCAACACCGGCTGCCGCCCGGCGGCACCGGATGTCGAAGGCCTGGACCGGGTTCCCTCGCTCGACTCGACCTCGATCATGGAGCTGGACCAGGTCCCAGAGCACCTCATCGTGCTGGGGGGCGGGTACATCGGGCTCGAGTTCGGACAGATGTTCCGCCGGTTCGGCAGTCGGGTGACGGTGGTGCAGCGCGGCCGCCAGCTGCTGCCTCTCGAGGATGAGGACGTAGCCGCGGCGGTGCTCGAGATCCTGCGCCAGGACGGCATCGAGGTGCTGCTCGACTCGCAGGCGCTTCGCTCGGCGTCACATGGGGCGGGCATCCGGCTCACGGTCCGCACGCCCGACGGCGAGCGCGACCTGGACGGCTCGCACCTGCTCCGCGCCGCCGGGCGGGTGCCCAACACCGACCGGCTGAACCTCCCGGCGGCGGGGATCGCCACCGACGCCAAGGGGTTCATCACGGTCAACGACCGGCTCGAGACCAACGCGCCAGGAGTCTACGCCCTGGGCGACGTGAAGGGCGGGCCGGCCTTCACCCACATCTCGTATGACGACTACAGGGTCATTCGTACCAACCTGTTACAGAACGGGCGTGCATGCATCACAGACCGCCTGGTTCCTTACACGGTATTCATCGATCCCCAGCTCGGCCGAGTCGGCCTGTCCGAGCGGGACGCGAAGCGCCAGGGGCGCCCGGTGCGGGTCGCTCGGATGCCGATGAGCAATGTGGCCCGCGCGCTGGAGCTCGACGAATCACGCGGATTCATGAAGGCGCTGGTGGACCCGGATTCGGGCCAGATCCTCGGCGCGGCGGTCCTGGGGATCGAAGGCGGCGAACTGATGGCGGTCATGCAGCTCGCCATGATGGGACAGGTGTCCTATGAGCGGCTGCGGGACGCGGTCTTCGCCCATCCGACGCTGGCGGAATCGCTCAACAATCTCTTTTCCACCTTCGACGCCTGACGGCGCCGACCCGGGGAGGTCCGCATGACGGTGGCGGCCGCACCGAGCCGTATCGCTCCCGAAACCATCGCCGATCAGCTGCTCGAGGCCCGCGCCCGGACTCTCCTCCTCGTGGCGCCGCTGAGCGACGAAGACCTGCACGTGCAGCACGATTCGCTCATGAGCCCCATCCTGTGGGACCTGGGGCACATCGCCCACTTCGAGGAGCTCTGGCTCACCCGCAACCTCGACGGCCCCATCGAATTCGTCGAGATGCCGGGCCTATTCAACCCGTTCGAGCATTCGCGGAGCGAGCGCGGCGCGCTGGCGTTGCCGGGCCTCGAGGAGTGTCGCGCCATCATGGATGAGATCCGCGGGCGCGTGCTCGCCCGCCTGGTCTCCGCCGACTTCGACGCCGCCCACCCGCTGCTCCGTGACGGCTTCGTCTACCACATGGTCCTCCAGCACGAATACCAGCACAACGAGACGATCCTGCAGACGCTCCAGCTCAAGCTTGGCGCGCCGTACACGCCGTCCGTGCGCCTGGCGCCGGACACGCCGCCACGGCTGCCGTCCAGCCCGGGAGAGATGGTGCGCTTCCCCGGCGGGCGGGTCGAGATCGGCACCAACGATCGCTCGGCCGCGTATGACAACGAGCGGCCGGCGCACGCCGTGGAGGTGGCGCCGTTCTGGATCGACGCGCACCCGGTGACGAACCAGGACTATCTGGTCTTCATCGGCGCCGGCGGTTACGAGACGCGGGAGTACTGGTCGGAGGAGGGGTGGCGCTGGCGGACCGAGGCGGGTGTGAACGCGCCCAAGTACTGGCTCTACGCCGGCGGGACGTGGTCCACCCGGGGCATGGACCGCCGGAGCGCGGTCGAGCCGTGGCACCCGGTGAGCCACGTGTGCTGGCACGAGGCCGAGGCGTACGCCCGGTTCGCCGGCAAGCGGCTGCCCACCGAGATCGAATGGGAGGCGGCGGCGTCTTGGGACCCGGCCACGGGCACCAGGCGCGCGTTTCCCTGGGGCGACGCCCCGGCGGATCGCACCCTGGCCAACGTGGACCAGCTCGCCTTCGGCACCGCGCCGATCGGGAGCTACCCGAAGAACGTCTCTCCGATCGGTTGCCACGGCATGATCGGCGACGTCTGGGAGTGGACCTCGAGCGACTTCGGGCCGTGGCCCGGGTTCGAGGCGTTTCCCTACAAGGAGTACTCCGAGGCCTTCTTCGGCACCGAATACAAGGTCCTGCGCGGGGGCTCGTGGGCCACGCGGCCAGGCGCCATTCGCAACACGTTCCGCAACTGGGATTACCCCATCCGCCGCCAGATCTTCAGCGGCTTCAGGTGCGCCCGCGATGCCTAACATTGTCCGTTCCCCCGCGGTCCAGAATCCCGGCATGCTCGCCGAGGTGGCCCTGGGCCTCTCGGCGCCCCAGAAGGAGCTGTCGCCCAAGTACTTCTACGATCAGCGCGGGTCCGAGCTGTTCGAGGCGATCACCCGGCTGCCCGAGTACTACCCGACCCGCACCGAGCGCGCGCTCCTCTCCGGCTGGATGCCGGAGCTCATGGCGCAGCTGGGCACCCGCACGCTGATCGAGCTGGGCGCGGGCAACGCGGAGAAGAGTCGCATCATCCTCGACGCGATGCGCGGGACCGGCCTGGCCGAGCTGTACGTGCCGATCGACGTGAGCGCGACCTTCCTGAGCCAGACCGCCGCGACCCTTCGGCGCGAGTACCCCGGCCTCGCGGTCGAGCCGGCCATTGCCGACATCTCGGTCGAGCTCAACCTGCCGCGCCGGATTCCGCGGCCAGCGCTGTTCGCCTTCCTCGGCGGCACCATCGGCAACTTCTATCCGCCCGCGGCCATCCGGCTGCTAGCGCGGGTGCGCGCCGCGATGGAGCCGGGCGACCGATTCCTGCTGGGCGTGGACCTCCGCAAGGACATCGGGCGGATCGAGGCGGCCTACAACGACAGCCAGGGCGTCACCGCCGCGTTCAACAAGAACATGCTGCTGGTGCTGAACCACGAGCTGGGCGCCGACTTCGATCCCGACGCCTTCGAGCATCGCGCCTTCTACGACACGGTGACCCACCGGATCGAGATGCACCTGGTCTCGACCCGTGACCAGGTCGTCGCGGTCCCCGGGCTCGAGCCGATCGCATTCCCGGCGGGCGAATCCATCCGCACCGAGATCAGCACCAAGTACGACCGTAAGAGCGTGGCCGCGCTGTTCGACGCGGCCGGACTCCGGATCGAGGCCTGGCCGCAGGACCCCGCCACGCCATTCGGCCTGGTGCTCGGAGCGCGGGCATGACCTCGCTGACCCGGGCCGCCCTCGCGGCCGACCTGGAGGCGCACACCTTCTCGGCGCCAGCCCAGGCCACGCTCACCCCCCGGCGGGTCGGCGCCGAGACCGAGTTCATCCCCGTCGAGACCGGCACCGGGCGTCGCTGCCCAATCGAGGGCGAAGGCCCCACCGCCACCTTGCCGTTCCTCCGCCGCTACGGCGCGCGCCAGGGCTGGATCGAGACGCTGACCCCCAAGGGCACGCCCTGCTTCACTCTTCCGGCGGGGGGGACCCTCACGTTCGAGCCGGGCGGCCAGCTGGAGTACAGCTCGCCGCCGTGCCGGAGCCCCAGCGCGCTGCTGGCGCTGCTCCGCTCCGTGGTGCTGCCGCTGCGCTCGGCGGCGTCGGCCGAAGGCATCACGCTGCTCGCCGCCGGCATCGACCCGCTCAATCCGATCGAGGGCGCGCCGCTCCTGCTCCGAACCCGGCGCTACCAGCGCATGGCCGACTACCTCGCGCGGCGGAGTCCCGCCGGCGCCCGCATGATGCGCCAGACGGCGGCGTTCCAGGTGGCGCTGGACCTGGACGACGAGCCGTGGCTTCGGTGGCAGGTGCTCAACGCCGCGGCTCCGTACGTCGTCGCGATCTTCGCGAACTCATCGGCCTACGCTGGCGTGGAGACCGGGTGTGCCAGCGCCCGGGCCGCGGTGTGGCGCGCGCTCGATCCGGCGCGCACCGGGCTGCCCTGGAGCGCGCGCCGGCCGGTCGAGACCTATCTCGACTTCGCGCTCGATGCCCCGGCGATCCTGCTCCCGGCCGTCCACGGCGAGCATCTCCCGTTCGGCGAATGGCTGGGCCGCGCCCACGTGACCACGCACGAGTGGCACGACCACCTGACGACGCTGTTCCCGGAGGTCCGCCCCCGCGGCCATTTCGAGCTCCGCTCGGCCGACGCGGTGCCGCCCCAGTGGTACGCGGCCCCGATCGCGCTGGCCGTGGGCATCACCTACGAGTCGCGCGCCCTCCGCGCCGCCGCCGACCTGCTCGGCGCCCCGGATCTGGCCCTGCTCGAGCGCGCCGGCCGTGCGGGCCTCCGCGACGCAGCGATTGCCCGCACGGCGGCGGACCTGGTAGGGATCGCGATCGAAGGCTGCGAAGGACTGGGCCCGGCGTACTTCAGCCCCGCCGACCTGGAGCAGGCGAAGGTCTACTTCGACCGCTACACCCGCCACGCCCGCTCCCCAGCGGACGACGTGCACTCCGCGGACGTCGCGGCCTAGGCCCTGACTCCGTGTTCGGCCGCTCAGCTCGCCGGCACGTACGTCCGCGTCGGATCCACGCCGCACGCCGTCCACACGGTCTTGATGTAGCTCCCGTCCTCCAGCGTCGCCTGCGTCTCCCCCGACGAGATCTTCCGATCCGTGGTGCACGACGCGTCCCACACCAGCGGGCTCACCGTGGTCACCGTGAACGCCAGGCTCCGCTGCCCCCGGCTCCAGGTGAACGTGCCGCTCCGGGTGAAGGTGCCGTTCGGCAGCGGCTCGCCGAAGGCCAGCGACTGGCCCTGATCCGGCGTGAAGCTGAGCAGCAGGTTGTGGACGACCGTCGCATCCGCGCGGTTGGGCCGGCTCCGCACCACGGTCACCTGGTTGCTGAGCGACACGCCCTGCGCATTGCCGGTGAGCGTCCGGGTCCCGTTCCGCACCGCCGAATAGGTGCGCGTCTGGTCCGGGCTGGTGAACGTGAACGTGAAGTCGGTCAGCGTCGCCACCAGGGCCAGGTCCGGGGCCGAGGGCGTCGGGTCGCTCAGGGTGATGGTGCCGGTGACGTCGAGCCGGCCGCCGCGGAACCCGGTGAAGCTGCACGCCGGGAGGGCGAAGGTATAGGTCGCATCGTCCGGCTGGAAGTCACCGTCGGTGTCGGTCTGGTCGTCCACGGTGGCGCAGCTCGACGGTGCGGTCGGCGACTCGACCCCCACGCTCGCCGGCGTGGTGAGCGCGCCCGTGGCCTGCTCGACTTCGTCGGACTCCGCCAGGCTGATGTCGCTGGCGTCGGTCGCGGAGATGGTGTTGCCGGAGGACGAGGACGTCGAGTCGCTGCAGGCGCAGACGGCCAGCGCGAGGGCGGCGGCCCAGAGGGTACGACGCATGGTCGAAGCTCCTTCCGAGATCGGGTGGCGAACGGGTCCTGCCCAGCCTGTCGTGGACGGCGGAATGGACGCGGGCGGTCACATTTCGTTAAGGCAAGCTCTGTACCTGCCAGGAATTGCACCGTGGACGGGACGGCTGTGAGGACGCTCACCCATGACCGGCCCCGCAGGCCGTACCTTGGCCCGGCGCCTTTGGTTCGATGGCTCACACGCGACAGGTTGAGGTAGGCCATGACACACGATGACGGGCAGACCACGGGACGCACGGTCGTGGGATTATTCGCCGGGCGGCGGGACGCGGAGGCCGCGATCCGCGATCTCAAGGCCGCGGGCTTCAAGGACAATCAGGTGGGAGTCGCGCTGCAGGACCGGGAAGAGCAGGGCGATTTGCTGGAGTCGACGGGGGCCAAAGAGGCCGAGGGAGCCGCGGCCGGCGCCGTGAGCGGCGGACTGGTGGGCGGGCTGATCGGACTCCTGGGCTCCCTGCTGATCCCGGGCGTGGGTCCCATCATGGTCGGCGGGGTGCTTGCCTCCACCCTGACCGGCGCCGGGATCGGCGCGGCCGCCGGCGGCATCATCGGCGCGCTCATGGGCCTGGGCGTGCCCGAGTCCGACGCGCGTCACTTCGACCAGGGCCT
This sequence comes from Gemmatimonadales bacterium, assembly GCA_050733015.1. Taxonomy (GTDB): domain Bacteria; phylum Gemmatimonadota; class Gemmatimonadetes; order Gemmatimonadales; family GWC2-71-9; genus CAVVWJ01. Next base: position 6,686 of record JBOHSB010000184.1, read on the forward strand.
GCGCCTGGGAAGCACCCTGGTCACGGTGGATGCCGGTCCCCGGACGGCGGAGGCGTTGGTCATCCTCGACCGGCACGGCATGGACTTCGGGCCCTCGGGGACCGAGCGGTTCGCGACCTTCGACCACGCCGCGGGCAACGTCGGCGATCCGACGATGGCGGGCCTGGACCTCGGGTCCGGCGACATCGGCATGGGTGACGTGGCTTTCGGGGCGCGCACCGGTAGGCGCGGCTTCGAGCCCTCGCGTGCGCGCTCGCCCCGTCGGGAGCGCCGGGTCCGCCAGGACGCGGCGTACGCCGGCCCCGAGCGGCGGGCGGCCGGCGCGCGGTAGGCCGGGCGGCTCTGCCGCCGCTGCTCGCTTCGACCGGACGGGGGAGGGCGCATGGCGCTCTCCCCCGTCGTGCTGCCAGATTTCCGCGACGCGAGGAGTCCCATGAAAGCCATCCGCATTCACGAGACCGGCGACGCGGGCGTGCTCCGCCTGGAAGAGATTCCGGTGCCGACCCCCGGACCGGGGCAGGTCCTGCTCCGGGTGGAGGCGACCGGGGTCAACTTCATCGAGATCTATCACCGGACCGGTCTCTACAAGATCGCGCTTCCTGCCGCACTCGGCACCGAAGCGGCCGGCACGGTCGAGGCCCTCGGGCCCGGCGTGACCACCGTGCAGCCGGGCGACCGCGTGGCGTCGGTCAACGTGCTCGGGGCATACGCGGAGTACGCGCTGGCGCCGGCCGATCGCCTGGTGCAGCTCCCGGATCGCGTGAGCACGCCGCAGGGCGCCGCGGTCATGCTGCAGGGCATCACGGCCCACTACCTGACCACCTCGACCTTTCCGCTCCAGCGGGGCCAGACCTGCCTGGTGCACGCCGCGGCCGGCGGCCTCGGCCTGCTGCTGTGCCAGATGGCCCGGCGCATCGGCGCGCGCATCATCGCCACCGTCTCGACCGAGCAGAAGGCGGCGCTCGCGCGCCAGGCCGGCGCCGACGACGTGATCCTCTATACCCAGACCGATTTCGAGCCCGAGGTGAAGCGGCTCACGGCGGGCGCCGGTGTCCAAGTAGTCTACGACTCGGTGGGGCGCACGACCTTCGCCAAGGGACTCAACTGCGTCGCTCGGCGCGGCATGATGGTGCTCCTGGGCCAGAGCAGCGGGCCGGTCGAGCCGTTCGACCCCCAGATCCTCAGCCAGAAAGGCTCGCTGTTCCTGACCCGCCCGAGCCTAGGGCACTACACCGCGACCCGCGCCGAGCTGCTCGAGCGCGCGGGCGAGGTGCTGGGCTGGGTGGCCGACGGATCGCTCTCGGTACGGATCGGGCGCGAGTTTCCGCTTGCTCAGGCAGCCGACGCCCACCGGGAGCTCGAGGGGCGGCGCACGACAGGGAAGCTGTTGCTCATCCCGTGACGCTGCCGGGGGCGGTGTCGACCGAGTGGCTGGCCGAGCGGCTCGGCAGTGCCGGGCTGCGCGTGCTGGATGCCTCGTGGTACCTGCCGGCCCTCGGCCGGGACGCCCGCGCGGAGTACGCCACCGGGCACATCCCCGGCGCGTTGTTCTTCGATCTCGACGCGGTCAGCGACCACGCGACCACGCTGCCGCACATGCTGCCTCGGCCTGAGGCATTCGCCCGCGCCATGACCGAGCTCGGCCTGACCGACGACGACAAGGTGGTGGTGTACGACGGCACCGGCTCGAACATGAGCGCGGCCCGCGCCTGGTGGATGTTCCGGGTGTTCGGCCACGGCGCGGTGGCGGTGCTCGACGGTGGCCTGGCCACGTGGCGGCGGGAGGGACGGCCGCTCGAGGCCGGCGGCGTGGGGCTCGCGCCCGGGCGGTTCACCGCCCGGCTCGATCATGCCGCGATCCGCGGCCTCGACGACCTGCGTGAGAACCTCCGCACCGGGCGGGAGCAGGTGGTGGACCTGCGCCCCGCGGGCCGATTCAGCGGCGCCGACCCCGAGCCGCGTGCCGGCCTTCGGGGCGGCCACATCCCCGGCAGCCGGAGCCTGCCGTACACGGCGCTGGTCGCACCCGATGGTACCCTGCTGCCCCCCGAGGCGCTTCGACGGCGGCTGCTCGACGCGGGCGTCGACCCCACGCGTCCGATCGTCGCCACCTGCGGCTCGGGCACCAGCGCCTGCACCCTCCTCCACGCGCTCCACCTCCTGGGCCACGACCAGGCGGCGCTGTACGACGGGTCCTGGACCGAGTGGGGTGGACGCGACGACACCCCCATCGCGACCGGTCCCGCATGACCACGCCCCAGTTGCGCGCTCGAGCCGCGTCCCCGACGAGCACCGCGCTCGGGCTCGGATGCGGGGTGCTGTTCCTGCTGCCGTTCGCCGGGTTCGGTACCTTCGCGGCGGTCAAGGCGCTGGGCGCGGCCGCCGCGTCCGATTGGAAACAGGCCGCCTTCTTCTCCCTCTTCGCGGTGACCTTCGGCGGGGTCGGGTTCGGCGGCATCGGGTTTCTCCTGATGAGCCGGCGGCGCCTGGCCGACGCGGAGGAGCGGCAGGCGCGGAACCCCGACGCTCCCTGGCTGTGGCGCGCCGACTGGGCCTCGGGCGTCGTCACCGACTCGTCGCGCACCGAGATGTGGACCGCCTGGGTCTTTTCGGCGTTCTGGAATCTCGTGAGCCTTCCCGGCGCGGTGCTCGGCGTGCGAAAGGGTCTCGAGGAGGGCAACCGGCTCGCCTTGATCGCGCTGCTGTTCCCGTTGGTCGGCCTGGGCCTGCTCGCGTGGGCCGTGCGCGCGACGCTGCGCTACCGGCGCTACGGGGCCTCGCGCTTCGAGCTCGTCACCCGGCCGGCAGTCGTCGGGCATACGCTCGGGGGGACGGTGCGCACGCCCTCCGATCTCCGGCCCCCCGAGGGTTTCCAGGTGGTGTTGAGCTGCATCCGGCGCGAGACCACCGGCAGCGGGAAGAACCGCTCCACCACGGAGCACCTGCTGTGGCAGGACGAGCGGCGGACCATGGGCGGGCCGGGCGGCCTCCCGGTCGCGTTTGCGATCCCGCACGACGCCACCCCGAGCGACCCCGGCACGTCGAACGACCGCGTGCTGTGGCGGCTCCAGGTGACCGGGGACGTGCCCGGCATCGACTACGCGGCGGCCTTCGAGGTGCCCGTGTTCCACACCTCGGCCACCGACGTGCCGCTGACGGATGCCGACCGGGCGGCGGCCGCGGCCTCGATGCTGCCCGCCGACTACCATCAGCCGGCCGGCTCACGCATCCAGGTCAGCACCACGCGGCGCGGCACCGAGATCTTCTTCCCTCCGGCGCGCAACCCCGGGTTCGCGACCGGGATCACCGTATTCACCGCGATCTGGATCGGCGCGATCGTGCTCACCCTCGTGCTCCACGCCCCGATCCTGTTTCCAATCGTGTTCGGCCTAATGGGCCTGTTGCTGGTCTATTTCATGCTCGACGCCTGGCTCGGCGTCACGCGGGTCAACGCGGGCGACGGCGAGGTGACCGTCGCGACCGGATGGCTGGTGGCTCGGCGCGAGCGCACGCTGCGGGCGGCGGACATCGCGGGAGTGACGGCACGGATCGGGTCCCAGCAGGGCACTACCCCGTTTTACGACATCTCCATCGACACGACGGCCGGCACGCGCGTAGCTGCCGGCCGATCGGTTCGGGACAAGTACGAGGCCGAATGGCTCGCGGCGACCATCGCCAGGGCGATCGCGCCGCACTGACCGCCGGCGCCGCTACCGGGCCGGCGGCGCCAGGTTTCCGCAGGCCACGATGACTCCCATGTTCTGCGCCGAGGCGTGGACGTTGATGAAGTAGTTGCCCACGGTCGGCATGGGGATCGGCAGGTCGGCGTCGGCCTTGGCCTCGCCGCCGCCGCTCACCTTCAGCGGCTTGTAGGCGTCCGCCGGGCCCAGCACACCCATGTCGTTGCCGCATTGCCCGCGGTGGACGTGCCAGGGATGCACGCCGCCCGGCGCGGCGTTGGTGATCTCGACGTGCGCCTTCGCCTTGGCCGAGTCCCTCGGGTTGGGCGCCAGCCACCCCGTGCCACGCACCTGAATGGCGCCCGACAGGCCCGCGGGCGTGGCCAGTACGGCGTTCCATTGGTTGGAAACGGGTTGGGCCTTGGGATCGATCTTGACGGCGTGACCACCGCATGCGGCGAGCGTCGCGGCGGCGGCGATCAGACCAGCGGAGACGACGGAACGCATGCGATCCTCCACGAGAAGACGACGGATCTGCTTCCGTCGCCTATATGGAGACCGCGCAACATGCGTTGCGGTGACGAGCGACACACGGAGCGGCGTCAGCGCCGCTTGCGCACGCCGCACGCGCGGAGCAGCTGGGCCGGAGCGGGATGGTTGGGGAACAGCTCGCGGGCGGCCGTGGCATGCGGAATGGCGCGGTCGCACCGGCCGGCGCGCGCCCAGGCCCGGGCCAACAGCATGCGGATGCGGTAGCTCCCGGGATCGAGGGCCGCGGCGGACTCCATCGCCTTGCGCTCGCCACCGTCGAACACGCCCATCGCGATCGTTTGCGTCGCGCCGCGCGCCAGGAACAGCGCGCCCACCACCGTCACGGCGATCATGAGGCCGCGGCGCGACCGCGAGGTGAGGGGGATCTCGCGGATGGGCCGGGCCGACGATGCCAGCGTGCCGACGATGGTCCAGGCGAACAGTGTCGGCACCGGGAGCAGCAGCACCGCGTCGAACGCCCCGACCACCGCGACCGCGAGCACCGTCGCCACGATGGCGAGATCGGTGAGCGCGGGCACGTGCTGCTCCCCGCGGCGGACCCGCGCCCACGCCCCGAGCGCGATCGTGCCCCCGGTCAGCAGCAGCAGCGCGAGCGCGAGGAAGCCGCGCTCGGAGGCCATCGCCATCCAGTCGCTGCTGGGCCACGGGTTGGTGGGGATCATGTCCTCGGGGTCGAAGGACGGGTCCACCGGCGACATGTAGACCGGATAGTAGACCGGCCAGTTCCCCGGCCCGACGCCGAGCAGCGGGTGGCGCGCGGCCATCTGGAGCGTGTTGCGGTACTGGATGACCCGGCCCAGCCCGCTCCCCTCCTTGTAGTTGGCCACACCCCTCAGCGATTCGAGATAGGGTGAGTCCGACCGCCAGTTGAGCCGGTTGGGCACCACCACGGCGAGCAGGACGGCCGCCGCGGCCCAGCCGGCGAGCTGCAGCGCGCGACGCCGCAGGCGATCATCACCCCACAGTCGGCCGAGCCACAGGCCCTCCACGATCAGGAACGCGCTGGCGAGTCCGGCGGCCAGCCACCCGGCGCGGGAGCGCGACAGCACCAGCGCCGCGGCGGCGAGCCCGGCGCCCGCGCCGCCCAGGTAGAAGCGCGCCTGCGAGCGAGCCTCGAAGGCCAGGTAGAGCAGCACCGGCAGGCCGATGGCCACCAGGTGCGCCATGAAGTTGCGGTTGCCGAAGGTGCCGCCGGGCGCCCGGCTCAGGCTGGCGAGGTTGGTATTGATGAGGCCGTAGGCCTGCGCCAGGCCGGTGAGCGCGCCGAGGACGACGGCCACCGCGAGACCGGTGAGCACGGCCTCGCTCCGGCCGGCTCGCGCCACCATGCGGGCGCACCAGAAGAGCGCCGCGCCGGCCAGGCTCACACCCACCGCGCGAAAGGCCAGCCACCCATTGGTGGCGAACAGCGCGGACAGGATGGAGAGCACGAGAAACCCGGCCAGCGGCAGGTCCACCATGAACACGGTGAGCCGCCGGGCGGAGGCGAGGCAGACCAGGGCCGCGGCCAGCGCGGCCGCCGCCAGCACCAGCTCCTTCGGGATGGTGTAGCGGTCCAGCTCGAAGACGGGATAGGGGAGCGCTGCGATGACGATGGCGAAGGCGGCCACCTGGATGACGAGCGCGGCGACGCGGCTGGTGGCCGTGGCATCGGCGGCCGGCGCGAGGGTGGAGCGCGGCCCAGGCGTGGTGGTGGCGCGCCGCGGGAGGTGCTCGGTCGTCAAGACGCTCTCCTGGGGAGCGAACGGGTTGGCGGCCACAAGTATAACAAGGGCGAGAGGGCGATAGGGAGCGAAACCCCGAGGGACCTTCCCCCCGGGCTCGATACCCGCGAAGCAGATCCCTCGCTTCGCTCGGGATGACATTTTCCGGGCTCTGACCACCCGTTCGCCCGTTTGCCCTCTCGCACTCAATGCCCTATTACGCTGTCTGGCCCACGACGCAGGATGGTGGCGTACCTCAACCCAGGATCTTCCTACCATGCGTTCCCTTGTTCCGTGGTTGATCGCGGCTCTCGCGGCCGCGTGTTCGTCAGAGCGGGGGCCCGATGCCAGGCGCGACTCGATGCCCGCAGCTCCCGATTCCGGCTCGCCGGCGGCCAGTCCCGCGGCGGCCACGCCGCTCGAAGGCACCGACTGGAGAGTGGTCGAGGTGAAAGGGGCACCGGTGGCTGCTGCCGACTCGGCGCGGCGGCCCGGGCTCCGTCTCGTGGCCGAGGGTCACAAAGTTCAGGGCTCGGCCGGATGCAATCGGATGATGGGGAGCTACGAATTGCACGGGTCGTCGCTCAAGTTCGGGCCCTTGGCGACCACGCGGATGGCGTGTCCGTCCATGGACGCGGAACAGGCCTACCTGGCGGCGCTGGGTGCGACTACTCGCTACGAGATCGCCGGAACGACCCTGACCCTGTTCGGCCCCGACGGACCGGTCGTCCGGCTCGAGCTCGCGAACGCGCCACCGAGCTGAACCCTACCAGGACTCGGACCCCGGGATCCCCTTGAACGGGCCCACCAGGTTCGGCGTTACCCAGCCCCCGTAGTAGAATCCCGGCTGCGGCGTCGCGCGGTCGGGCCCCACCCAGCACCCATCCATCCGCTTGGGATAGAAGCCGATGTAGTCGCGGATCGGCTCGAAGCCTTCGTCCGGCTCAGGGTAGCTCCACGCCGAGTCCTTGGCATGGCGCGACCGGACCCGCACCGACCAGTACGAGGCCAGTCCCTTCCACTCGCAGAAGCTGGTGCGCTCGCTCAGCTCCAGCCGGTCCATGAGGATGTCCGCCTGGGGGATGTAGTAGCAGGGCGGACTCGAGGTCTCGCACACCCGGAGCGCGCGAGCGGTGTCCGCAATGGTCAGTCCCTCGAACTCGACCCGCACCCGCGCCGTGACCGGCTCGACCCCCGGCGGCCGCGGATAGTCCCACACCGACTCCTGCCCGGGCCCAGGAGCCACGATCCGGGCGGGCCGGACGCGGGGGAAATTCCGCCACTTCTCCCGCTGCTGTCGGTATGCTTCCGAACGGCCGGGCATGGCAGTCCTCCATCGGTGGGTTGGTCGTCCCCCGCAGTCCATGCTCGTAACTCCACCCCACGACCGGGAGTTCCATCCCCGGGTTCCGGGTGATTTGGCGCACCGCCAGGCCCGCGACAGACATCCCATGCTGGGGTCGCCAGTTCAACCTCGGAGGACGTGCCAATGACGGAGCTCAGCAGGCGAACCGCGGACGGGCGCTCGGTCGGGGAGCTCCTCGGTGAGCTGTCCCAGGACCTGGGTCTGCTCGTCCGCCAGGAAGCCCAGCTCGCGAAGACGGAGATGCAGGCCAAGCTTTCGAAGGTGGTCACCGACCTGGTCTCGCTCGCGGCCGGCGGCTTCGTGGCCCTGGTCGGCGGCCTGGCGCTGACGGCGGCCCTCATTCTCCTCCTCATCGATCCGGTGGGACTCAAGCCGTGGCTGGCGGCCCTGATCGTCGCGGGCGGCCTGGGGCTGATCGGCTGGCTCATGCTGCGGCGCGGACTCAAGGACCTCAAGGCCGTCGATCCCGCGCCGCGGCTCACGCTCGAGACCATCAAGGATGACATTCAATGGGCAAAGGAGCAGCGGCCATGACCCATGTCCCCTCGCCGCAGGAGATCGAGCAGGAGATCGAGCAAACTCGCGAGCGCATGAGCAGCAACATCGACGCGCTCGAGCAGAAGCTCAGCCCCCGCAATCTGAAGCGTCAGGCCAAGGTCGCGCTGGCCGGCAAGGCGCAGCACGTCGCGGCTAACGCCCGCGACCGGGCCCGGCGGGCCGGCGCGCGGATCGCCGACCTCGTGGGCGAGCACCTCCGGCCGGCCGCGGCGATCGGTCTCGGCGCCATCCTCCTGCTGGCATTGCGGGCCCGGGGCCGGCGGAGGGTCGCGCGCCGATCGGTCGGCCGCCGGAGGGTCGCGCGCCGATCGGCCGGCCGCCGGGTGCGCCGGGTGGCCTGATGGACCTGCGACAGGCACTCTCCCTGCTCAAGTCGAGCGGCAGCGACTTCCTCGAGGACGACTGCCCCACGCAGGCGGCGGCGCTGTCCTACTACACCATCTTCTCGCTGCCGCCGCTCCTCATGGTGCTGCTGCTGATCCTGGGCGCGCTGGTGAATCCTCACGACATCAGGGGTCAGCTCGAGGCCCAGATCGGAGCCCTCATGGGCCCAACGGCTACAGAGCAGATCCGCACCATCCTTGCCCAGCTGCACCAGCCGGGGTCGGATAACGCGCTGAGAACCGTGCTGAGCATCGGCGGCCTCGTGCTCGGGGCGACGGGGGCGTTCGGCCAGCTGCAGGCCGCGCTCAACCGGGCGTGGGAAGTGGCGCCGGATCCGAGGGCAGGGCTCAAGGCGTTCCTGGTCAAGCGGCTGTTTTCGTTCGGCATGATCCTGAGCGTTGCCTTCCTGTTGCTGGTGTCCCTGGTCTTGAGCGCGGCGCTCAGCGCGTTCGGCGGGGCGGTCGCCCGGATGCTGCCCGACGGCCTCTCCGCCACGGTGCTGCAGGTCGTCAACCTCGCCGTCTCGTTCGTGGTGATCACGGCGCTGTTCGCCACGATCTTCAAGGTCCTGCCCGACGCCCGGGTGGCCTGGCGCGACGTGTGGGTCGGCGCCACCGTGACGGCGTTGCTGTTTGTCATCGGCAAGTTCCTGATCGGCTTCTACCTCGGCCGCAGCAATCCGGGACAGGCCTTCGGCGCGGCCGGCTCGCTGGCGGTACTGTTCGTCTGGGTCTACTACTCGTCGATGATCCTGCTGTTCGGCGCGGAGTTCACCCAGGCGTGGATCGAGCGGGACGGCAACTCGATCGCGCCGGAGCGCGGCGCGGTGCGGGTGGTGGAGGAGAGGAAGTACGCACGAGACGGCACAACGGTCTCGGCATAGGATAATGCCCGAGGGCATGCTCGGTCGCATGCCCCTTCGCTTGGCCCGGTGCGGCCCGTACATTGGTCGCATGCGCCCTCTCAGCCTCGTGGGTCTCGTCCTCGTCGCCGCCGGAGCATTCGTGCTGCTGCGCGGCCTCAGCTTCACCTCCCAGAAGAGCGTGCTCAAGGTCGGCGACTTCCTGGCGTCGGTCGAAGAGCACCGGACGGTGCCGCCGTGGGTCGGCGGCCTGCTGGTCGCGGGCGGGATCCTGCTCATCGTGGGCGGCAGCCGTCGTCGGTCGTGAGCCGCCGCCCGGGCACCAGGTCGGACAGCTACGCGCGGATCTACGCTGTCATTCGCCGTATTCCCCACGGGCGGGTCGCGACCTACGGCCAGGTGGCGGAGCTGGCCGGGCTTGCCGGGCACGCGCGACAGGTCGGCTACGCGCTGCACGCGCTCGCGGCCGCGACGGCGGTGCCGTGGCATCGCGTGATCAACGCAGCCGGCGGGGTGAGCCGGCGCGCGTCGCCCGGCGCCGAACTGACCCAACGACAGCTGCTCGAGGAGGAGGGAATCGAGTTCGACCTTCGCGGGCGGGTCCGGCTCGCGAAGGTCAGGTGGAAGCCGAGGCGGATGCCGGGAAAGCGCGGGCGGCGGTAGGATTCCCCCGAGAGGACAGCCTCATTCGGGGGATTTTCATGCGCGTGTTTCTGACGGGCGCCACCGGCTACATCGGCACCGTCGTCGCCGAGCGGCTTGCGGCGGCGGGCCACCAGCTCTCCGCGTTGGCACGAAGCGACTCGGCGGCCGCCCGGCTATCCCTGGCCGGGGTACGCCCGGTGCCCGGTGACCTCGACGATCCGCTCGTCATCGCCCGCGCCGCCGCGGCTGCGGACGGCGTCATCAGCATGGCTACGACGTACGATGCCAAGGTGGACGGCCCGGCGGTGGATGCGATTCTCGGGGCGCTGGAAGGCAGCGGGAAGCCCTACCTCTTTACCAGCGGCATCTGGTCCCAGGGTGATACCGGCGGCGCGGTGGTGGACGAGACCACGCCCACCCGGCCGTTTGCCCACGCCGCTTGGAGGAAGCCGATCGAGGACCGCGTGCGCCAGGCCGCCCAACGGCAGGTCCGGAGCGTGGACATCCGGCCCGGGATCGTGTACGGCCGTGCCGGCGGGATCCCCGCCGGCTTCACCGAGTCGGCCCGGAAGGATGGCGCGGCGCGCTTCGTCGGCTCCGGCGAGAACCGCTGGGCCATGGTGCACCTGGACGACCTGGCCGACCTGTACCTGCTCGCGCTGGAGCGGGCGCCGGCGGGCGTCCTGCTCCTCGCTGTCTCGGGCCCCGCGCACCCGGTGAAGGAGCTGGCCGCCGCCGCGAGCCGGGGCGCGGGCGCGGGCGGCCGCACGTCATCCTGGCCGCTCGATGAGGCCCGCGCGGCGCTCGGCAGCTACGCCGACGCCCTGGTCCTGGATCAGCAGGCGTCCGGGCAGCGCGCCGAGCAACTGCTCGGGTGGCGGCCACACCAGCCTGGTCCGATCGAGGAACTCGAGCGCGGCTCCTACGCCGCGCGATCGTAGCGGCTTTAGAGATCTCCGGTGACGCACTTCCTCGCCAGGGACTTGTACTGCTTCTCGGTAAACGCGATCGGATTGCCGCCGGCCGACGGATCCCTGATCGCCATCGCCGCCACCTCGTCGAGCCGGCCGGTGTCGATCCCGATCTCGGCGAGCGCGTGAGGGATCCCGATCTCCTTCCGCAGGGCCAGGATCCACCGGAGAAATCCGTCGAAGCCGCCTCTCAGCCCCAAGTACGCCACCGCACGCTCGATGTCTTTCTCGATCTTCCGCCGGTTCGCCTTCACCACGTACGGCATGATGATGCCGTTGAGCGTGCCGTGGTGCGCGTCGTACAGCCCGCCGAACGGGTGCGAGAGGGCGTGGATGGCGCCCAGTCCGCGCTGAAACGCCGTGGCGCCCATGGTGGAGGCCATCAGCATGTGTCCGCGCGCGTCGAGATCGGTCCCTTTCTTCACCGCCCGCGCAAGGTTCTCCTTGATGAGGCGCAGTCCTTCGAGCGCCACGCCGGCCGCCAGCGGATGATAGAACGGCGCGCAGTAGGCCTCGAGCGCGTGGGCCATCGCGTCCATGCCCGTCGCCGCCGTGAGCTTGGGCGGCAGGCCGACGGTGAGCGCCGGGTCGAGGATCGCCACCTTGGGCATGATCGCCGGGTGGAAGATGATCTTCTTCTCGTGGGTGACGGGATGGGTGACGACGCCGGCGCGGCCCACCTCCGACCCCGTCCCCGCGGTGGTCGGCACGGCGATAATGGGCGAGATCTTCGACCCGTCCGCCCGGGTCCACCAGTCGTCCACGTCCTCGAGGTCGAATACGGAGAGCTGCTGGCCGTGCATCAGCGCGACCAGCTTGCCGACGTCGAGCCCCGAGCCGCCGCCGAACGCCACCACGCCGTCATGGCCCCCGGCCCGGTAGGCCTTGACCCCCGCGACGACGTTGGCCTCGACGGGGTTGGGCCGGACGTCGGAGAACACCGCGATGCCGAGCCCGGCCCGCTTCACGTCCTCGACGATCGCCCTGACCATCGGCATCGCCGCGAGGCCCGGATCGGTGACGAACAGCGGCCGCGTGATCCCGGTCGCCCGGCAGTGGTCGGCCAGCTCGCCGATGCGGCCCGTGCCGAACTTGATCGCGGTGGGGTAGTTCAGGTTCCGGCTCGGAATGGTCATGTCCGCGTTCTCAGGTGGTAGCTCTTCGGCCTGGTCAGGGCCTCATACCCGACCCTCGACAGGGTGGCCCCGCGGCCGGTGTCCTTGACCCCCGTCCAGGTGAGCGCCGGATCGAGGTAGTCGCACCGGTTCATGAATACGGTCCCGGTCTCGATCTCCCGCCCGATGGCCTGGGCGGCATCGGCGTCTTCCGTCCAGATGGCGGCCGTCAGGCCATAGGGCGAGTCGTTCATCAGCCCGATCGCCTCGCGGTCGCCGGACACCCTCATGATGCCGATCACGGGCCCGAAGCTCTCGTCCATCATCACCCCCATCTCGTGGGTGACTTTGGTGAGGACCTGGGGAGCCATGTAGGGCGTGCCCGTCCTGTCCATCGGGAACGCCTTCGCATCGATGTGGGCCCTGGCGCCGGCCCGCACGGCCGACGCGATCTGCTTGCGGACGAACCCCGCCGCCTCGGCCCGCACCAGGGGACCGAGCGTCGTTCCCTCGTCGAGCGGCGAGCCCAGCAGGTACTTCCTGGTCAGGTCCACGAAGCCGTCGACGAACTCGCCCCACACCTTCTTGTGGACGTAGATCCGCTCGATCGCGCAGCAGCTCTGGCCGGAGTTGAAGAAGGCGCCGTCCACCAGGTTCTCGATGGCGTGGGCCAGGTTGGCGTCGGGTCGCACGTAGGCCGGGTCCTTGCCGCCCAGCTCCAGCCCCACGTTGATGAACCGCCCCGCCGACGCCTGCTCCATCGCCTTGCCGCCGGCCACCGATCCGGTGAAGCACACCATGTTCGCCAGCCCCGCGGCGATGATCTCGCCGACCTGGGCATGGCTCAGGACCAGGTGCTGGAACACGCCCTTCGGCAGCTTCGCCCGGTCGAACGCCTGCTGAAACCGCTCGGCCACCAGCAGGGTCGAGGCGGCGTGCTTGAGGACCACCGTGTTGCCGGCCACCAGCGCGGGAATGACCGAGTTGACGGCGGTGAGGTAGGGGTAGTTCCACGGCGCGATGGTGAACACGACGCCGAGGGGATCGCGCCGCACGTAGCGCACGAAGCCCTCCTTGGGACCGGGATCGATGTCCGCCAGCGCCTGCTGGGCGATCCCGATCATGTAGCGGGCGCGCTCCTCGAACCCGCGCAGCTCGCCCGCCCCGTAGCGGATTGGACGGCCCATCTGCCAGGCCAGCTCCGGTACGATCTCGTCCTTCATGGCGACCATCGCGTCCACCGCCGCGGAGCCGTAGGCGGCCCGCTCGGCGAGCGGCAGCCGCTTCCACTTCTCCTGCGCCGCGCGGGCGGCCGCGAACGTCGCGGCGATCGCCTTCTTGCTCGCGACCGGCCGGCTGACGTAGACGCGGCCGTCAACCGGTGAAATACACGTGATTCTTTCGGCCATCTGGTGTCCTTCGTGCTCCTCGTGTCAGGATCGGATAGCGGGCTGAGCTATGGTGAAAACCATCCACAACGTGAACCGATCTGCGCGACGCAACCGGCCGTCCGCCTGCGGTCAGTATCGCTCGAACCCCCGCTTGAGCTCCAGGTCGGTGACGCGGCGGTCGAACTCGAACTGCTCCCAGTCCGCGGTGTGGACGTAGTGGTCGATCACGTCGTCGCCCATCGCGCCACGCAGGAATGTAGAGCCGTCGAGCAGCCCCCTCGCCTCGCGCAGCGTCTTGGGCACCTCACGGAGCTGCTTCGCGGGGTCGTAGGCGTCGCCCGAGAACGCGGGCTCGAGCGTCATCTTCTTCTCGACCCCGTCGAGACCGGCCGCGAGCAGCGCCGCGAAGGCGAGGTAGGGATTGAGGTCCGCTCCCCCCACCCGGCATTCGAGGCGGATGCTCTTGGTGTCGGCGCCGCACACGCGATAGCCCGCCGTCCGGTTGTCGAAGCTCCAGATGGCCCGGGTCGGCGCGAACGTGCCCGCCATGAAGCGCTTGTAGGAATTGATGTACGGCGCCAGGAAATAGGTGATCTCGCGGGCGTGCTCGAGCTGGCCGGCGAGGTAGCACTTCATCGTGTCCGACATGCCGTGCCGGCCCGCCTGGTCGAAGAACAGCGGCGACTTGCCGTCCGCCGACCAGAGCGACTGGTGGACGTGGCACGAGCTCCCGGCCATGCCGTAGTCCCATTTGGCCATGAACGTGACGGCCCGCCCGAGGCCGTAGGCGATCTCCTTGCAGCCGTTCTTGATGATGGCATGCCGGTCCGCCATCTCCAGCGCCTCGGCGTACTGGACGTTGATCTCCTCCTGGCCAGGGCCCCACTCGCCCTTCGAGTTCTCGACCGGAATGCCCGCGCCGTGAAGCCCGTTGCGGATGGCCCGCATCACGCTCTCTTCCTTGGTCGTCTGGAGGATGTGGTAGTCCTCGATGTAGTACCCGCTGGTCTTCAGGTTGCGGTAGCCCTTCTGGTTGGCGACGTCGTAGCTGTCGTCGAACAGGAAGAACTCGAGCTCCGAGGCGACGTAGGCCTTGAGCTTCATGGCCTCGAGCCGCCGGAGCTGCTTCTTGAGGATGGCGCGCGGGGAGTGGGAGACGTCCTCGTGGGTGTGATGATCCAGGATGTCGCACAGGACCAGCGCCGTGCCGGGCAGCCACGGGATCCGCCGCAGGGTCGCCAGATCGGGCTTGAGCACGAAGTCCCCGTAGCCCAGCTCCCAGCTGGTCGCCTTGTAGCCGGGCACCGGCTCCATCTCGATGTCGACGCCCAGGAGATAGTTGCAGCCGTGGGTCTCCTCGTGGCCGCCGTCGGCGAAGTACTGCGCGTGGAACCGCTTGCCGATGAGCCGGCCCTGCATGTCCACCATGGCGGCGACCACCGTGTCGATTGTGCCCGCGGTGATCTCCCGCTTGAGGTCGCCCAGCGTCAGCATTCCGTTGGCCATCGGTGGCTCTCCTTGGCTAGGGCACCGCTGCCTGATCGAGCGACGCGGACAACCGTCCGGCCCACTCGTCCTGCCCCCGCTCGTTCGCGATGAGGTCGTTGCGCATCTCGATCATCACGCGCCGCAGCTGCCGGGGCGCCGCGTGCAGCGTGAGCGTGTGGAGCACGCCGTCGGTCGGTCCGTACGGCTCGTTGAGGCGGGCATCCACGCCGGGGAAGCTGGTGATGAGCTTCCGCGACAGCCGGGCGTCCTGGTCGTGGAGGATGCCCAGCTGCACCGCGCGCCGCTCACCCTTGTACACCGGGGTGAAGCTGTGGATCGTCGCCACCATGGATCGTACCCCGTCCGCCGCCCGGCGGTCGAGGAGATCGGTGATGGCCCCGTGAAACGGGCGGTAGATCTCGCGAATGCGGGCCAGCCTGTCGGCAGGCGACAGATTCCGGTTGCCGGGAATGTCGGTGGATTCGCTGATCTCCGGCATGGCGTCGGCCGCGTCGGGCGGGCGATTGCAATCGTAGGCCAGCCGCGAATAGCGCTGCAGCACGAGCGGCGCGTCCATCAGTCGCGACAGCCGGCGCGCCACCTGCTCGGCGCCGATGTCCCAGGCGATGTGGCGCGTGAGCTCCGACTGAGGCAATCCGAGCGTGCCGAGCGTCCTGGGCAACCGGTTCGACGCGTGTTCACAGATGAGCACATAGGAGGACCGGCCGTCCCCGTTCACCAGGATGGCCGGCGCCTCCTCGTCCTCGAGAACGCTAGTCCCCATGCGACCGATCCTCGCGCCATGGCACCAGTATGCCGACCCAACCTAACCGCGCCGGCCGATGCCGCCAGTCGTGACGACTTCATCCCGAGCGCAGCGAGGGACCTGCTCCACGGGAATCGAAGACCGGGTGAACAGGTCCCTCGCTGCGCTCGGGATGAAAGCAACATTACATTCCTGCCGATGAATAACCCCTCCATCCACGTGCTCCCGCCACCGAGGCTGGCCGCATGATCGTCCACCTGCTGGGCGTTCCCATGGACCTCGGCTCCGGCCGGCGGGGGGTGGACATGGGCCCGTCCGCCATCCGCATCGCCGGTCTGGCGACGGCGCTCCGCGAGCTGGGCCACACGGTGGTGGACGAGGGCGACATCACCATCAAGAACATGGAGGAGCTCAAGGTCGGCGACGTTCACGCGCGCTACCTCGCCGAGATCGTCCGCGCGTCCACGGTGGCGTCCCGCAAGGTGGACCGCATCATGAGCCGGGGCCATTTCCCGCTGGTGCTCGGCGGCGATCACTCGATCGCGGCCGGCACCGTGTCGGGCATCGCCGCCTTCTGCCGGCGCCAGGGGAAGAAGCTCGGCCTGCTCTGGGTGGACGCCCACGGCGACATCAACACACCCGAGACCTCGCCGTCGGGCAACATCCACGGCATGCCGGTGGCGTCCCTCCTGGGCTACGGCCCCGACAAGCTGACCGGCATCGGGGGCCGGTCCCCCAAGGTGGACCCGGAGAACATCGCGCTGGTCGGCATCCGGAGTCTCGACGAGGGCGAGAAGCGGCGCCTCAAGGAGACCGGCGTGCAGGTGCACACGATGTCCGACATCGACCGGCACGGCATCCACCGCGTCATGAAGAAGGCGCTGGCCCGGGTGACCGACGGGGCCGACTACGTGCACGTGAGCTTCGACCTGGACGCGGTGGACCCGACCGTGGCGCCCGGCGTGGGCACGCCGGTGAAGGGCGGGCTGGACTACCGGGAGGCCCACCTGATCATGGAGCTGCTGCACGATTCCGGGGTGATGACGTCGCTCGAGATGGTGGAGGTCAATCCGATCCTCGACCAGGGAAACGCCTCGGCGGCCTTCGCGGTGGAGCTGGTGCAGTCGGCGTTCGGGAAGAAGATTCTGTAGAGGGCGGAACGGCGGAACGGCGGAAAGACAGGAATGCCATTCGCTGCCAGCCATCGCGGCCTCGGCAACCCTTCCGCCTTCCTGCCTTCCCGCCCTCTTTGTGTCCCCCGTCACTTCTGGACTCCGGCCCAGGGCCGCGCGCGCCCACGACCCCGGAGCGCACTATTCGATAGGAAACGCCCGCGACTTCAGCCAGGAGGGGCCCGTGCCTCGCGTGCTACGCATTCCTATCGTCTTCGCGCTCCTCGCCGCGGCGGGGCAGGCGCTGGCCGCCCAGACCACCGCGCTCTCGCCCAGTCCCACCCTACCCAACGACACCCTCGAGGCCAGCCAGCCGGCGGACTCCTTCCCTGCGGACTCGCTGAAGGGTGACTCCTCCACCAGCCAGGCCGACCCTGGCGACGTCTTTCCCGACGCGGCCCCGGTGACCCCGGCAGACAGCGCTGCCCTGCGCGAGCTCAAGGCCTGGATCCGGAGCCACCCGGATCTCACCGCGCCGCCTCCGGCGAGGGCTGTGCTGGTGCGGGTCTAGGCCCCGCCGGGATCCGCCGTCTCGCTCCGCTGGCCCCGCTTCAGAAACCGCAGCATGTCGGACGTTCGCTCGAACACCCGGACCTCGGGGTCCGCGAGCGCGCGGTCGCGCGGCTCGAGCTTGAGATCCAGGTGGGGCCACCGGCGATTGCCGAGATGGAGGGCCTGGCGCGGCGCCCCGACCCGAAGGCGAAACCGATCCAGCTCGTCCAGGTCGTTGGTGCTCGATAGCACGTGAGACCACCCCTTCGCCATCGTGTTCTCCCGATCCATGACGATCACCTGGCGGAGGCTTTCGTGAGGAAGGCCACCGCCGAGCGCACCACCGTCGGGTCGCGCATCACCGCGCGGTGGCCCAGGTCGTCGGTGGCGAGAACCCGGGCGCCGGGCCAGGCCGCGGCGATCTCTTGGGCATTGCGAAACGGCACGTCGGCATCGCCGCGATCGTGGATCAGCAGCACGGCGGTCCGGAACCTCCGCACGATGGTGGGGATGTGGAGCTCGTCCCAGCGCGCGTCGAGCCGGCGCTCGAGGTTCCGTCGCATCGCGGCCCGCGCCTTGGGTGGGATGCGCAGATGATCGGCGAAGGTCGTGCTGAACCGGGTGACGTCCGCCGGCGCCGCAAGCAGGACCGCCCGCTCGACGGCCAGCCCGTCGCGGATCGCCAGCACGGCGGCGGCCCCACCCAGTGAGTGGCCCACCACTCCATGGACCGGTCCCGCGCTGTCGGCCACGGCCCGCAGCGCCCGGGCGAATTCGATCAGCGAGGCGAGCCGGCCGGTCGAGTGGCCGTGGGCGGGCGCGTCGTAGGCCACCACGCGGCGTCCCGCCGCCAGCAGCCCGCGTCCCATGACGCTGAACCGTCCGGCCCGGCTGCCCCAGCCGTGCACCAGCACCACCGTCGGCCCGGAGCCCCACTCCCAGGCGGCGAGATCCTGGCCGTCGCACCGCACCGTGAAGCGCCGGCCCGTCTCGAGGAACGCCTCGTCGCCGCTCCGTGGCTCGTGCCGCGGGGGCGTGCAGAACAGCGTCTCCGCCCAGCGCGCCGCGAGCTCGGGCGCGGCCATACCGACCGTGCGGAACACCGCGCGCAGGGCCAGCACGCGGGCGGATGCGCGCTTCACGGTTGCTGGATCGGGGAGTGGGGCATCGGGGCTCCGGGATCGGTGCACCGGGCGAAGGCCCGGAACCGGAGTATGGCGGTGTGCGGTCGGAGGATGCAAACGGTAGGGCGAGCGGTCTCGGCCAAGCAGGGCTAGGCGTTCCGTTCGGGCCGGTCGCACCGTTGGCCAGGGCGGCCCGCCCCGTGAGCCTGGTCACCGGGGCCGGCCGCGGCGCGCGCTACGTTGAGGGCGTTCGCCCCCGTTTCCGCTTCGATGGAGGGTTGCATGGCCGACCGCGATCAGGACCTGCCCGAGGACGCCGACGAGCTCGGCGTGGGCTGGAAGGCCGCCTGGGAGACCGAGGACAACTACTGGGAGGAGAACTTCAGCAGCCGGCCCTACGCGCTGGGACCCGACTATTACGACCGCTTCCGCCCCGCCTACCGCTACGGCTTCGAGTCCGCCCGCCACCACCTGGGCCGGAGCTGGGACGATGCCGAGCCGGACCTCCGCACCGGCTGGGACCGCTACCGCGACGAGAGCGGCAGCCCCTCCGCCTGGGACGAGATCAAGGCGGCCGTCCGGGACGCCTGGGACCGGGTGACCGGCGGCAAGGTCGCGGACGCCGAGGTGGACCGGACCCGGGCGCGCGAGTAGCGCGCCCGCCTCGCCCCCGCCGGGGCGGGACGTTCGCCCTATCTTTCCTGCATGGCCGATTCCATCCGCGATCTCTTCTTCGGCTCCCAGTCCCGGGAGCTGGTCGAAGCGGTCGAGCCGCAGCGTTCGTTCGACGACGTCGTGCTGCCCGAGCGCACGCTTCAAGCGCTGAATCACGCCCTGGCTTTGGTGCGCAAGCACGATCTCATCTTCCGCCAGTGGGGTCTCGCCGAACGGCACACCACCGGCCTCGGCCTGGCGTTTCATTTCGCCGGGCCGCCGGGGACCGGCAAGACCATCTGCGCCGAGGCCCTGGCCTACACACTGCATCGAAAGCTGCTGGTGGTGCGCTACTCGGAGCTCGAGTCGCGCTGGGTGGGGCAGACCGCCAAGCACGTGGCCTCGGTGTTCCGCGCGGCGGAGCGGCAGGACGCCGTGCTGTTCTTCGACGAGGCCGACGCGATCGCGGGCCGCCGGTTCACCGTGATGCAGGCGGCAGTGGACCGCGAAGCCAACTCGGTGGTCAACGTGCTGCTCCACGAGCTGGAGACCTTTCCCGGCATCGTGATCTTCGCCACCAACCTCGCCGCCAACATGGATCCCGCGTTCGAGCGCCGGATCCGCACCCACATTCTCTTCGAGATGCCCGACGCGGACGCGCGGGAGCGGATCTGGCGGGTGCAGGTCCATCCCAGCAAGACGCCCCTGGCCGACGACGTGGACTTCCGCGCCCTCGCCGAGGCCTACCCCCGGAGCGGCGGCGACATCAAGAACGCGGTGCTCAAGGCCGCGCAGAGCGCCACGACCGAGCCCGGCCCCGACGCCGACAAGCGGATCCACCAGCGGCACTTCGTGCAGGGAATGGAGGAGGTCATCGCCGGCACGTCGGTGATGGGCCAGTCGCTGTTCGACAACGGCGGCGCGCCCGAGACCCTGGCCGGGACGATGGAGGAGATGTCGGAAGGGCAGGAGGCGCTGCGCGGGGAGCTGGCGTTGCTGGGCGAGCGGCTCGACGCGCTCGAGCGGCGCCAGAGCAGCTCACTCCAGAAGCTCGAGCAGCGCCAGGGGGATGCGCTCAAGGCACTGAATGAGTCGACGGAGGCGGCGGCAGCAAGACTGGAGCGGCGGACGCGACTCGTGTCCTATGCGGCCATCGCGGCCGTCGTGCTCGCGGCCCTGGCGATCGTATTGGCAGTCGCTCGGGCCTGACTGCTTCATCCCACACCTTCATCCCGAGCGAAGCGAGGGACCTTGCCGGGCCGAATTCGAACCATTCCCTGGCAAGGCCCCTCGCTGCGCTCGGGATGAGGCTCACTTCTTCTTCAGCACCACGTCATCACTCCGGATGTTCTGCCCGACCATCAGCACCAGCAGCCGCGACTCGTACCCCGGCGCCGTCACCCGCACGTACTGCGTGCGGCAGTTGTCCACCAGCGCCAGATCGAACCGGAAGCGGTACTCCCCGTTCCCGTCCGTGAACGTGACGAACGGCGTCCCCAGCATCTGCAGGTGCGCGCCGGCAAGCGGCTCGTGACTGTCCTGCCGGAAGATCCTTCCCATGACGGTCCCGAACTGCGGCTCCCGGGTCGAGTCGGCCGGCTGGGGCTCCTTGGGCACGCACCGCTCGGGGTGATCGGGCAGGTACGCCTCCATGGGCCGGCTCGCGCGCGGCCCCGCGCCGGGCCGTGGCCCCAGGCGCGGCCGCCCGAAGATCCGTCTCGCCTCGGACTCCATCGTGACGGCGTTGTCCTCCGCCGGCGCGGGTGAGCCGGGCTTGGCGTCCGCGCCGGCCTTCTCGCCGCCGGCCGGATCGTCGTTGGTCGGCTCCTCGCCCTCGCGCCGCTCCGCCTCCGGCGGCGCGTTCGCGTCCGGCTCGGGCGTCCGCTGCTCCTTCTCCGGCGGCGGCGCGAGGCGCGGAACCGGCTGCCGCGGCGGCGGGGGTGGCGTCGGCGGCGGGGTAGGCTGAGGCGGCGGAGGTGGCGGAGGCTGGGGCAAGACGCGCGGCGCCGGCGGCGGAGGCAGATACACCATCTGTACCTGCCTGGCGGCGTCGTTGGCGTCGGCCCGGCTCCGTTCCGCCGCCGGCTCCTCGGGCGCGCGCGACAGTCGCACCGCCAGCACCAGAAGCGCCGCGTGGAGCGCGGCGCTCAATCCGAGGGAAATCCACGGG